>NZ_JBXAFB010000005.1:0-364298 GCF_058792595.1 Cytobacillus sp. MT66
TGTGGCTTTAGCCCACAACATACTGAAAGTAGCAGGCATCCGCCAGCTACTTTCAGAGAAAAATTCAAAAGATAAAATTAAGGGTGGAGAAAATTTGTTGATTTTCTTCCACCCTTATTTAATTTAGGGACTTATCAGACAGCCCCTTTTTTTGACCGCGATTCCATAAGAATAAAACCAGAACAGCAGATGCAATAAATAGCAAGATAGGTTTTAGAGAAAGACCGTTAAAAATTAATTCAACAATAGTTGAAATTAAAACAATCAGGAATACTAGCGCCAGAATAAATCGTTCAGGTGCCATACACACAGACCTGCCTTTTTAAGATAATACATTTATTTTAACATAAAATCTTCTGGCATATGAGCGCACTTTAGTGCTACTTCAAACAAAAAAGCCGTGTAAGACGGCTTTTAAAAGAATTAGCAGTGTTAAAGCATAATGTAGATGTAACCGCTTAGTTGATCTTCGCTGCAATCAACGGCCAAAATTAACAGAGCCAAAGAATTAAAGGTTGGTAAAGTGTACGGTTTGAACATGCTGCATATTTAGATACACCGTTTCTTCTCTTGCAGTAATTAGTTCTATGAAATTATTTTGCAAACTGTTTAACTTTCCGATAAAGTTTGGGTTTTCGCCAATATTTAAAATGACCAGCTCATTAGTCATTTTTTCGATTTGCACTTCTAACGTCCTGGCTAATGAAATATTTAAAGGATTGAGCGGGAGCTGCTGATTGGTTAAACTGTATGGCCTTTGGCTGGCAGTGTATGGAATAAGCCATTTAAGATGATTGAGGGAAACAAGCATTGTTTTATAAACAGGCGAATAGAATACAAAATAGTTATTCATGATGCTGGAAATATAGCCGGGAATTGGCTGATTCCCTGTAATGTAAATTTCTGTAAACATCCCTTTGCCTAAATTTAAAACTTTTCTTAATGAAAGCTCTTCGTCATGGTCAATATTAGGCGTACCGGTTGGAGCGGAGATTTCATCCTCGTTAGGATCTAGTTTAGTTGTTATATTTTGAATATGAACGATGGGAAGGTAAAGATAATCCTTCCCGTCGAACAGAACCAGCACATCACTTCCTACTTCAATGAGCATTCCGGCAAGAGTTTTTTTTCCAGGAAGCTGTAATTTGATTTTTTCACCGATCATTTTTTTCAGAATACTTTTCAAATATTATCCCTCCTTTCATCCTCCGAGACCTTGTTAGTCCATAAATTTATAGACTTGAAAGGATAATAGAGATTGTCTGAAAAATAACCGAATCTATTGGAGGTCTTCTTCTTTAATTGATTCAAATAAATGAAAAAGTAATGTTGAATTTGAAGTGATGGTAAAGATTTCTTTTGGTCAAGGTCATATTTGGCGGCAGCTGAGGTTAATAGAAGCATCTTATTTTACGGTATTGAACTTTTTAGCGTCCGCCGAAGATTGAATTAACGCCGATTGCTCTGATAGTGCTATAGCTGCCTGAGTCTTCCTCTTGGCTGTTATTGTTATTATTATTGTTGTTATTTGATTGCATACTGGCTTTGGCAATATTGTTAATGTGATCGATATTTAGATGAACTTGCATTTCTTTGCCGATGATAATCACGTAGTCATCTTCGATTTCAGCAAGGAATCCGCTATAACCATTATTATTTTGATTGTTCCCGTTATTTTGGCTGGTATCTACGTTGACAGTTACCCAAGAGGACCGAAGCCCTTCGAGAACCTCTCTTAATGTCATTCCTTCTAGTGAATAATCGTTATAGTAGTTTGTTTGTTTTTTCTTTGATTTCTTGTTCTTATTGGTGTATTTTAAAAATCCCTTTACATTTTGCAGACTGTGATAAATAACCGAATTATCTGACTCCATGATAAAATAATCATCTTTGATATCTGCAAGGAATCCTGTAAGTGAGTTCCCATCGGCCATCATAATATTAACTTCACTTCCAACTAAAGAAGCTAGATGCTGATTCATTTCCATATTGATAAACTCCTTTTCATTTTTATTAAACCAGTTTGGTGCAAGGCGGTTTCTTCCCTTTTAAGATTAAGACTCATTATCCTCTTCTTCTTCTTCTTCCAATTGAACACCATAGCTGATGCTGCGAATATGATACATGGATATACGAAGCATTTCATCATTGCCGAAAAGGGCTACAAATTCACCATTTGAATCGTGAAGAAATCCTTCAACCTTTTCAGGACCTCCGCGGTTAATGGTAACCCATTGATATTTTAAATCTGCAATTAACTCATCGAAATAGTCAGGGGCCACATAGTCTAGTGTGCTAAGCTGATCGAGGCTGTAATTCTGATTGTTTTTATTATTGTTTTTGTTATTGTTTTTTCCGTTATTAGAGCTTTCTGTTAAGCTCTTAATGTGCTGATTTTTGAAGTAGACCACTCCATCATCTTCGCTGTAAAGAATTAAATAATCTTTCCTTACGCCCAATAAGATGCCATAGCCCGATTCCGGCCCTCCCCGATTGATCTTGATGACTTTATTTACTAAAGATTCCATCATATCCATACTCATGAAACTACTCCTCCTTAGGATTTATAAGCTTATTCAATGCATATATATGTATCACGGGAGGACATTGTACTATGGAATACGCCTGTTTTCCTGCAAATATTGGAAAATAGGCAGATAAACTTAGGGTAAATATGGAAATACTTCCCTAACAAAAATATGGAGTGGACAGACAAAAACAACTTCTTTTACTCATAGGAATTAGTTAAGGCTAAAGTGTAACTACCGACTTAGGGGGTGTGCGAAAATGTCAGGAATATTAACAGCACTTGGCTACTTAGTGAAGGAAATTGTATTTCTCGTTTCATACGTCAAAAATAATGCTTTTCCGCAGCCGCTGTCTGCTGCAGATGAAAAAAAATACTTACGGAAGATGGCTGCAGGAGACACACATGCCCGTAATATGCTGATTGAGCATAATCTAAGACTTGTCGCGCATATTGTAAAAAAATTCGAAAATACCGGAGAAGATTCAGAGGATCTGATCTCTATTGGAACGATCGGGCTGATTAAGGCGATTGAAAGCTATTCTGAGGGAAAAGGAACGAAACTGGCAACCTATGCGGCCCGCTGTATAGAGAATGAAATTTTGATGCATTTGCGCGCATTAAAAAAGACACGAAAGGACGTTTCCCTTCATGACCCGATCGGCCAGGATAAAGAAGGAAACGAAATTTCCTTAATCGATGTCCTTAAATCTGATTCGGAAGACGTGATTAATACTATTCAGCTCAACATGGAGCTTGAAAAGGTGAAGGAATATATCGGTGTTCTCGATGAAAGAGAAAAAGAAGTTATTATCGGCCGCTTTGGCCTTGACCTGCAAAAGGAAAAAACCCAAAGAGAAATCGCCAAAGAACTTGGAATCTCCAGAAGCTACGTATCCCGCATAGAAAAACGAGCACTAATGAAAATGTTCCACGAATTCTACCGCGCCGAAAAAGAAAAAAGAAAAAACAGCTAAAGGAATAGAACTTCATTACACCAACGCTTTAAACTCATGGGGGCCTGACCCCCAGCGCGGTGACGCTTTAAAGGGGTGGGGGTCAGGCCCCCGGTGCGGGAAAGCTTTCCCGCACCGAAGGGCCAGATCCCCGTTTTATTCTTCGATTTTTCCGTTTTCCATGACGAGGTCCCATTTCCCGCCGTTATTAGCAGATTGGTAGACATCAAATAAATAGGTTGAAAAAGCGATGGTCTGCTGATTCTTTTGGTTAACGGTTATATAGGTGATAGGGTTGTCGTAATTTAAAAATGGAATGTCAATGCTCGCAGACTCCATTGTGTCTAAATTAATACTCCTGAAAAGGACATTGTTGTTTTCCACCGATGAATAGTAAAGGCTGTCATTTGAAAAGGCAATAGCTGTTACCATAATTGAATCAGTAATTTTCTTCATGTGATTTCCTTTATCTTCAGACAGATAGATACCGCTTCTTGTAGCCATGGCCATAAGATTATCATCTGTTGGATGAACAGCGATCATTCCCAATGAATCGGCATCAAAATCGTTAAGCTTTACGGGATTCCACGAAGCTCCCAGGTCATCTGAGGAATAAACTCCAGGATCTAAAGCGTCAGAATCGGCATTGTTAATAATGTACATAACATTTGATTGGTAGCCTGCAGATAAGAAGTGGAAATCTAATTCGCCATCAAAGGCAAGATGATCCAAAGTTGCCCCTTTATCTACGCTTTTTACAATACCAAGGGGGTCTTTTAAATCTGAGCCTTCTTGCGGGTGGCCGCTCGTAATGAATCCATCATGTACGGCCTGAAAACCTGTATACTCATGTTTTTGCGAGTTGCTCTCCAACCACTCGCCATTGGAGAAAATTTTTATACCGTCATCTGAGGCAATATAAAGACCTTCATCATTCCCTGGGTACCCAAGGCCATAAATTTGATCAATACGCTGTGGCGCTGCATGTTTGATTTCGTATGGAATGACCTCAGCTTTCTTTTCATCCTTTATAGGCTTTGCACTTTCTCCTTGTTCGCCATCTGCACAGCCTGCCATGGTTAAGACGAGGGCGATGGTTATTGGAAGAAATGCATTTTTTAAGATTTTCATTTTTTTCACTCCAGCTGCTTTATTCATAAATTGTCACCTTCCCAATAGTAACGGATAATCCATACCAGAAGCAAAGAAAACACATTATTCTCATCATTGCCATTACTGCATCTTCTATATAATAGAAACTTCGAAAAAATTGCCTTATAATAAGGCTGTAACAGATTTTGGCAGAGGAGGAAAACCCATGGCTGCGAGCGCTTACTATAATGTTTGGAACCTTGATGTCTTTTTTAAAGGCGGAAGCTCATCACCAGCTTTTGCCGAGCACCTAAAAAGTACAGAAAAGCAAATTGGGCAATTTAATTACAAAATACATAACTGGATACCAGCAAATACACTAGCAGACTGCGAAAGTCTATTAGATATCTTGAACGCCTTTGAAGCAGTTACGAAAAAGATTAGAGAAGCGGGAGCGTATGTTAGCTGCCTGCAGGCCCAGAACACCGCCGATAAAAAGGCAAGTGAGCACCGTTCGGTTGTGACAAATCTAAGTGCGTTATTTCAATCTGCACTTACAGTATTTGACCAAAAGCTGACAACAATAGACGATGCTGTGTGGGGAGAAATTTTAATAACAGCCCCTCTAAATGAATTATCTTTTGTACTAGCAGAGCGGCGAAAAGCTGCCTTAGAAAAATTATCTCAGGAAGAGGAAAGTTTAATAAATTCGCTTGCTGTCGATGGATACCATGGATGGGGCCAATTTTATGATCTTGTTGTCGGGAAAATGAAAATACCTTTTCAGGAAAACGGCAAGCAGCAGCAGCTTTCAGTTGGGCAAGCTGCCAATAAATTCTCAAGTTCTGACCGCGAGATTAGAAAGCAGATATTTGTTAATTGGGAGAAATCATGGAAAGAGCAGGAGGATTATTTAAGCAAGGTCTTAAATCATCTGGCGGGATTCAGGCTCAATGTGTATAAACAGCGGGGCTGGGATAAAGAAGTGCTGAAAGAACCTCTAGCCGTAAACCGCATGGAAAAGGAAACGCTTGATGCCATGTGGCAAGTCATTGCGAAAAATAAAGAACCATTTGTTAAGTTTTTAAAGCGAAAAGCAGAGCTGCTCGGTTTAGAAAAATTAAACTGGTATGACTTAGATGCCCCAATTGGAGAGGCTCAATCAAAGCTTTCCTATCAAGAGGGGGCAGCATTTATTATTGATCAATTTGCCCGCTTCGGCAAAGAGATGTCATCGTTTGCACAGATGGCCTTTGAAAATCAGTGGATTGAGGCTGAAGACCGTCCAGGAAAATCACCTGGCGGGTTTCATACGTATTTTCCTCAGTCCAAGCAATCAAGGATCTTTATGACTTATTCAGGAACACCTTCCAATGTATCAACATTGGCGCATGAGCTTGGGCACGGCTTCCATACGTATGCCATGAGAGATTTACATCTGCTGAACCGAAACTACGCAATGAACGTGGCTGAGACTGCTTCTACCTTTGCGGAAATGATCGTTTCTGACGCATCTTTAAAAAACGCTAAAAGCGAAGAGGAAAAGATCGCTCTGTTAGAAGATAAAATTCAGCGGTCGGTTGCCTTGCTGATGAATATTCATGCCCGTTTCTTATTTGAAACAAGATTCTATGAAATGAGGAAAACGGGAACGGTCAGCACAGAAGAGTTAAACAGGCTGATGGAAGATGCGCAGAAGGAAGCTTACGGCGATGCACTAGGGGAGTACCATCCTTTATTCTGGGCCTCCAAGCTTCATTTCTATATCACTAGCGTCCCGTTTTATAATTTCCCATACACCTTTGGGTATCTCTTCTCTCTAGGGATTTATGCACAGGCCCTTAAAGAAGGAAATGGCTATGAGGAAAAATACATTGCCCTGTTAAAGGACACCGCTTCGATGAAGGTCGAGGAACTAGCTTTGAAACACCTGAATGTGGACCTGACGAAGCCTGGCTTCTGGGAACAAGCCGTCCAGCTATGTATTGATGATGTGGAAGAGTTTTTATTATTAACAGAAAATAGGTAGATTAGTTTTTTGGTGGTTGCAGCAAAAATGCCTGGAGCAAAAATTATCTAGAAAGTGCAAAAAAATAGGGGTTCTGACGCTCGGGATGAATTTCCATACTGAGGTGTCAGGGCCCCTATTTTTATTGTTTAGCTCCAGGCGCCATCGGCTAGTGTACTTCGCTCTTCTCCCTACGATAAGTCAAGCACGGATCGCTCACGCTCTCCGTGTTTCCTTTAACTCAGTCAAAGCGCTCCAGTCCATACGCCGATAGGCGGGCGCCTTGCGCTTTTCTTATACTTTTTTTAATTTAAATGGGCTTATCATTAATAAAGAAAGGGTCACCATAACGAATAGGAAGAACGGTGGAGGAAAATAGGGAATGGCAAGGAAGCTGAGCGTTGCTAGACAGCCAGCCGCAGTAATCGGCAAACCTGTAAAGTAGCCATTATTCTCACTGATGTTAAACCGCGCAAGCCGAAAAGCCCCGCACCCAATATAAAAAATCGTGAAAAATGACCCAGGAGCACCAAAATCTGATAGAATACCTTGATATAATAATAGAGCTGGTGCAACCCCAAATGATATAATATCACTCATGGAATCAAGCTGCTTGCCTAATTCAGATTCAATGTTAAGCTTTCGTGCAGCCATACCGTCAAATCGGTCTGCTAAAGCGGCAACAAAAATTAGCAATAAACAAAGATTCAAATTGCCCTTTATGCAAAAAATAATAGCAAAACCGCCAAGCGACAGGTTTATTAATGTAAGCACATTGGCTGTCTGGCTTTTAATTCTTTTGATTGTTTGGTCAACAACATCTAATAACATAATCACACTCCTTTTTAAAAAGAACCATTGTTGTTAAAGATAAGGTTAACGCGCTATTTTTTTAATTGTTTTTATTATTAATATTTAATTTTAAGCTTTTTATGACCTATCGTAAAGGGTATATTTACATAATTGGAGGTTCTAAAGTGCTAAAACCTATTTACCGCCTGATGATTGAGTTAACGAATGGAAGATGGACATCAGGTTTGCTGAAAAAATATGCCCAATCAAAAGCAAGCAGGGCGGTTGTGCCTTCTTTTTCAAAAATTTATCAAATCAACACCGAAGAAATGGAAAAGGAATTGTCAGATTATGAAACCCTTCATGATTTTTTTACACGCAAGCTAAAAAAAGGTGCCCGTCCTTCTGATTTGGAGGAAAGTTCCGTCGTCAGCCCTGTGGATGCGGTGATTGAAGACATTGGAACCATTCAGCCGGATTCCGTGATTGTTGTCAAAGGCAAGGAATACTCCATTAAGGAAATGCTTGGGACGATAGAGAAGGCGGAAAAGTACACCGATGGACAGTACATCATTTTTTATCTCAGCCCAAGCCACTATCACCGGATTCACAGTCCGATATCCGGGACGGTAATCGACCAGTGGACACTTGGCAGAAAATCATATCCTGTGAACAAATATGGGCTCAAATACGGCCGCAGTGCATTATCTAAAAACTATCGGACGATCACAGAGGTCAGGCATCAGGGTGGCAGGATGTCAATCGTCAAGGTCGGGGCCATGTTTGTCAATTCCATTGAGGTCATTCATGAGGGAGAAAAGCTTGTCAAGGGTGAAGAAATGGCGTATTTTTCCTTTGGCTCAACCGTCATTCTTCTATTTGAAAAGAATAGTTTCGAGCCCCTGACATCTATTAAAACACCGCATGATATAAAGGCAGGGGAAAGGATTGGCTCCATCATTGGTTCATGATAATTTTAGCGCAAAAAAAAAGCCCAATAAAGGTTGGACTATGGATCATGATGATGCTTTTATTTTATTGGATAAAGAACGTCTATGAATTTCGGATTCAATAAGGCGGATGAAATCAGTGCTTAATTTTAATTCGATAGCTTTATAATAGGATTCAATTAATAATTCATCTGAAAGCTTTCGCATCTATTAATCACCTCCGGAAAAAATGGATGTTCTATTTCAAAGTTTTGATTCAAAATGAAATATTTATGCTGTAACTTTACTCTAGCAAAATTAGACAATTAGAACAACCGTTCTTGATATCCACAATTACCAGTGGATAACTTGTGGTTATGTTGTTAATAAAAGATAAAAAAGCAGGAAAATGAATGTGTGTTTTGTGTATAAAGTTATCCACAACTAAGGTATTGACAAAAAATGTCGAAAAATTTTTAGCATACTAAGGAAAAATACTTTTATCAGACCTTTTAGTAGAACGCCCTTTCTTGTTTCATTTGGTAAAATTGGGTATGATGATTACAAATTACAGGTCTTTAATATGGAATTGATTATTTGAAAACTTGAGGTGTTTAAATAGTGTTAAAGCATTTTATGCCAAACCAGCATGTAAAAAGTATTTTTGAAATAACACCAGAATCCTTACTTGATAATGGCATTAATGGGATTATTACTGATTTGGATAATACATTGGTTGAGTGGGACAGGCCGCACGCCACCCCAAAGCTAATAAGCTGGTTTGAAAATATGAAAAATAGTAATGTGAAAATTACTATTGTCTCAAATAATAATGAGGCACGTGTAAAGGAATTCGCGGACCCTTTACAAATTCCGTTTATTCCTGCTGCAAGGAAACCTCTTGGCCGTGCTTTTAACAAGGCTGTCAGGGATATGGGGTTGAAAAAAGAAGAAACGGTTGTCATCGGTGACCAATTGCTGACAGATGTTTTAGGCGGGAACCGGAGCGGATTTCAAACGATTCTTGTGGTCCCAGTTGCACAGACGGATGGCTGGATGACACAGCTAAATCGGAGGGTGGAAAGACGCATTTTAAATTGGTTTAGGAAAAAAGGGATGATTCAGTGGGAGGATTAAATGTGACAGAACCTAGTATTTGTATTGGGTGCGGTGTAAAAATACAAACCGAAGATCCCAATTTGATCGGATATGCACCAAAATCAGCGTTAGAAAAAGAAGTTATAACATGTCAGCGATGCTTTCGCCTCAAGCATTATAATGAAGTGCAGGATGTTGATCTGACAGATGACGATTTTCTAAGGATTTTAAATCAGCTTGGTGAAAAGGATGCTTTGATTGTAAAGATTGTTGATATTTTTGATTTCAATGGAAGCTGGCTCCCTGGACTTCATCGTTTTGTAGGGAAAAACCCAATCCTCTTAGTTGGCAATAAAGTTGATCTGCTGCCAAAGTCAGTCAAGCACAATAAGCTGATTAATTGGATGAAACATGAAGCAAAAGAACTTGGACTGAAGCCTGAAGATGTCTTTTTGATCAGTGCAGAAAAAGGCTTGAACATTAAGGAAACAGCAGAAGCGATTGATCATTACAGAAACGGCAAGGATGTATATGTGGTTGGCTGTACGAATGTCGGGAAATCAACATTTATTAATAGAATTATTAAGGAAGTAACAGGTGATGGCGATATCATTACGACCTCCCATTTCCCTGGAACAACCCTTGATATCATTGAAATACCTCTTTCCGATGGAAAAGCGCTTGTGGACACCCCGGGAATTATCAACCATCATCAGATGGCTCATTATGTAGATAAACGGGATTTAAAGGTCATCACACCGAAAAAGGAAATTAAACCAAAGGTCTTTCAGTTAAATGAAGGACAGTCCCTGTTTTTTGGAGGGTTAGCGCGATTTGATTATATTGCTGGAGGAAGGCGGTCCTTTGTCTGCCATTTTTCCAATGAGCTAACCATCCACAGGACAAAGCTTGAAAATGCCGATGAATTATATGAAAAGCATGTGGGAGAGATGCTGACTCCGCCAAGAAAAGATCAGATTGGCACATTCCCGGAATTAATCAAGCATGAATTTATGATTAAGGAAGGAAAAACGGATGTGGTTTTCTCAGGTCTGGGCTGGATTACGGTCAATGAACCAGGGACTATGGTTGCGGCCTATGTGCCTAAAGGGGTGCATGCCATAACAAGAAAATCACTCATTTAAATCCTAGGCTAAGGGGAGAGCAGGATGAAAAAGTTTTTTGCTGTAATTGGCGATCCAATCGCACATTCGATGTCGCCGGCCATGCATAATGATTTATTCCAAGCCAATGAGATTGACGCTCATTATTTGCCCCTTCATGTAAAAGGGGAGAATCTTGAAGCTGCAGTTAAAGGCTTTAAAGCGATTGAGATCGCTGGCTTTAATGTGACAGTTCCGCATAAAGAAGCGATTATCCCTCTTCTGGACCGAATCGACCCGCTTGCCAAAGCCATTGGCGCTGTCAACACGGTTGTTAATGAAAATGGGGAGCTTGTCGGCTACAATACGGATGGAAGCGGCTATGTTGAAGGGCTGAATAGAGAGTTGGATCTTATAGAGGATCAAAAGGTTTTAATGATTGGAGCGGGCGGGGCTGCAAGGGCGATTTATTTTACTATGTCCAAACAAGGAGTAAAGAGAATCGACATCTGCAACCGAACGGTATCCAAAGCAGAAGCCCTTATAAAGGAGTGCCCATATCCGGTGCCTTCACATGCCTTATCTATTCAGGAGGCTGAAGAAGCGTTAGGGGAGTATGACCTAATTATTCAGACGACACCAAAAGGAATGCTGCCTGCGATTGGGGAATTGCCAATATCCTTACATAATCTGAATTCAAACGCATTTGTCAGTGATATCATTTATAATCCGCTTGAAACAAAGATTTTGCGGGATGCTAAAAAGAAAGGCGCGCGTATCCAGAATGGATTGGACATGTTTGTTTTTCAGGGAGCACTTGCTTTTGAAAAATGGACAGGGATTTTTCCGGACACGAATCGCATGAAAGAAATTGTGCTTAAACAGCTGGGAGGATAACACATATGTTAACGGGAAAACAAAAACGGTTTTTACGCTCAAAAGCTCATCACCTGAATCCAATTTTTCAGGTGGGCAAAGGCGGCGTGAATGAAAATATGATTAAACAGGTAAGTGAGGCTCTTGAAGCTAGAGAATTAATGAAAATCTCTATTCTCCAAAATTGTGATGAGGATAAAAACACTGTAGCAGAGCAGCTGGTGGAAGGAACCAAGGCTGACCTTGTTCAACTCATTGGACATACAATTGTATTATATAAAGAGTCCAGGGAAAATAAACAAATCACTTTGCCCTAAAGCGCTTTTTATTGAAAAGCTATACTAAAGGCCGATGTTGATTTAGTAACTTAGTTGATTGGAGTGGGAGGTGCGTAGACTCCTAGGGGATCAGTGTTGAAGCGAGACGTGCGCAGGAGCGAAGGCGACGAGGAGGCTCGCAAAACGCCCCCCGGAAAGCGAAGCGCCTGGAACGGAGATCAACGATTAATTTTATCAAGTTTAAAGGAGGAAAGGGTTTGAAAAAAATCGGCATTCTTGGCGGCACATTTGATCCTCCGCATCTTGGCCATTTGATTATTGCCAATGAGGTCCTCGAATCGCAAAACCTGGATGAAATTTGGTTCATGCCTAATCAGGAGCCTCCGCACAAAAAGAAATCAAATGCAATTAGTGACGAAGACCGGATTCAATTAGTAAAGCTCGCCATAGCTGAACATCCTAGATTCCGCTTGGAGCTTCTGGAAATGGAAAGATCCGGGCCCTCCTTTACGTACGAGACAATGAAAATCTTGCAGGAAACCCACCCCGATAAAAAGTTTTATTTTATTATAGGGGCGGATATGATCGAATACCTGCCAAAGTGGAAACATATTGATGAATTGGTTAAGCTTGTCCAGTTTATTGGTGTAGATCGGCCTTCATACAGTCATGAAACACCATATCCGATCGTCTATGCAGAAGTGCCTGAAATGGAGATTTCTTCTAGTTTGATCCGCGCTAGGCTAATGGAAGGAAAAACGATACGCTATATAGTTCCAGAATCAGTCAGGAATTATATAAAGGAGAATAAGCTATATGGATCGTGAACAAGCATTAAAATTAGTTAAAGAACAGATCACAGACCATCGCTATCAGCATACTTTGGGTGTGGCAGAGTCAGCGATTACACTTGCAAGCCGATTTGGTGCAGACGTAAAAAAGGCTGAACTAGCCGCGATTTTTCACGATTATGCCAAGTTCCGTCCAAAAGAGGAAATGAAACAAATCATTATTGACCAAAATATGCCTGCAGAGCTGCTTGAATTCAACAGTGAATTATGGCATGCGCCGGTTGGAGCTTATCTTGTACAAAAGGAAGCTGGAATCAATGATGAAGAAGTGCTAAACGCTATCAAATATCATACATCAGGACGAATCGGCATGACATTGCTTGAAAAAGTCATATATCTTGCTGACTATATCGAACCTGGAAGACATTTTCCGGGAGTGGATGAAGTCCGGGAGATGGCCAAAGAGAGCTTGGAAAAGGCATTAATTCAATCCGTTCAAAACACGATTCAATTTTTATTAAGAAAGGGCCAGCCGATTTTCCCTGACACTTTCTTCACCTACAATGACCTTGTAATGCACCGGGAGGACTGATTCAATGAACGAAAAAGATATATTATTAACCGCTGCCAAAGCTGCAGATGATAAAAAAGCTGAGAATATTATTGTTCTTAATATGAAGGGGATTTCTCTTATTGCTGACTATTTCTTAATTTGTCATGGAAATTCCGACAAACAGGTTCAGGCGATAGCAAATGAAGTGAAAGATAAAGCTGAGGAACAAGGGATTACAGTCAAAAGAATGGAAGGCTTTGATGAAGCCAGATGGATCCTGGTCGACCTTGGTGATGTCGTTGCTCATATTTTTCACCGTGATGAGCGGGGCTATTACAACCTTGAACGGCTATGGGGCGATGCGCCGATTGAAAATATCCAAAGCGAGCTAAACCCATGAGCTATGAGCAGTTTGCCTATTTATACGATGAACTGATGAATGATGTTCCCTATCATAAATGGGCAGAGCTTGTGGGGGATTGTATAGAAAAATATCATCCACAGGCAAGGCAGCTGCTTGACCTTGCCTGTGGAACAGGACAGCTCTCCATTAGATTTGCTGAAAAAGGCTTGTCCGTTACAGGGGTTGATCTCTCAGAGGATATGCTGTCTGTAGCGCAAACAAAGTCCGCTGAAAAGGGATTGGATATCCGATATTATCAGCAGAACATGGCCGAGCTGGAAGGGCTTGGCCCCTTTGATGTGATAGGGATCTTCTGCGATTCTCTTAATTATTTGCAAAGCGAGGAAGAAGTAAGAGAAACCTTCCAGCGTGTCCGGGAACATCTGAATGATCAAGGTCTTTTTATATTTGATGTTCACTCCATTTACAAAGTTATGCAAATTTTTATGAACCAGACATTTGCGATTGCAGACGAGGAAATTAGCTACATATGGAATTGCTTCCAGGGTGAATTCCCAAACAGTATTGAACACGAGCTGAGCTTCTTCGTCCTTGACCAAAACACTGGAAAATATGACCGATACGACGAGCTTCATTTTCAAAGAACGTTCCCAGTAGAGACCTATAAAGAATGGCTGAGCCAAGCTGGCTTTGAGCTGCTGGCAGTTACGGCAGATTTTGAAGAAGTCCCGCCGCAGGCACAATCAGAACGTGTATTTTTTATTTGCAGAAAATAAAAAAATAGGGCCAGCTTTTAGGCTGGTCCGAAAAAATATTTTTTTAAAAAAGAGGAGATTTTTTCAATAAAAAGAATTATTATTTAGTATGAAGGGGATAGTGTTCCTTTACCTGTGCCAAATCTTCGTTAAACTTCGCATGTGTCGCCTGAAATAGATGTTCAAATACATCCCCAAGTCTTTCTTCAAGCACCTTAATTCCTTCTCCGGTAATCCCGCCTTTTACACACACCTTATCCTGCAATGTTGGCAATGTATAAAACCCTTTTTTCATTAAATCGCCCATTCCAATCAGCATCTGTTCAGCAAGAATAGTCGCTGTCTTCTCATCAATTTCAGTTTCTTTCACGGCTGCTTGGATAAATCTCTGGGTCAAATACGCGAAAAACGCAGGTCCGCAGCTGACAATATCGGAAGAAACCCTCGTAATATTTTCGTCAATATGAACAGGAGTCGAAATGGTTTCAAACAGATTCTGTAAGATATTCTTCCATTCCTCATCACACTTTTTTCCAAAAGAAAGTAACGAAACACCTGAAAGTGCCCGATTCGTTATGCTGGGAATCGCCCTCGCAACTGAACAAGGGGCAACAGATTCCAATTGATCAACACTAATTGGGCTTGTTATTGACACGATACATTTTTCTTTTGACAGAAAAGGAGATATATCTTTTATGACTTTATGAATATCGTGAGGCTTGACGCAAATAAAGATGAGTGATGAATTTTCGGCCACTTGCCTTCCGTTTTCTGCCACGTTTACATCTTTATATTCCTTCTTAATATCTAATGCTTTCGCAATCGTTCGATTGGTTATGGTCATAGAAGCAGGGGATACTGCCTTCCCATCCATCAAAGCCTCTGTGAGGATTCTCCCCATATTGCCTGTTCCAATGATTCCAATTTTCAATGCTCCAACCCTCCTTCACGAGCATGCTTTCTCATATACAATATGAATATCCTTAATAGAATATGCTAATTATGAAAGGAAGATTAGATGATTACCTTAATAAAAGAACACAAAATTGCTGTTATTTTAGGAATGGGTGCAGTAATTTCAGCTATTGTCTATATGTTTCACCCCTTTAATAACACAGATACTTCTCCAGTGGGTGCAAAAGAGGAATGGCTGGAAATGGAGGAAGTGCAGGAAGTGCAGCCAGTGGAAGAGAATGCTGAGGAGGCAGGTCCTGTGACGGTAATTGTGGATGTCAAGGGAGCCGTAAAGCATCCAGGGGTGTATGAGGCAAAAGATCAAGACCGTGTAATTGATATGATCAATAAAGCGGGGGGCCTGGCTGAAACAGCTGATGAAACTCAGATTAATTTTGCCTTAAGAGTCGAGGATGAAATGGTTATTTATATTCCAGCAAAAGGCGAACAAACGGAGGAATTAGCAGAAATAGAAATAGCCAATATCCCAGGGAGTCCAAATAAAGAAGATAATGACGGGAAGGTAAATATTAACATTGCAGATGAATCCAAGCTGCAGACATTAACTGGGATTGGCCCATCTAAAGCAGCCGCAATTATCGAATACCGTGAAACGAACGGACCTTTCCAGACAATAGAGGATTTGAAATCAATCAGCGGCATAGGTGAAAAAACCTTTGAAAAACTAAAAGATCAGATAAAAGTAAAATAGAGCAATGATTGACCTTGGACAAGCAGGTGCTTAAACTTGATAATAGGTAATAGGAAAAATTTCATCAAAGGGAGAGGCAAATAAATGGAGAGAATTTCTTGGGATCAGTATTTTATTGCACAAAGCCATTTGCTTGCGTTAAGAAGCACATGTACGAGGCTGACTGTCGGTGCTACGATTGTCAGGGACAAACGGATCATTGCCGGAGGATATAACGGATCGATTGCAGGTGGGGTTCATTGTATTGATGAAGGCTGCTATGTTGTGGATAATCATTGTATCCGGACAATTCATGCGGAAATGAATGCCATCATTCAATGTGCAAAATTTGGAGTGCCGACAAGCGGGGCAGACATCTATGTTACCCATTTTCCTTGCTTACAATGCTGCAAAGCTATTATTCAAGCTGGGATCAAAGCGGTATATTACTCAAAAGATTATAAAAACCATCCATATGCGATCGAGCTTTTTGAACAGGCGGGCGTCAAGGTTGAACAGGTCGAAAGCAAAGAAATCTCATTAGATACACTGCTTTCTTAATTTGTAAATTTTATGCTTTATCACTTTAAACCACTGGGGGCCTGACCCCCGGTGTATTAACGCAGTAAAGGGGGAGCGTTAATGAAAGGGAGATGGATTTATTTTGCTGTGGCGGGCTTAAGCGGTTTGTTAGCTGCTTTTTTTAGCATAGCCATTTTTCTTCCTGTTTTTATCGTCCTGATGGTTTTTCTTTATTATGGCAAGCGAGTTCCCTTCACCGGCCTAGTAATGTGCATAATGATTTTTTCTTCCTTTTTTATCAGGGCCCAGCTGGCAGAGGGAGCAAACCATACGAAGCTGCCCGCGGATTTAACTCATTTTGCTGTCCGCATTCAGGATGATTTGAAAATTGATGGAGATCTCCTTACTGTAAAAGCCTTAGAACTTACATTTAATGAAAATCTTATTATAAGGTACAAAATTAAATCAGAAAATGAAAAGATAATCCTCTCCAAAAGTCTCCAGCCAGGGCTCGCCTGCACACTTCTTGGAAGCCTTGATGTTCCTTCTGTGTCCACGAATCAAAATTCCTTTGACTATAAAAACTATTTGCAAAGTAAGCATATTTATTGGATTTTGAATGCGGATCAAATGCCTCTCTCAACATGCATGGACGATAAAAAAACTCCTCAAACTTATTTTCAATCAATCAGATGGAAAGGTATACAGTATATAATGGAGTATTTCCCCAAGGAAACGGGGCCATTAGCTGCTGCCCTCATTTTTGGAAGCCGAGATTTTATCCAAGAGGATGTATTGGTGTCCTATCAGAAGCTTGGCATTGTCCATCTTTTGGCCATTTCCGGGCTGCATGTGGGGATGCTTGCCGGCATGATTTATTATCTCGGTATCCGTTCGGGTGTGACAAGAGAACGAATGACAACCGTATTGCTGCTGTTTTTGCCGGTTTACGCTTTGCTTACTGGTGCAGCACCATCGATTATCAGAGCTGTGCTGATGATGGAGCTGTTTTTGCTTTTAAAAAAATGGAATCATTTGTATACTCTGCAGACACTGGATATATTTGCGATCGTTTTTATGGCTTATACCTTTTTATCTCCATTCATTTTATACGATGCAGGATTTCAGCTTTCCTTCACGGTGAGTATTTCACTGCTCCTGTCGGCTCCCATCCTGCTTGCTCGGTTCTCAAATCCAATCATTCTGCTTATCATCACATCGATAATCTGTCAGCTGGCAGCCGTTCCCATCATGCTATATTTTTTCTTTGAATTCTCTATTATCTCAATTTTAGCCAATCTCATTTATATACCAATATTCTCCTTTCTGCTGCTGCCTGGTCTTTTTATTCTATTCCTGCTGCATACAGCAGCGGGCCAATCAATCAATATTCTCATCTGGCCTATCGATTTTATCATCCATTCTATGGATACCTTTGCAGGTAAGCTGGCACAGTTTCCGCTGGCAACTATTACATTGGGGAGGCCGCCGTTCATATTCATGATGCTTTACCTGACAGCGATATGGATATTTTTTCATTTGTGGGAGAGCCATCCGGGGTTTAAAAGACTTTTGTTTGCCTTCTTTTTTCCACTGGGAATTTTTCTTTTTCATGGTCTCTTTAACACCTTTTCGCCACAGGGGGAAGTCACCTTTATTGACGTTGGACAGGGGGAAAGTATTTTTATCAGGCTCCCGTATGGCAAGGGAAATTACTTAATTGATACTGGAGGGACAATCAGCTTTACAAAAGAAGCTTGGAAGGAAAAAGTGAACCAGTATGAAGTTGGAAAGGATGTTGTTGTCCCATTTTTAAAAAGCAAAGGGGTCACGACGATACATAAGCTGATCTTGACACATGGAGATGCCGACCACATTGGCGGCGCATCAGCGGTCATTCGGAATATCAAGGTGAAACAAATCATTTTTCCAGCATACGAAGATCCTTCTGAACTGGAAAAAGAGCTCATTGTGCTTGCTAATGCGAAAAGAATCCCCTATTTGTTCACAAGCGCAGGAATGGGCTGGACAGCTGGCGGAACAACATTCAATATTTTATCGCCAATGAAAGGAATGTCCACAGAGCGAAACGATTCTTCCATCGTCCTATGGACAAGACTAGGCGGATTGACATGGCTGTTTACTGGCGATCTTGAAAAAACTGGTGAAGAGAAACTGCTTGCTCGATATAAAAGTCTGCAAGTGGATGTCCTCAAGGCAGGCCATCATGGGAGCAAGACCTCCACTTCAGAAGCATTTCTGAAAAAGGTTAGAGCAAAAATAACGATTATTTCAGCTGGAAAAAATAATCGTTTTGGCCATCCCAATAAGGAGGTTCTAAATGCGCTGGAGGAAAGAAAAATAAAGATTTTTCGAACAGATCAGCATGGGGGAATTACCTATCTTTTTAAAGGAAATCGAGGAACCTTTTTTACCCAGATGCCATAAGATAATGTAAATTGAAAAGAGGCTGCTTTGAACGGCAGCCTCCAAAAATTCATTTCCTATGTAGCCACTTGGACATTAAGCTCCTACAAATTTAATGACTGTAGCAATAATAAATAAAGTTGCAAAGAAACCGAAAGAAACGATGAAACCTACACCTGAGTCGATCGCATCATTACGCTTGCTCTGGACATCTTTTTCAAATTCGTTCACAGTCTACCCCTCCTATTTCCCTTATAGTATAAGCGATTGTCGGAAAAAAATCTACCGTTCCTCAGCGCTTTTCCTTTAATGACAAGAGTTGTCACAAATAAGTTGTATTTGTAAGGCCAAAATAATAACTACAGAGATTCACCGCCGTTCATATGAGTATCCTAGGCCTCATAAAACGGCGTTCAATATAGATAAGGAATTGGCTTAGAACATGGATCTTAAGTCAATTCCTTTTGCTTGTTAACGTGGACAACCATTTACTATCTTAGCCTTGTCAAGGTGCTGTGGCTTCATATAGGATTAAAAGTGTGAAAACCTATATGGATCGGAGCGTAACATATGGTATTTGATATATGGAAGCAAATAAAGGCAAAAAAGTTTGCGCCTATTTATTTATTATACGGAGCGGAGTCATTTCTTATTAATGAGACAAAACAACTATTAGTGAACAATCTCTTACACGAAGAAGAATTGGACTTTAATCTTTCCTCCTATGATTTAGCGGAGACACCGATAGAAGCGGCTCTTGAGGATGCAGAGACATTGCCATTCATGGGAGAAAGACGTTTAATTTTATTACATAATCCAGTGTTTCTTACAGCCGAAAAAACTAGGGAAAAGACAGAGCACAATCTTTCAAAGCTTGAAGCGTATATAAAAGAACCTGCACCATATTCAGTTCTTGTCTTTATTGCTCCTTATGAAAAATTAGATGAACGGAAAAAATTAACAAAGGAATTAAAAAAGGCTGCTTCTATTCTTGAAGCGAAGAAACTGAATGAGAGTGAGCTAAAGTCCTGGATGAAGGAAAGGGCTTCCTATAATGGTGTACAGATAGAGGGGAAAGCTGCTGAGTTGATGCTGACTCTTGCCGGACCCAATTTATTTATGCTCACAAGTGAAATAGATAAGATGGCTATGTATTTAGGCAACAGCGGATCAATTGATATTAAAACCGTCGAAATGCTTGTATCAAGATCACTTGAACAAAATATTTTTACACTTGTCGATAAAGTAGTTAATCGGAAAATTGATGAAGCGTTAAGGATATACTATGATCTTCTAAAGCTCAATGAAGAGCCAATTAAAATCTTGTCTATTTTAACCGGTCAGTTTAGGCTGATTTATCAGGTTAAGGAACTTGCTGCAAGAGGCTACGGCCAGCAGCAAATCGCAAGCTTTCTAAAAGTCCATCCATTCCGTATAAAGCTAGCAGCCGGACAAGCCCATCAATTCAAAGAAGAAGAGCTAAAAAAAATCATTGCCATGCTAGCTGACGCAGATTACCAGATGAAAACCGGCGGAATGAACAAAGAACTGATTATTGAATTGTTTTTGTTGAAATTGTAATATTTGGATTGATTGAAGCGAAGCGCCCGGAGCGGAAATTAGCGGATCCAACAGACAAAAATAAAAAGGCTATCGATTGATAGCCTTTTTTATTACGCATTCATTGTGTTCATTTTTTTCATTAAGCGAGATTTTTTACGAGCAGCAGCATTTTTGTGGATTAGACCTTTTGCAGCAGCTTTATCTAATTTACGGGCAGCATCAGCGAAAGTTTCTTTAGCTTGAGCAGCATCGTTTACAACGATTGCTGATTCAACCTTCTTAACAGCTGTACGCATTGCAGATTTAGCAGTAGCGTTGTGAGCTTTACGAACTTCATTTGTTTTAACACGCTTGATAGCAGATTTAATGTTTGGCATCCCATTCACCTCCTACAAAAAAAAGCATCGAGATTATATGAACTCGATTTTCACATTCATTAACAATCAATATTAAGAACAAGTGCTATTTTATCAAAATCACCATTGTTTTGCAAGACTATCCTCTTAAATTCTCTTCTAGGACAATTGGGCATTCCTTTGCTACTTTAGCTTTAAATGAATGTTTCTGCTAAGAAAAGGAAAAGCTAGAACATAGTCTAGTTAATATTGGAAAATTTGGCAAAACAGTTCATTTGGGGGGATTAGGATGGAAGAATCATTAGACTTAAGCAAATACGCTTTACGGACAGACCTTGCCGTTGAGGCCAGAGAAATGGTGATTAATGATCGGCAAAAAAACATTCACCAGGAAGAGGACCTTTCGAAAATTGAAGGGGTAATTATTAAGGAAAAAGAGGAAAACGATATAAAGATCTCTTATGTGGAAGTGACAAAAGAAGGGGCCAAGGCACTGGGGAAAAAAGAAGGCAGGTATTTAACATTGGAAGCCATCGGTATCCGTCAGCAGGATACCCAAATGCAGAAAAAGGTTGTGGATATCTTCTCTTCTGAGCTAGCACAATTTTTAAAACAGCTAGGAGTCACAAAAGAGGCATCCTGTTTAGTCGTTGGTCTTGGCAATTGGAATGTGACTCCAGATGCATTAGGGCCGATTGTCTGTGAAAACATTCTTGTCACCAGCCATCTTTTTAAGCTTCAGCCAGAAAATGTCCAGGAAGGCTACCGGCCAGTAAGCGCGGTTGCTCCAGGTGTTATGGGACTGACTGGAATTGAAACAAGCGATATCATCTACGGGATCGTTGAAAAAACCAAACCGGATTTTGTCATTGCCATTGATGCGCTTGCTTCCCGGTCTATCCAAAGGGTAAATTCGACCATCCAGATCTCGGACACCGGGATTCATCCGGGTTCAGGAGTTGGAAACAAACGCAAAGAATTAAGCAAGGAAACATTGGGAATTCCGGTGGTGGCTATAGGTGTTCCGACCGTGGTCGACGCTGTATCGATTGCCAGTGATTCCATTGATTTTATCCTTAAGCATTTTGGCAGGGAGATGAAAGAAGGAGACCGTCCATCAAGAGCTCTAGCTCCTGCCGGCATGACATTCGGGGAGAGAAAAAAGCTGACAGAAGAAGATTTGCCTGAGGAGGCTGAGCGTCAGACATTTCTTGGCATTGTCGGTACACTCCCTGAAGAGGAAAAAAGGAAACTTATACATGAAGTATTATCTCCGCTTGGTCATAATTTGATGGTTACACCAAAAGAGGTTGATGTGTTCATTGAGGATATGGCTAATCTTATAGCAAATGGGCTAAACGCTGCTCTGCATTCGAATGTTGATCAGGGAAATACTGGTTTTTATACACGTTAAGAAAATCTTTAAGTCCAAAATCCGCAGGCTCCTTTCAAAATTTTTGAAGTGAAATCTTTTGTTCTATCTTCTCTAGCAATGTCATATGAATTAATAGACTTGCAAAAGAGAGGGTGGAGTGATGAGGCCGAAAAAAACGAACGGAGTCTTTTTTACAATACAGGGTACGAATCTTTTAAAAATATTCGGCGGATTTCTGTTATTTCTGTTTATGATTTTTTCTATTAGCGGAGCAATCACATCATTAAAGCCGGAATTCCGAATCAGCTCATCATCAGTAAATCAAGCGACAAACAAAATAACAGGAGAAATGCTCTATCATTTGCTTGGATGGGAAAACCACCATTTTATGAATGGAATCATTGATAAAGCCAGTTCTCCAACATTAATGAATATTGTTTTTAAGCTGTCAACGAATATTAGTTTGGATGATCCGAGAAGCCTGCTAGGAAGAGAACTGCCGGCATTCTCGCTGTATGACAGTAAAATTCTCGTAGCCAGTGAAGGTACGGATTATACAAATATGCCAATGGAATCCTCGCCGCCGCTAGAAGTATTGAGGGCAGAGCAGGAGGCAACGTTGCAGAATACAGAAAATCTTGATCTGGCTGAGGGTGAAAAGAGTCCTAGCGGGTCGGGATTGTCCACAGGGGACAGGCAGGTAGTTTATCTTTATTTTACACATACACGTGAATCGTACCTTCCATATTTAAAAGGGATTGACAATCCGGATCTTGCTTATCATTCTCAGCTAAATGTGACAAAGATCGGAGATAAGCTAAAAGAAGAGCTAGAAAGCAGAGGAATCGGCACTTTCTTGGATAAGACCGATGTCATGGCAAACTTAAATCAAAAGGGGCTTCCTTACGGGGCCGCCTATCAGGAATCAAGGCCAGTTGTGGAAGCTGCCATTACTGGTAACAGGGATTTGCAATATGTAATTGATATCCATCGCGATGCCAAAAGAAAAAAGGATACAACTCTTACAATTAATGGAAAGAATTATGCAAAAATCGCCTTTGTTGTCGGAGCGGAGCATGCTAATTACGAAAAAAATCTTCATTTAGCCAAGGAAATGCATCGGCTGATTAATGAAAAATATCCTGGATTAAGCCGGGCTGTCATTCAAAAGCAAGGAAAAGGCACAAATGGAAAGTTCAATCAGGATCTTTCGTCTAATGCCATGCTGATTGAATTTGGCGGTGTTGATAACACGTTTGAAGAACTGTTCCTATCGGCAGAAGCGCTTGCTGATGTATTCAGCGAATTCTACTGGCAGGCCGAAAAAGTGAACAAGCCAGTTGACACAGGAGAAAATAAGCAATAATAGATAATCAGTCTTAACTGATTAAAGCATTAACGCAGTGGGGGGCTATCCCCCGATGGAGTAAAGCATTAACGCACTGGGGGACAGGCCCCCAACAAGGTAAAGCGTTAATGCGGCGGGGGTCAGTCCCCCGGTAGTTTAAAGTGCTACAGCGGAGGTAATCGGTTATGAAGTGGTTTATGTTAAAAGCGTTCCTTTTAGTTTCATTGATGTTTATGGCCGTTCTTTTTGGGATGCAGCAGGCCAACGAGGGAATTCGCAGTATGAGAGGATATGAAGATGCGGATTTAAAAGGAGCCTTTTCCCTGCAGGAAAACGCAGATGGCCAGCTGCATGCATCCATCCTCGGAAAGAATGTCTCGAGCCATGACCTTGAACAAAAAAAAGCAAAGCTCGAAGAAATGAAAGCCTATAATTTCTTTTCCTCCATGGGCAAAAAGCTTTCAGAAGGACTCACTGATGCAACAGAAAATACCATTGACATCATAACCGATTTAATAAAGGAAAAATAACGGCTGCAGCAAGCGGCCGTTTTTTTTTCGCATTGAATCTTGACATGGGTACTGCTATAATCTAAAAATAGTGCAATGTGTCGAATTTTAACTTCGAGAATTGTCTAGCTGCAGCGCTCCCTTGGGACTTGTTCATATTATCGGTAAGGGCAAGGCTAAAGGTAAGCAAGGCGCTTAAGCTTTTCTTAGTAGGAGTGAAACAATGAACAGAGAAGATAGACTTAACAGACAATCTAAGATACGGAACTTTTCCATTATTGCTCACATTGACCATGGAAAATCTACACTGGCTGACCGCATTTTGGAAAAAACGAATACGCTGACTGCACGTGAAATGAAGGATCAGCTGCTGGATTCTATGGACCTGGAAAGAGAACGCGGAATTACGATTAAACTGAATTCCGTTCAATTAAAGTATAAAGCTAAAGATGGCGAAACTTATATTTTTCACTTAATTGATACTCCAGGACATGTGGACTTTACCTATGAGGTATCACGCAGCTTGGCTGCTTGTGAAGGTGCCATCCTGGTTGTAGATGCTGCACAGGGAATTGAGGCGCAAACACTTGCTAATGTTTATCTTGCGCTTGACAATGATCTCGAAATTGTACCGGTAATCAACAAAATTGATTTGCCGAGTGCTGACCCTGAGCGTGTCAGAACAGAAATTGAAGATGTTATCGGACTAGATGCATCTGAGGCTGTTCTAGCTTCAGCAAAGGCCGGGATTGGAATAGAAGATATTTTGGAGCAGATTGTTGAAAAGGTGCCGGCACCCGCAGGGGATCCTGATGCTCCATTAAAAGCGCTTATTTTTGACTCGTTATTCGATGCTTACCGGGGCGTTATTGCTTATATTCGTGTTATGGATGGTACGGTCAAAGCAGGCGATAAAATTAAAATGATGGCTACCGGAAAAGAATTCGAGGTAGTGGAAGTCGGCGTATTTTCTCCAAAAGCTCAAGTTCGTGATGAGCTGACTGTGGGTGATGTAGGTTTCTTAACTGCATCGATCAAGCATGTAGGAGATACGCGTGTCGGTGACACCATCACAAACGCAAAAAATGGTGCAACAGAGCCGCTTCCAGGTTACCGCCGCTTAAATCCTATGGTCTATTGTGGGCTTTATCCAATAGACAGTGCGAAATTTAATGATCTTCGGGATGCCCTTGAAAAGCTGGAACTAAATGATTCTGCTTTGCAATTTGAGCCGGAAACCTCACAGGCTCTTGGCTTTGGGTTCCGCTGCGGATTTTTAGGCCTGCTTCACATGGAAATTATCCAGGAGCGGATTGAACGCGAATTTAAGATTGACCTAATCACGACGGCTCCAAGTGTTATTTATCACATCGTTTTAACGGATGGATCAGAGGTTAAAGTAGACAACCCATCCAATATGCCGGATCCGCAAAAGATTGACCGAGTTGAAGAACCTTACGTAAAGGCAACCATGATGGCACCAAATGATTATGTTGGAGCGATTATGGAGCTATGTCAAGGAAAACGCGGCATCTTCGTTGATATGCAATATTTAGATGAATCACGCGTAAACATTGTGTATGAGATCCCGCTTTCTGAAATTGTCTATGATTTCTTTGATCAGCTGAAATCAAATACAAAAGGCTATGCTTCCTTTGACTATGAATTAATTGGCTATAAACCATCAAAGCTTGTTAAAATGGATATTCTTCTTAACGGGGACAAAGTAGATGCCCTAAGCTTTATTGTTCATAGGGACTTTGCCTATGAACGCGGAAAAGTTATTGTTGAAAAGTTAAAAGAATTAATTCCACGCCAGCAATTTGAAGTGCCTGTTCAGGCCGCTATTGGACAAAAAATTGTTGCCCGTTCAACGATTAAATCGATGGGTAAGAACGTCCTTGCCAAATGTTACGGCGGTGACATTTCCCGTAAAAGAAAGCTTCTTGAAAAGCAAAAAGAAGGGAAAAAGCGCATGAAACAAGTCGGATCCGTTGAAGTACCGCAAGAAGCCTTCATGGCCGTACTAAAAATGGACGACACCGGCTCAAAGAAATAAAAATATTTGATTTGTCAAATGAGGTTGGATATGCTTTCATAATAAAGCAATCTAGCCTCTTTTTATTTGAGAAAAAGGACACGGGGACAGGCACCTTGTCCTTAAGTGCGGACACGGTGCCTGTCCCCGTGTCCGCATATGAGTAATAGACTTGATAGTTAAGGTCGTGAAATAAATGATAAAAGCAGCATATATTCATATTCCTTTTTGCCAGCATATTTGCCATTATTGTGATTTTAATAAGTTTTTTCTAAAGGGTCAGCCGGTTGATGAGTACCTGGATTCTCTGAAAAAAGAAATGCAGATCACACTTCAACAGTCACCGACAGAGTATTTGCAATCCATTTTTATCGGAGGCGGCACACCGACTGCATTAAACGAACAGCAGCTTGAAAAGCTTTGCCGGGATATATTGGACATCCTTCCATATAACAGCCAAACAGAATACACGTTTGAAGCGAATCCTGGCGACCTGTCAAAGGAAAAACTGGAAATCCTCCGGGAAGCCGGCGTCAACCGTCTCAGCATTGGCGTCCAAACCTTTAACAATGATTTATTGCAGAAAATTGGCCGCACCCACCAAGCAGAGGATGTTTTTCACACGGTTGCAGAAGCTAAGAACCTAGGCTTTAAAAATATTAGCGTTGATCTTATTTATAGCCTTCCCGGTCAAACTTTGGAGGATTTTCGCGAAACATTAAAAACAGCTTTTACCTTGGATATTCAGCACTACTCAGGTTACTCGCTAATCATCGAGCCAAAGACCGTTTTTTATAATTTAATGCGAAAAGGCCGCCTGCCAACGCCAGGTGAAGATGTTGAAGCTCAAATGTATGATTTGCTGATGAATGAAATGGAAGCCAACGGTTTTGAGCAATATGAGATTAGCAATTTTTCCAAGCCAGGCTTTGAGAGCAGACATAATCTGACGTATTGGGACAATGACTGGTACTATGGATTCGGTGCTGGAGCCCACAGCTATGTAAATGGTCAGCGAATATCCAATCATGGTCCGCTAAAAAAATACTTGGGTGCATTGGATGAAGGAAGACTGCCTATTTTAGAAAATCATGAAGTTACTTTAACTGAACAAATGGAAGAGGAAATGTTTCTTGGGTTACGAAAAAATAAAGGAGTTTCAATTCCTAAATTTACTGAGAAATTTAATGTAGACCTTATGAAACTTTTTGCAGAAGAACTAGAAAAATTAACAGGACAGGGACTAATTTCCTTTGAAGAAAATCATGTTAAATTAACGAGAAGAGGCCGTTTTCTAGGGAATGAAGTTTTTCAGTCGTTTTTAAGATGAATCGGTCCAAATGATTGACACCAAACGTTTGATTTGATAATTTAATAATAGAATTAGCACTCAAGAGTCAAGAGTGCTAACAGAGGTGAGAACTGTGTTGACTGATCGCCAATTATTGATTTTTCAAGTCATTGTTGATGATTTTATTCAATCTGCGCAGCCAGTCGGATCAAGAAGTTTGTCGAAAAAGGATAAGATTACCTTCAGTTCTGCGACGATACGAAATGAAATGGCTGATTTAGAAGAGCTGGGGTTTATTGAAAAGACACACACCTCATCCGGAAGAATTCCTTCTGAGAGAGGGTATAGGTACTATGTGGACCATTTATTGTCTCCGCAGCAATTAACCCTGCAAGATGTTCAGCAGCTTAAATCGGTATTTGCCGAAAAGATCTTTGAACTTGAAAAAATTGTTCAAAAGTCAGCTAAAATCCTTTCAGATCTGACAAATTACACATCAATTGTGTTGGGTCCGGCTGTAAAAGAAAACAGGTTAAAGAGAATTCAAATTGTTCCTTTAAACCAGCAAACAGCTATTGCCATCATAGTCACAGACACTGGTCATGTTGAGAATCGGATGTTTCACCTGCCCGAATCTATGGATGCCAGTGACCTGGAGAAGCTGGTTAACATTTTAAATGAACGTCTGACTGGCGTTCCAATTGAAAGGTTAAATAATAAAATTTATAAAGAAGTAGCCATTCTTCTTCGGCAGCATATCAATAATTTTGACAGCATTATGCTTTCTATTGCTGACATACTTAAAATTCCTGCCCATGAAAAGCTATTCTTTGGCGGAAAGTCGAACATGCTTGCCCAGCCGGAGTTTCATGATCTGGATAAGATTAAAATCTTAATGGATATGATTGAAGAAGAAGACCGAATCTATGAGCTGATACCAAAAGATGAGTTAGGCATTAATATCAAGATAGGCAAAGAAAATAAGAATGCTGCGATGGAAAATTGCAGCTTGATTACCGCAAGCTACTCCATTGGATCTGAACAGCTTGGTACGATTGCTGTTTTAGGGCCTACAAGAATGGAGTACTCTAGGGTAATCAGCCTATTGAAATATATAAGCTCTGACTTATCAAATGTGTTAACCAGACTGTATCAAAGCCATTAACGTTGGAAATATTGTTAAGGGTGGAGGCATATGCATTCCATCCCTTTCCTTGTGCCAACTATAAAGGACTGGGACTTTAAGGGAGGTGAAAATGTTGGCTGAAGAAAAGAACTTAGTAGAAGAAGAACTGGAAAATGCAAATCAAACAGAAGCGGCAGATGAAGCTAGTGAAAATTCATCTGAAGCAAATAGCGGTGCAGTAAATAACACCGGCACAGATGAGACAGACAGCAATGCTGAATTAAAAGCAGCGCATGAAAAAATTGCTGAGCTTCAAGCAAAGCTTGATGAATCTGAAAATCGCATCTACCGGCTTCAGGCAGATTTTGAAAATTCCCGGCGCCGTGCAAGATTAGATCTTGAAGCGTCTGAAAAATATAGAGCACAAAAATTAATCACTGATTTATTGCCTGCAATCGATAACTTTGAAAGAGCGCTGCAAATGGAATCAGATAATGAACAAGTAAAATCCGTTCTGCAGGGAATAGAAATGGTTTACCGCGGCCTATTGGATGCATTGAAAAATGAAGGGGCTGTTCAGATAGAATCTGTAGGTAAAGAATTTGACCCGCAAATCCACCATGCTGTGATGCAGGTTCAAGAAGATGGAATCCAATCAAATACCGTTGTTGAGGAATTCCAAAAAGGGTATATGCTTAAGGACCGTGTGATCCGTCCGGCAATGGTAAAAGTAAATCAATAATTACAATTACATATTTTTTTAGGGAGGTAGGAAACATGAGCAAAATCATCGGGATTGATTTAGGTACAACTAACTCATGTGTCGCTGTATTAGAAGGCGGAGAAGCAAAGGTTATTCCAAATCCGGAAGGCAACCGTACCACTCCATCTGTTGTAGCATTTAAAAATGGTGAACGCCAGGTTGGTGAAGTAGCAAAACGCCAATCAATCACAAACCCAAATACAGTAATGTCTGTCAAACGTCATATGGGTACTGACTTTAAAGTTGAAATTGAAGGAAAAGATTACACACCACAAGAAGTTTCAGCTATTATTCTTCAATATCTAAAATCCTATGCAGAAGAATATCTTGGCGAAACAGTATCCAAAGCGGTTATTACAGTTCCAGCCTATTTTAACGATGCTGAACGTCAAGCTACTAAGGATGCAGGTAAAATTGCCGGTTTAGAAGTTGAGCGTATCATTAACGAACCGACAGCTGCCGCATTAGCATATGGAATGGATAAGACTGATGAAGACCAAACCATTCTAGTTTATGACCTTGGCGGCGGTACATTTGACGTTTCCATCCTTGAGCTTGGCGACGGTGTTTTTGAGGTTAAATCGACTGCTGGGGATAATCGCCTTGGCGGGGATGACTTTGACCAGGTAATCATCGACTACTTAGTTGAACAATTTAAGAAAGAAAATGGCATTGACCTTTCTAAAGATAAAATGGCTGCCCAGCGCCTAAAAGATGCAGCTGAAAAAGCGAAGAAGGACCTTTCAGGTGTGACATCAACACAAATTTCTCTTCCATTTATTACAGCCGGAGAAGCTGGTCCATTGCATCTTGAAGTTTCATTAACCAGAGCAAAATTTGATGAGCTTTCAGCACATTTAGTTGAGCGTACAATGGGCCCAACGCGCCAAGCGCTTAAGGATGCTGGATTATCATCTTCTGAGATTGACAAGGTTATTCTTGTCGGCGGATCTACTCGTATCCCAGCTGTTCAGGAGGCAATTAAAAAGGAAACAGGCAAAGATCCTCATAAAGGAGTTAACCCGGATGAAGTAGTTGCTATGGGTGCAGCTATTCAGGGCGGTGTTATTTCCGGCGACGTTAAGGATGTTGTTCTATTAGACGTTACTCCGCTTTCTTTAGGTATTGAAACAATGGGCGGCGTATTTACAAAGCTAATTGAAAGAAATACAACAATCCCTACATCGAAGTCACAGGTGTTCTCAACAGCTGCAGATAATCAATCTGCTGTAGATATCCATGTTCTTCAAGGAGAGCGCCCAATGGCAGCTGATAATAAAACATTAGGCCGCTTCCAGCTTGGCGATATTCCTCCGGCACCAAGAGGAGTACCGCAAATCGAAGTTAGCTTCGATATCGACAAGAACGGTATTGTGAATGTACGTGCAAAAGACCTTGGAACAAATAAAGAGCAGGCCATTACGATTAAATCATCAACAGGCTTATCTGATGAAGAAATTGAAAAAATGGTAAAAGAAGCAGAAATGAATGCCGAAGCTGATAAGCAGCGTAAAGAAGAAGCTGAGCTTCGCAACGAGGCAGACCAGCTTGTCTTCACTACTGAAAAAACGCTTAAAGACTTAGAAGGCAAAGTTGACGAAGCCGAGGTACAAAAAGCAACTGAAGCAAAAGACGCATTAAAAGCTGCGATCGAAAAGAATGATTTAACTGAAATGAAAGCGAAGAAAGATGAACTTCAGGAAATCGTTCAAGCTCTAACAGTTAAGCTTTACGAAGAAGCTTCCAAGCAAGCACAGGCAGCCCAAGGCGCACAAGCCCAAGACGCCGGAAAAGACGGCGACGACAATGTAGTTGACGCAGAATTTGAAGAGGTAAAAGACGATAAATAAGTCTAATCCTTAAACAAAAAGTCAAAGTCAGGATTTCTTGGCTTTGGCTTTTCTTTTTGCCCCAAATAAAGGGCGTATTTGCATGCAACATTGATATTTTTGTATTTTACAGACAAAGCTGATTGGAGCGGAGGGCACGTAGACTCCTTGGGGATCAGCGTTGAAGCGAGACCCCGCAGGAGCGAAAGCGACGAGGAGGCTCGCAAAACGCCCCCAGGAAAGCGAAGTGCCCGGAGCGGAAATCAGCGGTAATCATTAGAAAATAGTTGATTGGCGGAAGGCACGTAGACTCCTTGGGGATCAGCGTTGAAGCGAGACCCCGCAGGAACGCAGTGACGAGGAGGCTCGCAAAACGCCCCCGGAAAGCGAAGTACCTGGAACGGAAAACAACGGTTATTACAGCGAAAACAACTTTTATTTATAAATAGACAATGTTACAATAAATTTTATGTGAAATGGATTCGGGGAGTGGTAATCATGGACAAAAGGGATTACTATGAAGTCCTTGGCGTCAGCAAAAGCGCAACCAAGGACGAAATAAAAAAAGCATATCGTAAGCTATCAAAAAAATACCACCCAGACATAAACAAAGAACCGGGTGCGGATGAAAAATTCAAAGAAGTAAAAGAAGCCTATGAAGTCTTAAGCGACGACCAGAAAAAGGCGCACTATGATCAGTTTGGCCATACAGATCCAAACCAGGGATTTGGCGGCGGCGGTTTCGATGGCTTCGGCGGCTTCGAAGATATTTTCAGCACGTTTTTCGGCGGAGGTTCACGCAGACGTGATCCAAATGCCCCAAGACAAGGAGCCGACCTGCAATATACAATGAACATTTCCTTTGAGGACGCGGTTTTTGGCAAAGAAACAGAAATTGAAATTCCTCGTGAGGAAACATGTGAAACATGCAGCGGCTCAGGAGCAAAACCTGGCACAAAGCCGGAAACATGCGGCCACTGTCATGGTACAGGGCAAGTCAGCGTAGAACAGAACACGCCATTTGGCCGAATTGTGAACCGCAGAACTTGTAATTATTGTAATGGTACGGGCAAGCAAATTAAAAACAAATGTTCAACATGCGGCGGTACAGGCAAAGTGAATAAGCGCCGGAAAATTTCTGTTAAGGTCCCTGCAGGAATTGACGATGGCCAGCAGCTGCGTTTAGCTGGACAAGGGGAACCTGGAATAAACGGCGGACCTTCAGGAGACCTTTATGTAGTCTTCTATGTTCAATCACATGAATTTTTCGAACGTGACGGCGACGATGTTTACTGTGAAATGCCGATCACATTTGTGCAGGCAGCCCTTGGGGATGAAGTAGAGGTCCCAACTCTTTACGGAAAAGTAAAGCTCAAGATTCCGGCTGGAACACAGACAGGTACAAAGTTCCGCTTAAAGGAAAAGGGCATTCAGAATGTAAGAGGTTATGGAAAAGGTGATCAGCATATTATCGTCCGCATCGTTACACCAACAAAGCTCAACGAAAAACAGAAGCAGCTTTTGCAGGAGTTTGCAGAAATAAGCGGAAAAGTACCGCAAGGCGGTCATGAGGAAAGCTTTTTTGATAAAGTGAAACGCGCATTTAAGGGTGACTAATGGAAATGGAGTTGGAAACCGTGAAATGGTCAGAAATTAGTATTCATACGACAAACGAGGCAATTGAACCGATTTCAAACATATTGCATGAAGCCGGTGCAAGCGGAGTTGTCATTGAAGATCCATTTGAGCTGATAAAGGAAAGAGCCGATCAATACGGGGAAATCTACCAGCTAGATCCATCCGATTACCCAGAAGAAGGCGTGATTATAAAGGCATACTTGCCAGTGAACAGCTTTCTTGCTGAATCGATTGATGAAATCAAGGAAGAGATCAATAACCTGAGCTCCTATAACATCGATATAGGAAAAAATCAGGTGACCGTAAGTGAAGTAAATGAAGAGGATTGGGCAACAGCCTGGAAAAAATATTATCACCCAGTCAAAATTTCTGAGCGATTTACGATTGTTCCGACTTGGGAAGAATACACCCCGGTAAAAAGTGATGAGTTAATTATTGAACTGGATCCAGGAATGGCCTTTGGTACTGGGACCCATCCAACAACTGTCATGTGTATTCAAGCTCTTGAAAGGACAGTGAAAAAGGGAGATACGATTGTTGATGTTGGCACTGGTTCTGGTGTTTTAAGCATTGCTGCTGCCATGCTTGGTGCAGAAAAGGTGACAGCCTTGGATTTAGATGAAGTAGCAGTGAACTCTGCCAAGCAGAATATTGAATGGAACAAGGTTCAGGAAATTGTTTCAGTCAGGAAAAATAATTTGCTTGATGGAGTAAAATCGGAAGCTGACATCGTGGTAGCTAATATACTTGCAGAGATTATTCTTCGATTTACTAATGAGGCAGCATCTGTTGTAAAAAAGGGCGGTTATTTTATTACTTCTGGAATTATTCAGACAAAAAAGCAGGAAGTAAAGGATGCCTTGAGAGAAGCTGGGTTTAAAATCGAAGAAACGATTCAAATGGAGGATTGGGTGGCAATTATGGGCAAAAAAATGTAGCCGAAAAGGCCAAACTTCATAGGTGAGGGGGAGCGTTTTGTTCCCTCTCTTTCTATTGGCAAAGTCTATGAAAAGAAGGTGTGATATTTGCAGCGTTATTTTGTTAACCAGCAGGCTTCAAACAATGTATTTACTATCACGGGGGACGACTGCCATCATATTGCACGTGTGATGCGAATGAAAGCTGGGGACCATATCATTTGTGTGGATCCAGATGGCAAGTGTGCGGAATGTTCAATTGAAGAAATTACCGATGAAAAAGTCATAGCTGGCGTAGTAAAATGGGTAGATGGAGAAGGAGCCTCCCGCTCAGAGCTGCCTGTCAGCGTGACAATTGTGAGCGGTCTGCCTAAAGGGGATAAGCTTGAGTGGATTATCCAAAAGGGAACAGAGCTTGGAGCCTGTGACTTTATCCCTTTTATTTCAGCACGCTCAGTAGTAAAATGGGATGAGAAGAAAGCCGCTAAAAAGATTGAACGCTGGCAAAAAATCGCAAAAGAAGCTGCTGAACAGTCTCATCGGACAAGCCTCCCAACGGTAAAAGTCCCTTTAAATATCAAGTTATTAGTGAAAGAAAGCACAAGCTATGATTATAAATTAATTGCTTTTGAAGAAGAGGCGAAGATTGGGGAAAAGTCTGTTTTATCACAGACATTATTCCAAATGAAGGCCGGACAATCATTAATGATTGTTTTTGGCCCTGAAGGCGGTCTGACAGACCAGGAAGTTTCCTTTTTGAAAGAAAACGGGTTTCAATCTTGCGGATTAGGTCCAAGGATTTTAAGAACAGAAACAGCGCCATTATACGCACTATCAGCTGTTTCCTATCATTTTGAATTAATGGAGTGAATATAGTTATGCCAACAGTTGCATTTCATACACTTGGCTGTAAGGTCAACCACTACGAAACAGAGGCCATCTGGCAGTTATTTAAAGATAAAGGCTATGAAAGGATAGATTTTGAATCTGCCTCTGATGTTTATGTTATTAACACTTGTACTGTAACAAATACTGGTGATAAGAAAAGCCGGCAGGTCATTCGCCGGGCAATTAGAAAAAATCCTGATGCGGTTATTTGTGTAACAGGATGCTATGCACAGACATCTCCTGCTGAAATCATGGCTATTCCAGGGGTAGATATTGTTGTCGGTACCCAGGACCGTGTTAAAATGCTTGATTATATCGAACAGTATAAGCAAGAACGCCAGCCTATCAATGGGGTAGGAAATATTATGAAGAACCGTGTTTACGAGGAGCTGGATGTTCCAGCGTTTACAGACCGTACAAGGGCTTCGTTAAAAATCCAGGAGGGCTGCAATAATTTCTGTACCTTCTGCATTATTCCGTGGGCTCGTGGGCTTATGCGTTCCAGGGATCCAAAAGAAGTCATCCGCCAAGCACAGCAATTAGTTGATGCCGGCTATAAGGAAATAGTATTAACAGGTATTCATACAGGCGGATATGGCGAGGATATGAAAGACTATAATCTAGCCATGCTATTAAAAGATCTTGAGTCACAAGTTCGCGGCCTAAAGCGCATCAGAATCTCTTCAATTGAAGCAAGCCAGATTTCTGATGAAGTTATCGAGGTCATTAAACATTCTAAATTAGTTGTCAGACATCTTCATATACCGCTTCAATCTGGCTCAAACACTGTGCTTAAAAGAATGCGCAGAAAATATACAATGGAATTTTTTGCTGAGCGCCTAGAACGTTTGCGGGAAGTTTTGCCGGGTCTTGCAGTTACATCTGATGTGATTGTCGGCTTCCCTGGTGAAACGGAAGAAGAATTCATGGAAACTTATAATTTTATTAAGGAAAATAAATTCTCTGAGCTTCATGTATTCCCATATTCTAAGCGTACAGGCACACCAGCAGCAAGAATGGAAGATCAAATCGATGAAGAAGTTAAAAATGACCGCGTTCACCGGCTAATAAGCCTATCTGATCAGCTGGCAAAAGAATATGCTTCACAGTTTGAGGGAGAAGTGCTTGAAGTCATTCCAGAAGAAGAATATAAGGAAGAGCCAAATAGCGGCCTTTATGTCGGTTACACAGACAACTACATGAAGGTAGTCTTCCCGGCAACTGAGGATATGATTGGGAAAATTGTTCGAGTTAAAATCGAAAAAGCAGGATATCCTTATAACGAGGGCAAGTTTGTTCGCGTGATCGAAGACAAGATTGAAGATCATAAAGAAGAAGCCGTTTAAATAAAAGGGGAATTTGCCTTTAGGTAAATTCCCTTTTTTATCTTTTAATGGTATTATTTTTGGGCAAGGGATCGATATTTTTATCCTATGCAGTTAATTTTTTCGAAAGGGAGTTATCCATTTGACAGCAAATATAGCAAAAATGATTGATCATACATTACTAAAAGCAGATGCAGCAAAAGATCAGATTGAAAAGCTTTGTGCAGAAGCAAAGGAATATCAGTTTGCTTCTGTCTGTGTAAATCCAGCTTGGGTTAAGCTTGCAAGTGAAAAGTTATCTGGCACAGATGTAAAAGTATGTACAGTGATCGGCTTTCCATTGGGAGCTTCTACACCTGAAACAAAGGCATTTGAAACGAAAAATGCAATCGAAAATGGTGCAGCAGAAGTAGATATGGTTATCAATATCGGTGCTCTAAAAAGCGGAGATGACGAATTAGTTGAAAGAGATATTGCAGCAGTCGTCTCTGAAGCAAAAGGAAAAGCCTTAACAAAGGTCATCATTGAAACCTCATTGCTTTCAGACGATGAAAAGGTTAGGGCATGCGAATTAGCAGTGAAAGCCGGTACAGACTATGTTAAGACATCTACAGGGTTCTCCACTGGCGGGGCAACACCAGAGGATGTAGCCTTAATGAGAAAAACTGTCGGACCAGATATCGGCGTCAAAGCTTCGGGCGGTGTCAGAAGCGCAGAGGATGCCAAAAAAATGATCGAGGCGGGGGCCACAAGAATCGGTGCCAGCTCAGGCGCAGCTATCGTTAACGGACTTACAGGAACTTCTGATTATTAATCGGAACATTTCTATCGAAAATTTGGTTCAGGATGACCTTCATACCTTTATGAAGGTCATTTTTTGTGAAAAATAAAGCTCCAAAGCCCCTTATCCGCTAACCTGATCTATCTATCATGCATCCATAAAATAAATCTTCCAAATCTGCTAGCAAATGGCAGGACTAAGAGAGAAGAGATCACATTAAAAATGACACTAACATGTGCAAGCTGCACATCGGCTTGAAATGCAAGCTGTGTACCAAGATCAGTGAGCATGCCGATAAACGGATAAAACACAATAACCCCAAGGATATTCAGCCAAATATGGGCATAAGCAGAAAGTCTCGCTTCTCTCCCAGCTCCGACAGCTGCCAAAAAGGCGGTCACACACGTGCCAATATTGGATCCAAGCATAATCGAAATTCCTGTATCAAGTTCAATAGCTTCGCCTGTTAACAGCCCCATAATGATACCGGTTGTGGCCGTGCTCGACTGAATAATGGCAGTTATGCCGGCACCAGCTAATATGCTATAGAAATAGCTTCCATCCAAGGTTATTAAAAGTTGATCAACCCATGCCACTTCTTTTAAGGGACCTGCCATAAATTCAAATCCGCCCATTGCGGCAAAAACAGCAGAAATTCCCAGTAAAATTAGGCCAATGCTTTTAAGCTTATATTTTCCTATCAGCATTAATGCTGCTCCAAGAACAGCTAATGGGATGATAAAAGATTCAATATCAAATGTAATCAGTTCTGTTGTTAAGGTTGTGCCAATGTTTGTTCCCAAAATAATACCGATGGATTGTCCAAATGTAAGCAGTCTTGCTGAGATCAGCCCAATAGTTATCACCATAACTGCTGAGCTGCTTTGCAGCAAACAGGTAATCCCAACCCCGGCAAGTAATCCTTTCCATGGTGAGTCTGTCATTTTTGTCAGCCAAATTTTCAAAGAATCAGCTGATAAGTTAAAAAGACCTGACCTAAGCAGTGTCATTCCATAAATAAAAACCCCAATAAATAGTAGAAATAGCAATAAGTTGGCCAAGCCTTCACCCCCTGCATCTATTTATATGGGCATATATGAGAGCACATTCCACAATTGGAAGAATAAAATATCGGCAATAATGCACTCTAGTAATAGTTGACCTCTTTTCGCGGTTATATTATAATTGCAAGGTACATGGAAAAAACCATGTTGGTGTAAGTGTGTTGTGCTCGGAGGGAGGGAAAGAGAATGTCTAAAACCGTCGTTCGTAAAAACGAATCGCTTGAAGATGCTCTTCGTCGCTTTAAACGTACTGTATCTAAATCAGGTACTATACAAGAAGCTAGAAAGCGCGAATTCTACGAAAAACCTAGTGTAAAACGTAAGAAAAAGTCAGAGGCTGCAAGAAAACGTAAGTGGTAAGAGAGGGTGGATTTTATGAGTCTTCTCGAGCGTTTAAATGAGGATATGAAACAAGCGATGAGGAATAAGGAAAAGGATAAACTCACTGTGATTCGCATGGTTAAAGCTTCCTTGCAAAATGAAGCAATTAAGCTTGGAACAGAGCTGAATGAAGAACAGGAGCTAACTGTCCTCTCTCGCGAAGTTAAGCAACGCAAGGATTCCCTCCATGAATTTGAAAAAGCAGGTCGTGAAGATCTTGTTGAAAAAATTCGTACTGAATTAAAGTACGTCGATTTATATATGCCTGAGCAGCTTTCTGAAGAAGAACTTTCAAAAATCGTTCAAACAACGATTGCAGAAATTGGGGCTTCATCTAAAGCCGAGATGGGTAAGGTAATGGGTGCTCTGATGCCAAAGATTAAAGGAAAAGCAGATGGCACACTTGTAAATAAACTTGTACAACAACACCTTTCATAAAGCAAATGAATATTAAAGACCGTGAACAATTGCGTTTGCGGTCTTTTTTAATATGCAATTTTTGAAACCTTTTTAAGGGAAAAACGTATAGAAGGTAAGACTTTTATGAGGGGAGGGGAAGTTTTGCGGGTAAGACGTTCAATGATTATTTTTTCCTTTCTTTTTGCATTTATATTAATGCTTATCCCGATAAAAGGAAACGCTGATAGGGAAGTTGTGTATATTGTCCCCATTCAAGAAACAGTAGAGAAGGGTCTCTATGCGTTTTTAAATCGTGCAGTAAATCAGGCAGAAGAAGAAAAGGCATCGGCTATCATCTTTGAAATGGATACGCCTGGAGGAGCGGTTGATGCGGCGGGGAAAATAGGTAAGTTATTATCTGCTGCAGATATAAAAACGATCACTTATGTAAATAAACAGGCGTTATCCGCAGGCGCGTACATTGCGTTAAATACAGATCAGATATATATGGCACCTGGCTCAACAATGGGAGCTGCAGCCATCATTGATGCTCAGGGAAATACAGCTGACAAAAAGGCTCAATCGTATTGGCATTCAGCTATGACAGAGGCTGCCAAGCAAAATGGCAGGGAGCCAATATATGCGCTCGCAATGGCTGATGAGTCCGTCGATTTGCCGGAAGCTCCAAAGGGCAAACTGCTTACTTTAGGAGCCGAACGTGCGAAAGAAGTTGGATATTCACAAGGGACATACAGTGACCTTGATCAATTATTGGAGCATCTGGGATTTGCTGATGCAGAGGTAAAGAAGATTGAAGAAAGTTTTGCGGAAAAAATTGCCCGTTTCATTACGAACCCTTTAGTGATCCCTATTCTTCTGACAATAGGCAGCCTTGGGCTTGTACTGGAGCTGTATTCGCCTGGATTCGGCCTCCCGGGTATCATGGGTCTATCCTCGCTCCTTCTATTCTTTTATGGCCATATGGTTGCAGGATTAGCTGGATTTGAAACACTTATTTTATTTGTTTTAGGAATAGGCTTAATGATAGCAGAGTTTTTCCTTCCTGGAGGAATTGCAGGGATTCTTGGCCTTGGAGCAGTGCTTGGAAGTTTATTTTTAGCTGCAGATAATGTGATTCACATGGGGATATCCATCCTCATTGCAATTGGCATCACCATCTTAGTATCCATTTTAATGGTAAAGGTGTTTGGTAAAAGGATGAAAATATTTAGGAAGCTCATTTTAAACGACGCAACAACCACAGAAGAAGGCTATGTTTCAAATCAAAACCGGCTTGAACTTATTGGCCTTGAAGGAACTGCCATTACAGCTCTTCGGCCTTCAGGTACAATGATAATTGAAGATGAACGGATCGACGTTGTGAGCGAGGGAGCGTTCATCCAGAAAGGTGCTGCAGTAAGAGTCGTAAAAGCTGAGGGCTCTCGTATTGTAGTTAGAGAAGTAACTAAATCTGATAAATAAAGGGAGGAAGTCAAATGAGTCTAATGGGAACGAGTACAATATTTATTTTGGTCGTTGTTGTCTTTGCAATTATCCTGCTGGGGATTCTATTTTCATTTGTACCAGTAATGCTTTGGATTTCCGCATTAGCTGCCGGAGTCAAGGTTGGAATATTTACGTTAGTTGGGATGAGGCTTCGCCGTGTTATCCCAAGCCGTGTTATCAATCCGTTAATTAAGGCAAGAAAAGCAGGCTTGGATGTAACAACAAATCAGCTGGAAAGCCATTACTTGGCAGGAGGAAATGTCGACCGGGTTGTTAATGCGCTAATTGCGGCACATCGGGCAAATATTGAGCTTACCTTTGAGCGCAGTGCGGCTATCGACTTAGCTGGACGTGATGTTTTAGAAGCAGTACAAATGAGTGTTAACCCGAAGGTCATTGAAACACCTTTTATTGCTGGTGTGGCAATGGACGGGATTGAAGTAAAGGCAAAAGCAAGAATTACTGTTCGGGCAAATATTGACCGTCTAGTTGGCGGAGCTGGCGAGGACACGATTGTAGCCCGTGTCGGAGAAGGAATTGTTTCAACTATAGGTTCTTCAGATAACCACAAAAAGGTGCTGGAAAATCCCGACATGATCTCACAGACGGTTCTTTCCAAGGGATTAGATGCGGGAACAGCTTTTGAGATCCTCTCTATTGATATTGCAGATGTTGATATCGGCAAAAATATTGGAGCTGAACTTCAGACTGAACAGGCTGAAGCAGATAAAAAAATTGCCCAGGCAAAGGCGGAAGAACGCCGGGCAATGGCTGTTGCTTTAGAACAAGAAATGAAGGCAAGAGTCGAAGAAATGAAAGCAAAGGTTGTCGAGGCAGAGGCAGAGGTACCACTTGCTATGTCAGAAGCGCTTAAAACAGGAAATATTGGTGTTATGGACTATATGAACATTAAAAATATTAACGCTGATACAGACATGAGAGATTCTATCGGGAAAATTAATATTCGCAAGGATGAAAATAAAAACGGTTAACCACTGCTCCATTGAAGGGAGGGAATGTGACCAGCCATGGAATTCTTATTTCAAAATCCATTTTTAATTTTGATATTGCTTGCTTATCTTTTTTCCCTGTTTGGAAAAAGAAAAAAGCAGCAGACCCAGCAGCAAAGAAATTCACAGCCGCGGCATGTTCAAACGAAAAGAGCCCCAGCAGAAAGGGGATCGGAGCTGAAACGGCAGCTGGATGCGGCCATACGCGAGTTTAAAAATCTCACTGAAAACCGACAATTTACAGAACAAGCCGAATCGGTTCAGCCCGTAGAACAAGACAAAAATGAGCACAAAGAACAAGCTGAAAACCATAAGACAAAAGCACAGGCTGTAAAAAAGGATGCAGAACAACAAAAGGGATCTGTCAGTCCATCTAAGCCTGTAAAAATGGCTAGCGAAAAAGAGGAGCATGTTTCCCTTGCTCCTACAGATAAACAGCTTGTAGAGGGCATTATTTGGTCAGAAATCCTTGGACCGCCAAGGTCATTGAACCCTCATCGTTCAGTGAGAAACCATAAATAGACGAAATGGAACAAAATAAAAATAGTGCTAGAACCCCCCTTTTTTTCATACATATGAGATGAAGGGGGGTTCTTTTTTTTATGGCACAAAAGTGGGGACAATTCGTCCGAAAATGGATGACAAAGAATATGGAGCTTCCTCAAGACGTCATGATGGATTTACCCCGCATAACAATGATCGGTCAAATACACATCTATATAGAAAATCATCGGGGGTTGATCGCATTCACTGATAAAGAACTGAGACTCCTTCTAAAGCAAGGTCAGCTATTAATAAAAGGGAATTCCTTTGTAATAAAGACGATATTGCCAGAAGAAATTTTGCTTGAAGGAAAAATTGATCAGGTTCTTTATTTAAATGAATAGAAGTCAGCGAAGGATACGGCTGCCAAAAAAGCAGCCGGTCCCAAAACCTGCATATCACGATGAATTTTCAGGGGGAAGAAAATGAAAAATCTATGGACAGAGTTTTTTGGGGGCATTGTAACAGTAAAAACTTCCGGTAAAGGCATTGAAAGGCTTATAAATAAATTAACAAGGAATGGTATTCATATTTGGAATGTAAAGCGTCATGGTCCTGATGCTGTAACCTTTAAAATGAGACTAAAAGATGTAAAAGAAATGCGCAAGGCTGTCAGGGACAGTGATTGCAAAATTGTCTTTTTGCATCGGACAGGCTTGCCTTTTTTGCAAAAAAGGATTCTAAAAAACAGTGGCTTTGTCATCGGCTCAGTGTTTTTCTTAGCCGTTATTATGCTTTTATCCAATATGGTATGGGGTGTGGAAATAAAGGGTGCAGAGCCTGCAACCGAGCATAAAATCCGCAAAGAGCTCAATGAAATGGGTGTTAAAAGAGGAAAGCTTCAGATTTTCATGGATAATGCCGAAACCATCCAAAGAAAGTTATCGGATAATATTTCGGAAATTACATGGGTCGGTGTGGAATTAAAGGGGACAACCTACCATTTCCAAGTTGTGGAGAAAAATGAACCGGAAAAACCAGAAATCCTGAGCCCCAGACATCTAGTTGCAAAAAAGAAGGCCGTCATAGTGGACATGTTTGTCGAAGAAGGTCAGCCTATGGTCAGTGTGCATGATCATGTAAAACCAGGCCAGCTGCTGGTGTCAGGAATTATTGGCAAAGAGGGCCAAACAAAAGAAGTACCGGCAAAAGGAGAAATTTTTGGTGAGACATGGTATAAAACAGACGTGGAGCTTCCGTTAAAAAATACGTTAAAAGTCTTTAGCGGAAATGAAAAACAAAAACACTACCTAAAAATTGGCAACTTAAAAATCCCGATTTGGGGTTTCGGGAAAGTGGAGTATAGTGAGTATGAAACAGAAGTGAATGAAAAGCAGATAAGATTTCTTTTATGGGAGCTTCCTGTTTCATATATAAACAAAACTATCCGGGAAAGCGAGCAGGTGACAAGGATTTATGATCATGAAGAGGCATTCGAGGCTGCAAAAAAGTTAGCAAGAAATGATATAAAAAGCAGCCTATCTGATAAAGCTACAATCAAAGGGGAAAAAATTTTACACAAGTCCATTGACAATGGTAAAGTTAACTTATCAATACATTTTCAAATTATAGAGAATATTGCAGAAGGACAACCAATCGTCAAGGAGATAAAGAATGACTGAAGAGCTAAAAACCATTAATGTACAGCTTGAAAATCCAAATGAAGCTATATCACTAATCGGAAATTCAGACGCACATCTTAAATTAATCGAGGATGAATTGCATGTATCGATTGTAACAAGAGGAGAATCTGTCTACGTCTCCGGGGAAGCGGAGGCTGCCGAAACAGCAGGCAGATTAATATCAGAATTAATCCTCGTTGTTAGAAAAGGGATCAATATTAACCAAAGGGATATTGTGTATGGCATACAAATGGCGAAAAAGGGAACGCTGGAGTATTTTAGCGATCTGTATGACGAAGAAATAACCAGAAACGCTAAAGGGAAAGTTATCAGGGTTAAAACAATCGGGCAAAGCCAGTATATCCGCGAAATAAGAAAAAATGATCTAGTCTTTGGCATCGGTCCTGCTGGAACAGGAAAAACTTATCTCGCTGTGGTTATGGCAGTCAATGCCCTTAAAAATGGCCAGGTAAAGCGTATTATATTAACACGTCCGGCAGTTGAGGCGGGTGAAAGTCTTGGCTTTTTGCCAGGGGATTTAAAGGAGAAAGTAGACCCGTATCTTCGTCCATTATATGATGCGCTCAATGACATTCTAGGAGCTGAACATACGCAAAGAATGATTGAAAGAGGGACGATTGAAATTGCCCCGCTTGCCTACATGAGAGGACGTACGCTTGATGATGCTTTTGTTATCTTGGATGAGGCACAAAACACCACCTTTGCACAGATGAAAATGTTCCTTACCCGCCTCGGATTTGGTTCAAAAATGGTGATCACTGGCGATAAAACACAGGTCGATCTTCCAAAAGGGAACCAATCAGGCTTGATTGCTGCGGAAAAAGTTATACAGGGTGTAAAGGGAATTTCGTTCGTTTACCTTGAAGAAAGCGATGTTGTCCGCCATCCACTCGTTGCTAGAATCATCCATGCATATGAAAAACACACAGATTAAGCCGTTCGGACATTCCGTACGGTTTTCTTTTGGCTAACAATCCTGCCTCACTGGTAATATTCACAATTCTTTTATTATTCAAAGGTGCAACTCGCGGAAAAAACTGTTATGATTTTAGAAAGTAAATAGATGGGTTCTTTTGCCTTTTGCTGTTCCTTTATTTAAAATTTAATTGGATAGGAGGGAGAGAGTTGGAAAAGCTTCAGCAATATCTAACAAAGGTTAAAAAGCTGCTGGAACTAACCTTTTTTAGAATCCTTTTGTTTATTTTTCTTGGAATTGTCATGTTCATTGCCATGTTCAGTAATGTGAAGCCGGAAAAAATGGACCTAAGCTTATTCTCAGTTGCTGAACAAACAATCCGATCCCCCATCACCATTGAAGATAAGGCAAGTACGGAGAAGAAGAAAAAAGAAGCAGCTGACCATGTTCAAGATGTCTATGTTGTTAAAAAAGAAATTGCTCAAAACCGGGTTGACCTAATTACATCTATATTTGATTCAGCAACCGAGGTCAATGATGAAATTCAAGATGAAATTGATGCAAAACAAAAAGAAGCTGAACAAAGAGATGGCGAGAAGAGTGAGATCCCGAATATTACAGAACCCTCTCCTTCGCAAAAGTCAGCAAAAATGAAGGAAAAATTAACAGAGGATGTCACAAGGGAAATTTCAGATCAGACGCTCCAGGCACTAGTACAGGCATCTAAAGAGGACCTAACAATTGCCAAAGATCTAACGGTTACAGCCGTTCACAATGTGATGAACAGAAGAATTCCCGCAGATGAAGTGGAAAATTCAAAGCGGCGTCTGGAAGAAGAGCTAAGGTATACAAGTCTTGGTTCGGGATTAAAAGCAGCGGCGATTGAATTGGGAAGATACGCCATTTATCAGAATGAATTTTATGATCCGACTGCTACAGAAGAAATGCGCCAGCAGGCTGTAGAAAGTGTAGAGCCTGTAAAGATTCTTCAGGGGCAAATAATCGTTGAAGAGGAACAATTAATCAGCCGTGAAATATACAGGCAGCTGGAGCTTGTCGGTCTTCTCGATAATAATAATTCCATTCAGCCTTTTGTTGGATTAACATTAATCATATTCATTATTCTGTCTGCGCTGTACTATTATTTTAACGAGCTAAGGGCAAAGCCTGAGTTAAAGCAGAGCTTCATGCTTTTATTTAGTTTAATTTTTGCTATATCGATACTGATTATGAAAGGTGTCAGCCTATTTCCGGACTATCGGTTCCTGGATGCAAGCTACATATTCCCTGCTGCCATGGGCGGAATATTAATTCGAATCTTGATTAATGAGAGAATTGCCGTCTTGTTTACCATTATCATGGCCATTTGCGGAAGTGTAGTGTTCAATGAAGGGATTACAGGATCCTTTAACGTCTCTTCTGCCATTTATATCATGTGCAGCGGCCTTTCGGGCATTATCTTTTTAACAAAGCAGAAGTACCGTTCAAAAATCCTGCAGGCAGGAATGTTTATTTCCGGAGTGAATGTAATTGTCATCTTTGCACTTGTTCTATTAACAAATGGTCAATATGATGGGCTTGAATATAGCATCTACTTTGTAACTGGCATTGGATCAGGTATTTTGTCAGCTGTTCTCGCTGTGGGACTTCTGCCATTTTTTGAGGGAGGCTTCGGTATTCTCTCGACAATGAGACTGATTGAGCTGTCAAATCCAAATCATCCATTATTAAGAAAAATCCTGACGGAGGCTCCCGGCACGTATCATCATAGTGTTATGGTTGCCAATCTGTCAGAATCTGCCTGTGAGGCAATCGGGGCAAATGGCCTTTTAGCCAGAGTGGGCTGCTATTACCATGATATTGGAAAGACAAGGCGTCCGCATTTCTTTATAGAAAATCAGATGAACATTGAAAATCCGCATGACAGGCTTCCGCCGCAGACAAGTAAAAATATTATTATAGCTCATGCGGCAGATGGGGTGGAAATGCTCAAGAAACATAAAATGCCAAAGGAAATTGTTGATATCACTGAACAGCATCATGGAACAACACTCCTTAAATTTTTCTATCATAAGGCCCAACAGAACGGCCTGGATGTAAAAGAAGCAGACTATCGCTACCCAGGGCCAAAGGCACAGTCCAGAGAATCTGCTGTTGTTGGCATTGCAGACAGTGTCGAAGCAGCCGTAAGGTCTATGTCGAACCCGACACCGGATCAAATTGAAAAACTGGTCCGCAATATTATTGCAGACCGGCTTCAGGATGGACAGCTGAATGAATGTGATTTAACACTTAAGGAATTAGAGACTGTGGCTAACTCTTTTTGTGAGACATTGAACGGTATCTTCCATTCCAGAATTGAATACCCAGAAATGACAAAACAGAAGGTGAAACAAGCATGAGTTTAAGTATTGACTTTACTGATGAAACAAGTGAATTAACAGAAGAGCAAATTTCCTTTGTTGAAAAACTGCTTATTTTTGCAGCGGAAAGTGAAAGGATTGAGGAAGAAAGCGAGCTCTCCGTCACTTTTGTCACTAGTGAAAAAATAAGGGATATTAATAGAGAATACCGTAATAAAGACAGTGAGACCGACGTCATTTCTTTTGCATTGGAGGAGATGGGAGAAGGGGAAATGGAGCTGGTTGGTTTAGATATGCCAAGAGTGCTGGGTGATATTATCATATCTGTGGCAAGAACCCGCGAGCAGGCTGAGGAATATGGACATTCCTTTATGCGTGAACTTGGGTTTTTGGCTGTGCATGGGTTTTTGCATCTCCTTGGCTATGATCATATGGAACCTGAAGAGGAAAAAGTCATGTTTTCCCGCCAGAAGGAAATATTAGATGAATTTGGACTCTCGCGATAAAAAGTATCCGCTCATTTCATCCTTTAAATTTGCCTTTGCAGGAATAAAAAAAGCCGTTCTCGAAGAACGAAACATAAGAATCCATTTAACTGTATCTATTCTTGTGATTTTTGCAGGAGTCTGGTTTTCTATTTCTGCTATTGAATGGATACTAATTCTTTTTGCTATTGGCGGCATGCTGTCTTTAGAAATGCTTAATTCAGCGATTGAGCGTGTGGTGGATCTTGCTTCAAAGGAAATTCACCCGCTTGCCAAAGCGGCTAAGGACATGGCAGCAGGAGCCGTGCTCATCTACGCCATCATGTCTGTGATTATTGGCTTAATTATTTTTTTGCCAAAGCTGTTTTAAAAAAATTCAACAGTACCTGCTAACTGGGTCTGACAAGGTCAGACCTTTTCTATTTGTTTTTTTAGTCAATCATTGTTAAAATGACTAAACAAATTTAATCTGCTAAGGAAGATTAAGGAATTCTAAATTTATTTTTAGAAAATTCAAATATTTATATTACATTTTTGCAACAATGACTGTATTTTGTGACAGAATGAGGTAAAATAAATGTAAGCGGTACCCATATCGGAAAGGAAGACAAATGTTGAAAGTACAAGAACTAATTGATGAAGCAAAAAAAGCAAGAGAACGGGCATATGTCCCTTACTCAAAATTTCCGGTCGGAGCGGCATTGTTAACAGATGATGGAAAGATTTATCATGGTTGCAATATTGAAAATGCTGCTTATAGCGTTTGTAATTGTGCCGAAAGAACAGCCATTTTTAAAGCTTATTCTGAAGGGGATCGGCAGTTCACTGCCATGGCTGTTGTTGCGGACACCGATCGGCCTTGTTCTCCGTGCGGAGCCTGCCGGCAAGTGATTGCTGAATTGTGCCCGAAGGATATGAAAGTAGTCCTAACAAACCTAAAAGGAAATATTCTTGAATTAACGATAGAAGAATTGCTGCCAGGAGCTTTTTCACCGGAGGACTTAAATGAATAAGACAACACAAGGATACAAATCAGGGTTTATCTCAATTATTGGACGCCCTAATGTAGGAAAATCCACTTTTTTAAATCGTGTAATCGGACAAAAGATTGCTATTATGAGCGATAAGCCGCAAACAACACGAAACAAGGTGCAAGGTGTACTAACAACGGATGATGCTCAATTGATTTTTATTGATACACCAGGCATTCATAAGCCAAAACATAAACTTGGCGATTTCATGATGAAGGTTGCGCAGAATACCCTAAAGGAAGTCGACTTAATTTTGTTTATGGTAAATGCAGCCGAGGGATTTGGCCGCGGAGAAGAATTTATTTTAGAAAAATTCCAATCAGTCAAAACGCCTATTTTTCTAGTTATTAATAAAATTGACCAGATTCATCCTGATGAACTGCTCAATGTCATTGAATCTTATAAAGAAAAATACAGCTTTAGTGAAATCATTCCTATTTCTGCCTTAGAAGGAAATAACGTGGAGCGATTGCTGGAGCAAATAAAGACCTATATTCCGGAGGGACCGCAATATTATCCTCCAGACCAAGTAACTGATCATCCTGAACGGTTCATAGTATCTGAGCTGATTAGAGAAAAAGCATTGCATTTGACCAGAGAGGAAATCCCCCATTCTCTTGCTGTTCTGATTGATAAAATGGAACGCCGCGATGATAAAGATATGATACATGTTATGGCAACCATCATCGTTGAGCGTGATTCGCAAAAGGGAATTGTTATTGGGAAACAAGGCAAAATGCTGAAGGAAATTGGAAAGCGGGCACGGCTCGATATTGAAAATCTCCTGGGATCAAAAGTGTTTTTAGAGCTTTGGGTAAAGGTACAAAAGGATTGGCGCAACAAAATGTCTCAATTAAGAGATTTTGGCTTTAGGGAAGACGAATATTAAAAATAGCCTATATGGTTATTGTCCCGCACTATCTACTGTATTTAAAATGCCAATAAATTATGTCCAATTTTTATTGACAATATTTTCTCTAATGAATTTTATAATGACAGGCCATGATAATGTTAAGGATTTGGGATAAGTAAGTGTTTTAGCACCAGATGTTGCTATAAAAGAATTGCGTTTAAAAACGGAAAGGTGGGGTTTCAATGATTGATTTTACCTGGAAGGTATTTTCGCAGACAGGTAATATTGACACATATCTTCTTTTAAAGGAGTTAGAAAAGGAAACTCAAGATTTAACCGGAAGTCATGACGCAGAATCAGCAGAGGTAGACTTTCCCATCTCATAGGTTTGTCACAGTATAGGGATGGTGGCATGGATGCTTGAAAAATGTGAAGGCATCGTTATTAGAACAACAAACTATGGTGAAACAAATAAAATCGTTACTCTATATACCCGCGAATGGGGGAAAGTTGGTGTGATGGCGCGAGGGGCTAAGAAGCCAAACAGCAGACTCGCTGCTGTCACCCAGCTTTTTACATATGGCTACTTTTTAGTACAGAAAAGCAATGGGCTTGGGGGAATGCAGCAGGGGGAAATGATCACCCCAATGCGTTCAATCAAAGAAGATATTTTTCTTACTGCATACGCTAGCTACATCATAGATCTTCTTGACAAGAGTACAGATGAAAGAAAACCTAATCCTTTTTTATTTGAACTTCTTTACCAAACGCTAAATTTAATTAATGAAGGCTATGATGCAGAAATCATTGTTCATATATTTGAAATGAAGATGCTTAATACATTAGGCCTATATCCTGTTTTAAATCAATGTTCCGTTTGTGGAAACACAGAGGGACATTTTTCATTTTCCATTCGCGAAGGTGGCCTAATCTGTCATCAATGTCTGGAAAAGGACCCCTATCATATCAAAATTTCTGAGGCAGCCGTAAAGCTTCTTAGGCTGTTTTATTACTTTGATCTATCAAGAATCGGAAATATATCTGTAAAGCCCGAGACAAGAGCAGATCTTAAAAAAGTTATTGATGCATATTATGAGGAATACTCCGGTCTAAATTTAAAAACCAAGAGGTTTCTAAATCAAATGGGGAAGTTCGGAGAAATGCTGTAATAGCTGTTATATCGCTTAATATTGACAATTGATTTTATTTCCGCTATGATTCAAACTATCAATGAAGTAAATAGCTGCAAAGATGGAGAGGAGTACTTAGCCCACTCAATGGTAGCGACCCTGGGGCGGTGAAAGCCGGGGATTGAACGTTAAGGAAGGCGCTCTTGAGCAGTATAGTAATAAAGTGGCTGCATATGCAGCAAATAGGGTGGAACCGCGGGTAACTCTCGTCCCTATGCTTTCAGGCATAGGGATGGGAGTTTTTTTGTTTTTATTTTTAATTGTGTTAAATGATTTTATTGTTTAACAACTCAGTTGATTGGAGTGGAGGGCGCGAAGACTCCTGTGGGAGTACGGGACAGGGGAGACCCCGCAGGAGCAAAGCGACGAGGAGGCTCCCCGGGCCGCCCACGGAAAGCGAAGCGCCCGGAACGGAAATCAACGGCCAAGTTTTACAAACCTTTAAACATGAAAGGAAGGGTACAATGAACATTCAAAACATGATTTTAACCCTGCAAAAGCATTGGTCAGATTACGGCTGTATTTTAATGCAGGCCTATGACGTCGAAAAAGGTGCCGGCACAATGAGCCCGTACACATTTCTAAGGGCTATTGGACCAGAGCCGTGGAACGTGGCTTATGTCGAGCCATCACGCCGCCCAGCCGACGGACGTTATGGTGAAAACCCGAACCGCCTGTATCAGCACCACCAGTTTCAAGTCATTATGAAGCCATCACCGGATAACATCCAAGAATTGTACTTAGATTCTCTTCGCGCTCTCGGTATCGATCCGCTTGAACATGATATCCGTTTTGTTGAGGATAACTGGGAGAATCCATCTTTAGGGTGTGCCGGTTTAGGATGGGAAGTTTGGCTTGATGGAATGGAAATTACTCAGTTTACATACTTCCAGCAAGTTGGAGGAATTGAGTGTAAGCCAGTTTCAGTAGAAATCACATATGGAATCGAACGATTAGCTTCCTATATTCAGGATAAGGAAAATGTCTTTGATCTTGAATGGACAAATGGTTTTACGGTTCGTGATATCTTTGGCCAGCCTGAATATGAACATTCAAAATATACTTTTGAAACCTCTGATACAGAAATGCTGTTTAATTTATTTAATGTTTACGAAAAAGAAGCACATAGACAAATGGAAGAGGGACTTGTGCATCCTGCCTATGATTATGTCTTAAAGTGCTCCCATACCTTTAACCTTTTAGATGCGAAAGGCGCAATCTCTGTGACTGAAAGAACAGGATACATTGCGAGATGCCGGAATCTGGCGAGAAAAATCGCCAAAACTTTCTACGAGGAGCGGGAAAAGCTTGGATTCCCTATTTTAAAAGCAAAGGAGGAGAAGTAATGATGGCAGCAAAAGATCTTTTATTAGAAATTGGCCTGGAAGAAATGCCGGCAAGATTTGTTACAAGTTCAATGGAGCAGCTGTCAGACAGAATACGTGCATGGCTGACTGAACACAAAATTTCATTTGAAAGCATTTATGCTTTTTCATCGCCAAGACGCTTAACCGTGCTTGTTGAAAGTGTAAATGAAGTTCAAGAGGATATTCACGAAGAGGCTAAAGGTCCTGCAAGGAAAATTGCTCTTGATGAAAATGGTGAATGGACAAAGGCAGCAATCGGCTTTTGCCGCGGCCAGGGGGCAAGTGTAGAGGATATCTTTTTTAAGGAAATTAACGGCGTTGAATATGTTCATGTAAATAAATTTATTCAAGGCAAAGAGACCTTTGGTTTGCTGCCTGAACTTGAGAGTATTATCACATCCATGACCTTCCCGAAAAATATGCGCTGGGCTGATTCTGAACTAAGATATATCCGCCCGATTAAATGGATCATTGCATTGTATGGCAAAGAGGTTATTCCATTTTCGGTTGCTGGTGTTGAAACCTCTAACTGGACTATGGGCCACCGATTCCTCGGCGGAAAAATCGAGATCAATGAGCCAAAGGACTATGAGAAAGCACTTCTAGAGCAATATGTAATTGTTGATCCGGCAGAAAGAAAGAGCGGCATTCGTTCTCAGCTCGAAAAAATTGAAGAAGAAAATAATTGGGTGATCCCAGTTGACGAGGATCTTTTAGAGGAAGTAACGAACCTTGTTGAGTATCCAACAGCACTTTATGGGCGTTTTGAGGAGGAATTTTTAGAGATTCCTGACGAGGTTCTCATCACATCCATGAAAGAACATCAAAGATATTTCCCGGTTAAGGCAGCTGATGGCAAGCTTCTTCCATTCTTTGTCACTGTACGCAATGGCGGCCATGAACATCTAGAAACAGTTGCAAGAGGAAATGAAAAGGTGTTGCGTGCAAGATTATCTGATGCGGACTTTTTCTATAAGGAAGATCAAAAGATCGCCATTGAAACATCACTGAAAAAGTTAGAGTCAATTGTCTATCATGAAGAAATTGGAACACTTGCTCAAAAGGTTGAAAGAGTAAGAGGGCTGAATAATAAATTGGCAGAGATGCTTGCTTTTTCAAGTACAGAAAAAGAAGATGCAAATCGCGCAGCAGAAATTTGCAAATTTGACCTTGTGACAAATATGGTATATGAGTTTCCTGAGCTGCAAGGCTTTATGGGAGAAAAATATGCACTGCAAAAAGGTGAAAGCAAGGCTGCTGCTGCTGCAATCAATGAGCATTACATGCCAAGAAATGCTGAAGACCACACACCAGAAAGCAATGTAGGGGCGGCACTGTCAATTGCCGATAAAATGGATACAATTGCCTCCTTCTTTGCTATTGGAATTATTCCTAGCGGTTCACAGGATCCATATGCATTGCGGCGTCAGGCAACAGGAATTGTACAAACCCTGTTAAATAAAGATTGGAGCATTGCTTTAGAAGATATTATGGCGGAATCATTAGCTCTAATTGAAGACGCTGGGATTCTTAAAAAAGACAAAGCTGAAATAGAGCAGGAAATAATAACCTTCTTTAAATTAAGAATTAAACACATTTTACAGGAAAAGCATATTAGACATGACCTGATTGAAGCTGTTTTAGCAAATCAAATTGGCTCTTTGCCATCACTTGTGAACAAAGCCGAGATCCTTGAATTAAGCAAAGACGAAGAGGGATTTAAGGAAAATATTGAAGCGCTCAGCCGTGTCTTAAATATATCCTCTAAAGCGGAAAAAGCAGAAGAGGTGAATCCTGATCTGTTTGAAAATGAATTTGAACAGCAGTTATACAAACAATTTTTGGCAGTTAAAGACCAAATGGTACAGAAAGTGTCAGATAAAGAAATGTTTGATCTTCTCATTTCGCTTAAGCCAGCAATCAGCCTGTATTTTGACAACACAATGGTTATGGCTGAAAATGAAGATGTCCGCAAAAATAGGCTGAGTCAAATGGCTGCATTGGCAGACATTATTAAGACATTTGCAAACGTAAATGAAATTTTAGTGAAATGATTTTAGGCAAGGCAAGGGTCCAAAAGCTTGTGGCTCTTGCCCATCTTTTTTAGCGGTAAGCAGTTCGTCAAGGGTCTCTCCTAAGCAATTATTCTTTTCATTTTTTTGAATTAGTATATAATAATAAATATAATAGTATGTCACTTATATGTTTATTTATTTATAAACATTATTTGCTTAGGTGGTGAGACGATGGAACTCAATAAAAGACAGGAAAAAATCTTAGAAATTGTGAAGGAAAATGGCCCAATAACAGGGGAACACATTGCAGACAGATTAAATTTAACAAGAGCAACGTTAAGACCTGACCTGGCTATTTTAACGATGGCCGGCTTTTTAGACGCAAGGCCGCGGGTTGGCTATTTCTATACAGGAAAATCTGGTACTGAGCTTTTATCTGAAAAACTAAATAAATTGTTTGTAAAGGATTACCAATCCATTCCGGTAGTAGTGAACGAAAATGTCTCTGTTTATGATGCGATTGTGACGATGTTTCTTGAGGATGTAGGGACGCTTTTTGTTGTGGACGAGATTTCATCCCTTGTTGGCGTTCTTTCGCGAAAGGATTTGCTTCGAGCAAGCATTGGCAAGCAGGAATTGACGACAATTCCCGTCAATATTATTATGACTAGGATGCCTAATATTGCCATGTGTGAAAAGGACGACCTCTTAACAGATGTCGCCAGGAAGCTAATTGAGAAACAAATAGATGCGCTTCCTGTAGTAAAAGAGACTAAAGCGGGATTTGAGGTAACTGGGAGGATTACAAAGACCAATCTTACTAAGGCATTTCTTGCGCTTGCAGAAAATGAATAGGATCCGAGAGGATGGTGTGAAAATTGCAAAATAAACCAATCATCTACGTTGTTTCTGATTCTGTTGGGGAAACGGCAGAGCTTGTCACAAAGGCAGCGGTAAGCCAATTTAATGGGAGCGGAATGACGCTAAAAAGATATCCATACGTAGAGGATAAATCACATATTGATGAAGTTATTTCGCTTGTTAAAATGGACAATGGCATGATTGTCTATACACTTGTTAAACCGGATATGAGGAAATATATGGATGAGCAGGCTGAAAAGGAAGGTATTTATGCATGCGATATCATCGGACCATTAATGGACAAGATGCAGTCCTTATATGGGAAAACGCCTCTATTTGAACCGGGGCTTGTCAGAAAATTAGATGATGATTATTTTAAGAAAATAGAAGCAATAGAATTTGCCGTTAAGTATGATGACGGCAGGGATCCGAGAGGGATTCTTAAGGCTGATATTGTTCTTGTCGGGGTATCAAGAACTTCTAAAACTCCGCTATCGCAATACCTTGCCCACAAACGGATTAAAGTTGCCAATGTTCCGCTTGTGCCGGAAGTAGATCCGCCAGAGGAACTGTATCTTGTTCCGCCTGACAAATGCATCGGCTTAAAAATAAGTCCGGAAAAGCTGAACCAAATTCGCAGAGAGCGCTTAATTTCACTAGGTCTAAGCGACAGTGCAAGCTATGCCAGCATTAACCGGATTAAAAATGAACTTGATTATTTTGAGAAAGTCGTAAATAAAATTAAATGTCCGGTTATCGATGTAACAAACAAAGCAGTCGAAGAAACAGCAAACCTAATATTAAGCCAATACTATAAAAGATTGCCGAAAAGATAGCACATAATTATTTATGTGCCTTTTTTTTCTATATTCAATTTAAGGCTCGTAAAGGCCCCCCAGAAAGTAAAGCGCCAGTGGCGGAAACCAGCAGTTTTTTTTGAGTATCAAAAGTTCATAAATAATTTATTTTTAGCAGATATATTTTTCCCTCTTTTGCGTAAAACAGTAAAGGAGGATTTTTTCTGCACTAAAAAAGCAAAAAATAAGGTAAAAGTAATAGAAAAACGCTATTTTTTATACTATAATAAAAAATTGTGATAAAAATGTTATAGATTAGGTTTAGAGTTCAATGTGAACGAATAAACTATTTATTGTGAGAAGTCAAGGTTATGTCCTAAAAAAAATTCGACAAAAACATTTTATGATAGGAAAAAGAACTATTGAAAAGAAGGAATATGCGGAGTGATGTAGAATAATTACAACATCGGGCAGGACGAGAATTATGGTTATGGTTGTTGCAGGTTCATGTCCAGTAAAAGATGAAATTGTCGAAATCGCTTCAAAATATCAAGATGAAGCACTAGATATGAGATTTTTATCTGCTAAAGAAAGGCGGAGAGGGAAATATGGAAAAGGCCCTTAGCCGTACAGCCGAAAAGATCTTGAAAGATTTATAAAGGAATTAACAAAGATTTTGTCGAATTTTGAAGGAGTTTGACGGTTTATATCGAATATGTCATGTGTAAATTTTAGTGAAGGAGATTACGCGCATGGCAGAGCGCATCGCAGATGAGAAAATAAACGAAATCCGGCAGGCTGTCGATATTGTCGATGTGGTTGGCGATTATGTCCAATTGAAAAAGCAAGGCCGCAATTATTTTGGACTTTGTCCCTTTCACGGAGAGAACACACCCTCATTTTCAGTCTCGCCAGATAAACAAATCTACCATTGTTTTGGATGCGGTGCTGGTGGAAATGCCTTTTCATTTTTAATGGATATAGAAGGCTGCTCTTTCCAGGAAGCAGCAGTAAAGCTAGCTGAAAAAGGCCATATAAAGCTTGAAATCAGTTCGCCTTCTATAAATAATCCTTCATCTGTTTCTCCAGAAATTAAGCAAATGATCGAGGCTCATGAGCTATTACGTAAATTTTACCACCATTTGCTAATTAATACAAAGGATGGTCAGAATGCTTTGGACTATTTGCTTAATCGCGGATTTACAATGGAGTCGATTGAGAAGTTCCAAATTGGCTATTCCCTTAATTCTTGGGATTTTGTGTATAAATTTCTGGAAAAAAGGAAATTCCCTTTAAATGTAATGGAAAAGGCCGGGTTAATCATAAGGCGCGATGATGGAGGATATTTTGACCGTTTTCGCGACCGCATCATGTTCCCGATAGTTGACCGAAATGGCAATACGATAGCTTTTTCAGGGAGGGCAATGGGCGATAATGAACCCAAATATTTAAATAGTCCTGAATCAGCCATCTTTAATAAAAGTAAAATTTTATATAATTTCCATTTAGCAAGACCGCTTATAAAAAAGAAACAGCATGCTGTTCTTTTCGAAGGTTTTGCAGATGTAATATCTGCTGACCGCGCCGGAATTGATAATGGTGTTGCGACAATGGGCACATCATTAACCGACGATCATGTGGCTGTTCTAAGAAGGAATGTTCAGTCAATAACAATTTGCTATGACTCTGATAATGCTGGGATTGAGGCAGCGTTTAGAGCAGGCAATTTGCTTTCAAATGCTGGATGCCAGGTTAGAGTTGCAATAATGTCAGATGGCTTGGATCCTGATGAATACATTAAGCAGTATGGAGAAGATAAGTTTCGCCATGAAGTGATTGAGGAAAGCTTAACATTAATGTCCTTTAAGCTTCTTTTTTATCGGAGAGGAAAAAGACTTCAGGATGAAGGAGATCGGCTCCTCTATATCGAAGAAGTATTACAGGAAATAAGCAAGCTGGATAATGCGGTTGAAAAAGACCACTACATCAGGCAATTAGCTTCCGAATTTTCGCTGTCATTGGAAGCATTAAAAGAACAGCTCCAGCAATTTTCCCAAGCGGAAAAAAGGAAGAATCGAGGAGAGGCACAAAGGGCTCCCGTCAATGCCAATCTGCTGAGGGCAAAGCAGCCGAAACAGCTGAAGCCAGCCTATTTTACAGCAGAAAGAATGCTGATCGCGCATATGCTAAAAAGCAGTGATATCGCCTTTAGGATTCAGGAAAGCTTAGATGGCAACACATTTAACATAGATGAACATCAGGCCATTATTACCTATTTGCTAGGCTATTATGAAGCTGGCCACCCCCCTGATGCGAGTGCATTTATCAATTATCTCAATGATGAACGGCTCAAAAAAATCGTGGCTGATATCGAAATGATGAGCGTAAATGATGAGATAAGCGGGCAGGAATTAGCGGATTATTTGAAACAGGTGTTTAATCATCAAAAAATGTTAAAGATAAAAGAAAAAATAGCAGAACAAAAGGAAGCAGAGAGGAATAAGGATTTCGAAAAAGCTGCCTTAATCGCAATGGAAATTATCCAATTGCGAAAGTCTTTGTAAGGATTGTGTGTGACTTTGGAAGGAGGGGTACATATGGCTGAAAAATCAGCTCGATCAAAAGAAGTTGATTCAGAACTAACCCTAGAGCAAGTGAAGGAACAATTGATAGAAACAGGAAAAAAGACAGGTGTTCTCGCCTATGATGATATAGCAGAAAAAATGAGCCATTTTGAACTTGACTCTCATCAAATGGATGAATTTTATGAGTTTCTAGGTGATCAGGGGGTCGAGCTTGTTGGCGAAAGCGACGACGATGCTGATGATGTCGATCCGAAGGAATTAGCAAAAAATGAAGAGGAGTTTGACCTCAATGATTTAAGCGTACCGCCAGGAATCAAAATTAACGACCCTGTGCGTATGTATCTAAAGGAAATTGGACGTGTCGATCTCCTATCTGCTGATGAAGAAATTGCTCTGGCAGAACGCATTGAACAAGGCGACGAAGAAGCAAAGAGACGCTTGGCCGAAGCAAACCTGCGCTTGGTGGTAAGTATTGCCAAGAGATATGTTGGACGCGGCATGCTTTTCCTTGACCTCATTCAAGAAGGTAATATGGGTCTTATTAAAGCTGTTGAAAAATTCGACTACCGTAAAGGCTTTAAATTCAGTACCTATGCAACATGGTGGATTCGACAAGCGATCACAAGGGCCATTGCTGATCAGGCTAGAACCATCCGGATCCCTGTTCATATGGTTGAAACAATCAACAAATTAATTCGTGTCCAGCGGCAGCTGCTGCAGGATTTAGGGCGTGAACCATCTCCAGAAGAAATTGCAGAGGATATGGATTTAACACCAGAAAAGGTTCGCGAGATTTTGAAAATTGCTCAGGAACCTGTTTCTCTTGAAACACCGATTGGTGAAGAAGACGATTCCCATCTTGGTGATTTCATCGAAGATCAGGATGCAACTTCTCCATCAGAGCATGCTGCCTACGAGCTGTTAAAGGAACAGCTGGAAGATGTTCTTGATACCTTAACCGATCGGGAAGAAAATGTTCTTCGCCTTCGTTTTGGACTGGATGATGGCCGTACAAGAACGCTTGAAGAGGTCGGCAAGGTGTTCGGCGTCACACGTGAGCGAATTCGCCAAATTGAGGCCAAGGCGCTCCGTAAATTAAGACATCCAAGCAGAAGCAAGCGGTTAAAAGACTTTTTAGAATAGGGATTGCTAGAAAATAGTTTACTTCTTACAATAGAGGTAAACTATTTTTTTTGCAAAATCAACCAATTGTTTGTGCTCAGAATGGACGTGTTTATGTTGAATGAAACGAGAAAGAAAATCATTGTAAACGAAATTAACTACTGGAAAAAGAACCGGATGCTGCCGGAGCAGTACTGCAATTACCTATTGGCTTTATATACCGAAGGGCATTCAGATGATGAATCAGAAAAAGAAGTCCGCAGGAAAAAGTTCTGGAACAGTCAATTTCTCTTTTTTCTCCTTGTTCCTTTGAATCTGTTTTTAATTCATTTTACTGAATTGTCTATAACTTTGCAAATTCCATTTTCGCTTTTTTTGGCGTTATTCGGAATTTTATTTGCTTTTTACTATTCTAAAAAAGGGAAATCATTTCAAATTCCGTTGCTTGTCTCGGGGTTGAACATTCTGGTTTCTTCTGCTTTTTTTATGGCTGAGATCTTCCCGAATAATAATGAAATGCTTTATATGATCATCTTTTTGAATTGTGCTGTATGGCTGTTTACCGGCTGGAAATTTAGACTTCCTTCCTTCTTAATTTCTGGTATCCTTGCGGTTGTTTTTGTTCTTGCAGCTATTTTTATATAGCTTTATTTTTTAAAAATTTTTAAATGTTGTGAAAATTACATCACCTCTTTTATAATAGATATGAAAGCGTATTCAAAGGGGGATGTTAAATGAATTTTGATTTGACAGCAGAACAGGAAATGCTTTTAAAGACAATCCGGGAATTTGCCGATGAAGAGGTTGCGCCGGGTGCTTTGGAAAGGGACAGAACGAAAAAGTTTCCGCTTGAAGTGTTTAAAAAACTGGCTGACCTTGGCATGATGGGATTGCCTTTCCCTGAGGAATATGGCGGTGCAGGAGCAGATACAATGAGCTTTGCCATTGTCACTGAAGAATTAAGCCGTGCCTGCGGCTCAACCGGGATTACTTATTCTGCTCATATTTCATTGGGAGGTGCCCCTTTATATTTATTTGGAACGGAAAAACAAAAGCAAAAATACCTAGTTCCTATTTGTACTGGAGAGTCTTTCGGAGCGTTTGGCCTGACAGAACCAGGGGCAGGATCTGATGCTGGAGGAACAAGAACGGCAGCAGTTGAAAAAGATGGGGAATATGTAATTAATGGGAACAAATGCTTTATCACAAATGCAAGTTTCGCGAAACACCTGGCTCTCACAGCAGTAACAGGTGAAAAAGACGGCAAAAAGGAAATTAGCGCAATTATTGTGCCTACGGATACAAAGGGTTTTAGAGTTATTGATAATTACGAGAAGATGGGGTTAAATGCTTCAAATACTACCGAACTTGTCCTAGAAGATGTTCGGGTGCCGACTGAGCACTTGCTCGGTAAAAAAGGCGAGGGCTTTAAACAGTTTCTCATTACATTAGATGGCGGCCGTATTGGGATTGGGGCCATGGCTGTTGGAATAGCCCAGGCAGCGTATGAGAAGGCATTGCAGTATGCCAAGGATAGAAAGCAATTTGGCCGGTCTATCTCCAACTTCCAGGCCATTCAATTTAAATTAGCAGACATGGCGATGAAAATTGAACTTGCCCGAAATATGGTCTATAAGGCTGCCTGGCTTAAAGACCAAGGCAGGCCGTTTGGCAAAGAAGCTGCCATGTGTAAATTATACGCCTCGGAAATTTGTATGGAGGTTGCTGATCAAGCCGTACAAATTCATGGCGGTTATGGTTATATGAAAGACTATCATGTGGAAAGATATATGAGGGATGGTAAGCTATTAGAAATTGGGGAAGGCACCTCTGAAATTCAGCGAATGGTTATTTCAAGGCACATTGGTGCTATTTAAGGAGAGGCTGTAAGCTAACAATAGAGAGCCCCATCCATTTTGAGATGGGGACTTTTTGTTTTTTCACTAAGACAGTATTTAGGCTTAAATATTGATTTAAACTGCTTAGTTGATTGGAGCGCCTGCAGCGGAAATCAACGGCCAAATTTAACAGGGCTTTCACAAAAAAGACATAAAATATGTCGGAAATGTGAATTTGATATGACAAAAATGTCTTAGGGTCTTTTCCTTCTCTCATTTTTGAAGTAGAATAGAGATTGTTTGTATAAATACTTAGTGAAAATGAGATGTTCTTACATAAGGAGGTTTAAACATGAAAAATCCAGTAGTGCCGTACATCATTATTTTCGCATTTGGTATCGTTGCAATGTTCTTAATGTCCTTCAAAGGACTAGGCGATGCTCAAGAGCTTGCTGCTGAAAAAGAGGGCGGAGCTCCAGCACAAGAAGAAACAGTTGCCGCAAGTCCGGAAGAAATCTATCAAAAAAGCTGTATTGGTTGCCACGGTGATCAATATCAAGGTTCAGTCGGACCTGCTTTAACAGGTGTTGGCGATCGTCTGTCACAGGATGAAATTGCTAATATCGTTGTCAACGGTAAAGGTGCAATGCCTCCAGGACTTGTTCCTGAAGATAAAGCACCAGAAATGGCTGCATGGCTAGCGGAAATAAAATAATTAGAAATAGAGAGCTTCCAGGCGTCCACTTTAGGCTGCGCCTGGAAGCTTAGACATTTCTCGAAGTAACAATACCTATAATTTTTTGAAAAAGTAGAAAGTCCTTTGCATCTGTAAAGGACTTTTTTTATACTAGCTTAAAAGCGGGGCTTGCCTTTAATGCATTAACGCACTGGGGGCCTGACCCCCAATGGATTAATGCGTTAAAGCGGCGGGGGCCTGACCCCCGGTGCTTTAATGTGGAAAAGTGGTGGAGCAGATGAATTCTGATAAGTTGTCACAGCGTTTGGAGGCTGTTGCTAAATACATACCAATAGGGGCACGGATGGCAGATATAGGCTCGGATCATGCGTATTTGCCGTGTTATGCTGTTAAGAAAGAGATTGTCCCCTTTGCTGTTGCCGGAGAGGTAGTTGAGGGCCCATTTCAGTCTGCTAAAAAGCAGGTTCAGTCAGAGGGTCTGGAAAACCAGATTGACGTGCGCAAAGGGGATGGACTTGCAGTCATCCAGCCAGGTGAGATTGACTGTGTTACCATTGCAGGCATGGGTGGCGCGCTGATTGCTAGTATTTTAGAGGATGGAAAGGAAAAGCTTTCATCTGTTGAAAGACTCATTTTGCAGCCTAATATCAGTGCAGTAACTATCCGCCAATGGATGAAAGATAACGGCTGGGAGTTAAAAGAGGAAGAAATCCTTGAAGAGGATGGAAAGATTTATGAAATCCTTGTAGCTGAAAAAGGAGACCCTGTTAATCCTTATAAGGATTTTAATAAGGAATCATTATTTGGCCCGTTTTTGATGAAAGAAGGTTCAAAGGTTTTCCGTAAAAAATGGCAGGGTGAAATGGAGAACTGGCAAAGGGTTCTAGCACAGCTTGAAAAGGCTGCAGATACAAAAGAAAACCAGCAAAAAAAGGAAGAGCTTATCGAAAAGATTAAATGGCTAAAGGAGGAGCTAGAATAGTGAAAAAACCGAATGGTCATGAAATCATCCAGTTATTTGAGCAATTTTCCCCGAAAAGCTATGCCATGGAAGGGGATAAGATTGGTTTGCAGATTGGCAGGCTAAATAAGCCTGTAGAAAATGTCATGGTAGCTCTCGATGTCCTGGAAGAGGTTGTAGACGAAGCGATTGAAAAAAATGTGCAGCTGATTATTGCTCATCATCCGCCGATCTTTCGCCCATTAAAGGCAATCGCAACGGATACGCCTGCAGGGAGAATCATTGAAAAGCTAATTAAGCATGATATTGCTGTTTATGCCGCACATACAAACCTTGATGTGGCTGCAGGCGGTGTCAATGACATGCTGGCAGAAGCCCTAGAACTTACTCATACGGAGGTTCTGTATCCCACGGCTGAAACAAAATTGAAGAAGCTAGCTGTATTCGTGCCAAAGGAAAATGCTGATGCACTTAGAAAGGCTTTAGGAGATGCGGGAGCGGGAGCAATTGGTAAATATAGCTATTGCACGTTCTCTGCTGCCGGTACTGGCCAATTCCTTCCTAATGAGGAGGCAGACCCTCACATTGGATCACAGGGCATTCTAGAATCTGTTCAAGAAGAAAAAATAGAAACCATCTTTCCTGAGCATTTGGAAAAAAGAATCCTATCTGCCATGTTTAAGGCACATCCATATGAGGAAGTGGCTTATGATATATATCCCCTTGAGAATAAAGGGGAAACATTGGGTCTTGGCCGTATTGGTGAAATAAAGGAAATGACATTAGCTGAGTTTGCCCAGCATGTAAAGAAGACACTGGATGTCGAGGGAGTACGCGTGGTCGGAGACCTCAATGCCAAGGTAAAGAAGGTTGCTGTCCTTGGCGGAGACGGAAATAAATACTTCAGCACAGCTAAATTTAAAGGTGCTGATGTTTATGTAACAGGCGATATGTATTACCATGTTGCCCATGATGCTATGATGATGGGCCTAAACATTGTCGACCCTGGCCACAACGTGGAAAAAGTTATGAAAAAGGGCGTCACCAGCCAAATGAAAAAAATGTTCCAGGAAAAGGGATATGACGTCAGGATCTTCCCGTCAGACCTTAACACGGATCCCTTTACATTCCTTTAAAACGCTGGGGTTGGGCCCCGAAATTAAAGGCAGTCCCTCAGTACATGAATAGTACAGAAGGACTGCCTCTTTTATTATTTTTTAGTTTTTATTTTTGGCAGGATTTTGCTTAAAGGCACTTTTTTCTCAGTTACCCAAGTGCTTTCGTCATTTGGATCAAATTGTTCAATAAAAGAAATGACCTCTTTAGTAATCGGTGTTGGTGTTGATGCGCCAGATGTAACACCAACGGATCCAGCATTTCTTATCCACTCAATATCAAGCTCTGATATATCGCCAATCCGGTAGGCCTTTGTGCCAGCGATTTCTTCAGATACCTGTGCCAGACGGTTAGAGTTATTGCTTCTTGGATCACCTACAACTATGACCACATCTGCTTCGCCTGCTTGGCCGGCAACCGCTTCCTGACGGATCTGTGTCGCATTGCAGATTTCATTATGGAATTGGGCATGAGGGTATTTCTCTTTGATTTCATCCATAACATGCTTGACATCCCATTGGCTCATAGTTGTCTGATTGGTTACTACGATTTTTTCACTGTCAAGGTTAAGGGCGTTTACATCCTCAATCGTTTGTACGATATGAACATGTTCTGGTGCAATGCCGATAGCCCCTTCTGGCTCTGGATGCCCCTTTTTGCCAATATAGATAATTTCGAACCCTTCTTTTACCTTTTCTTCAATTAACACATGGGTTCTTGTTACATCAGGACAAGTGGCATCAATTGTAATAAGGCCTTTTTCTTTCGCTAATTCCCGAACCTGCGGGGAAATACCATGCGCGGTGAAAATAACCGTACCCTTATCAACCTTTTCGAGGATCTCAAGGCGATTATTGCCATCAAGCGTAATGATTCCTTCTTCTTCAAAAGCATCCGTGACATGCTTATTATGAACGATCATTCCAAGAATATAGATTGGACGCGGCAGTGATTTATCTAGAGCTGCATTTCTTGCTATAACCATCGCATCAACAACCCCATAGCAATAGCCCCGGGGTGAAATCTTAATTACTTGCATGTATATTAAACCTCCCAAAGCTTTTTAGGTGTGCGTACTAATTTGATTATAAAAATAAAACCCAAATACTATTATAAAGGAAATAGGTTAATAATAATACCAAAAGGCTGTAAGAGAATGATTGATGCCACAAATAATTTTTACCAAAATAAAAAGAATGCTCAGAAGCATTCTTTAAATGTACAGCTTTGGCATTGATGTGCCTCTATCCTCTTTTTCATCAGACTCCTGAACTGCTGGGTCAATCTCGACCTTTTTCTTTTTTGTTTTACTGGCGGGTGCTTTCTTAACAGATGATTCTGATTTAGCTTCAGTGGATTCCTCAGCTGGTGTTTCCTCAGTATCGCTGCTTAACCCTTTATAAATTCTCCACATAGCGGGGATATTTTTTACAATGGGTCCATACTGCTGAATCATCGGGCCAATTTGCTGTGCTGTGCCTAATACCTTTTGCGTGTTAGTTAAAAAACCGCTAATCGCTTGTGGATTAGTTAAAGAGCGTAATAATCCGCCTCCGGCTTGAGACGGATTAGCAGCACCGCCTAAAGGAAATCCGGCAGACGCTGGACCTCTCATTCCATTCGTGTTTCTCGCACCGCCGCCTAATAGCCTTGAAAGCAGACCGCCGCCTTGACGCTGTCTCATCGGTCCTTGGGCTTGCCGAAGACCGCCGCCTTGACGCTGTCTCATCGGTCCCTGGGCTTGCCGAGGACCGCCTCTTGGCCCAGGCATCATTTGCGGACGTGGACTGCCCATTGGACCAAAAGGACTGTATTGGGCTGGCGGACCATGCATAGGACTCCTGAACTGACGGGGATGGGGCAAGGAGCCGCGGTATGGCATTTGTGGACCATATACCATGACATTGACCTCCTTTCTAATCTCTATATAAATATGCAGGGAATGTTAATTGGTTTATCCGTCCATATAAATGCAAGAGTGGCTATTTTGTTCAAACTTTACTATAATAGTTGGATGGAAAAGGAAACGATATATGAGGAGTTATAAATAATGAATGAAACTAAGTTTGATCGGTTTAATCTAAAGCCTTTTATTATGGAGGCAGTAAAAGAAATTGGGTTCTATGAGCCAACTGAAATACAGGAACGGTTAATTCCTGTTATTTTAAAAGGAGAAAGTGCAATTGGCCAATCCCAGACAGGAACAGGCAAAACACATGCTTATATTCTTCCTATACTAGAAAAAATTGATTTCTCTAAAAAGGAAGTTCAGGCAGTTATAACAGCACCGACAAGGGAACTGGCTAACCAAATCTATCATGAAATATTAAAGATCACCGATCATTGCCAAAAAGATGAGGAGATTACTGCCCGCTGTTTTATTGGAGGAACAGACAAGCAGCGTTCAATTGAAAAGCTAAAACAGCAGCCGCATATTGTTGTTGGGACACCTGGAAGAATTAATGATTTAGTCAAGGAACAGGCTTTATTCGTCCATAAAGCAGACATGCTGATTGTCGATGAAGCAGATTTAATGCTTGATATGGGATTTATTGAGGACGTGGACCAAATTGCAGCAAGAATGCCTGAAAAGCTGCAAATGCTTGTATTTTCTGCGACAATTCCAGAAAAGCTGAAACCTTTTTTGAAAAAATATATGGAAAATCCAAAATATATTCAGATTGAGCCGTCGCAGGCTGCGGCTGCCAATATTGAACACCAGATTATGCCGGCTAGACATCGCAGTAAAACAAAGCTAGTATTTGAAGCATTAACTGCATTCAATCCCTATTTAGCCATTGTTTTTACAAACACAAAGAAAATGGCGGACGAGGTTGCAGACGCCTTGATAGGCAAAGGATTAAAGGTTGGCAGAATACATGGAGATCTTAATCCAAGGGAACGGAAGAAAATGATGAAGCAGATCAAGGATCTGGAATTCCAGTACATTGTGGCAACAGATCTTGCTGCACGTGGAATTGATATCCAGGGGATCAGCCATGTCATCAATTATGAACTGCCAACAGATCTTGACTTTTATATTCACCGTGTCGGCCGGACGGCAAGAGCCGGATATTCAGGGATCGCCTTAACAATATATGAAACATCTGATGAGGATGCCTTAAACAAACTTGAAAAGATGGGGATTGAATTTACTCATGTAGATTTGCAAAAGGGCGAATGGGTGGATCTTGGCGCCAGAAATAAACGAAAAAATCGCCAAAAACAGCTCGATGAAGTGGATAAAGCAGCTAAATCCATTGTGCAAAAGCCTAAAAAAGTGAAGCCGGGCTACAAGAAAAAGATGCAAGCCGAAATGGAAAACTTTAAAAAACGGCAAAAACGGCTTCAGAGAAAAAAATAAGGGGAGAGAAACCGATGTTAAAAATAGGATCACACGTGTCTATGAGCGGGAAAAAAATGCTTTTGGCGGCAAGTGAAGAGGCAGTGTCCTATGGAGCAAACACTTTTATGATTTATACGGGAGCTCCACAAAACACAAGAAGGAAAAAGATTGAGGATTTAAATATCGAATCCGGTCTCAAGCATATGCAGGAAAATGGCATTGCAGAGATCGTTGTGCATGCTCCATATATTATTAACATAGGGAATACCACGAATTTAAATACTTTTGAGCTTGGCGTTAATTTCCTTCGCTCAGAAATTGACCGTACAGAGGCAATAGGCGCCAGACAGATTGTTCTGCACCCGGGTGCGCATGTTGGCGCCGGAACTGAAGCAGGTATTAAAAGAATTGTTGAAGGGCTTAACGAAGTCTTAAAAGGCGATGAAAAAGTCCAGATTGCTCTAGAAACTATGGCTGGCAAAGGCTCAGAATGCGGAAAATCCTTTGAAGAGCTTGCGATGATTATCGATGGTGTAAACTATAATGATCATTTATCCGTTTGCTTTGACACCTGCCATACACATGATGCCGGATATAATATAGTCGAAGATTTTGATGGCGTTCTGGAAGAATTTGACCGGTTGGTTGGAATCGACCGCTTAAAGGTTCTTCATATCAATGACAGTAAGAACGAGCGCGGCATGAGAAAGGACCGTCATGAAAATATCGGCTTTGGCCATATCGGTTTTAAGGCGCTAAACTATATTGTCAATCATCCGCAGCTTGCAGACATTCCGAAAATACTTGAGACACCCTTCGTTGGCGAGGATAAAAACAATAAAAAGCCGCCTTACAAGCATGAAATCGCGATGCTTCGCGCGCAGGAATTTAATGAAAATCTGCTTGATGATATTATGGAAGGCTAAGAAAGCAAAAAAGCTGTGAAAGGTTTTAAATTTCACAGCTTTTTTTGCTTTCTATAAGTATTTTATTTAGTAAATTGTATAAATAGCTGATTTACTGATCTTGCCGTTTCTGGGCCCGCTATTTTAGCAATTTCCTTAATTAGCTTAGTACGCTCGCTGTCATTGAAAATGTTTACGTTTTTTCCCCTTAAGTACTCTGCAATTTTCGCCGCCTGACTTTTATTGATTGAAATATTAAATTGGTTGGCATATTTAAGTAATTCTGAAGCGGTTATCGTAGAAATTTTATGATTGATGATATTCTCAAAAATTTTCACGTCTTTGCACCTCCATTGTACTTTATGAGATGTAACAGGAAATCGTGACAATTATTTTGCCAGCACCGCCACACAGGCTTGTTTCTTTACAATAAAGGTATTTTTTTGTATACTATGCTTTGTAAATCGGAATGATTAGCATTTATAAATCGGAATGATTCTTAATAAAAAGGCTTTGTTAAGGCATAATGTTGATTGTAACCGCTAAAGTTGATTGGAATGGAAGCCGTGTAGACTCCTGGGGGATCAGCATTGAAGCGAAACCCCGCAGGAACGTATGTGACTAGGAGGCTCGCAAAATGCCCTTAGGTGCGCGAAGCGCCTGGAGAGGAAATCAACGGCCAAATTTAACAAAGCCAATAAAAAAGGTGATGTAATGAAAGAAACAAAAAAGCCGATTATTGAAATAGACCATATCACCTATCGATATGAAAAAGAGAATGTACTTGAAGACATCCATTTAACCGTTCATGAAGGTGATTTTGTTGGGATTGTCGGACCCAATGGCTCCGGTAAATCTACATTAATGAAGCTTATTCTTGGACTGCTTAAAATTCAAAAGGGCAGTATTCGCCTGTTTGGAGAAGAAGCAGGCAAATTTAAGAAATGGCATAAAATTGGGTTTGTTTCCCAAAAGGCGAATTCTTTTAATACTGGGTTTCCGGCAACTGTCTACGAGGTTGTTGCCAGCGGGCTGACAAAGAAGCTCGGTCTTTTTAAATTTATGAAAAAGGAACATCAGGAGAAAGTTCTTCAGGCCATTGATTCGGTCGGGCTTCTATCTTTTAGAAACCGAAACATTGGCGAACTTTCAGGGGGACAGCAGCAGCGAGTATTCATTGCCCGTGCGATCGTCAGCGATCCCAAGCTGCTTATTTTAGATGAGCCGACAGTGGGCGTGGATGCGCAGAATGTACAGTCCTTTTATGATATGCTTAATGATTTAAATAAAAAGTGGGGGATCACTCTGCTCTTGGTTACCCATGATATTGGCACCATTTCTGATAAGGTGACACATGTTGCGTGCCTGAATAAGCACTTGCATTTTCACGGTGTAACATCCGAATTTGAACAGCTAAAAATGAACGAAATGTCAGAGTTCTATGGCCATGATATTCATATTCTTCAGCATAACCATGACCATGTGCATCATGGAGGAGCAGTGCAATGATTGAAGGGATTTTACAATACGAATTTTTGCAGAATGCCTTTTTTACAGGGATGATCATCGGCATTGTTGCTCCGCTGATTGGGGTATTCATTGTAGTCAGAAGGCTATCGCTGATTGCCGATGCATTAAGTCATGTTACTTTGGCAGGAATTGCCTTTAGTTTATTTTTGGAGAAAAAGTTTATGCCGACGAGCGGCTTAAATCCCATGTATATGGGGATGGCCTTCTCTGTTGCAGGTTCTTTGTTCATAGAAAAACTACGCTCAGTTTATAAGCACTATCAGGAACTCGCTATCCCGATTATCTTATCCAGCGGAATTGGCATCGGGGTCATATTTATTTCCCTTGCTGACGGCTTTAATACCGACTTATTCAGTTACCTTTTTGGAAGTGTGAGTGCCGTAAGCCGATTGGATTTATGGACGATATTAGCGATTAGTATTATTGTCATCGTTCTCATTGTCCTTTTATATAAGGAATTATTTTTATTGTCCTTTGATGAGGAGCATGCCAAGGCATCAGGAATCGCGGCGAAAAGCATCCATTTTATCTTTATTGTTATGGTGGCGCTTGTTATTGCCGGGTCCATGAGAATTGTCGGCATCCTGCTTGTCTCCTCCTTAATGACGCTGCCAGTTGCAGCAAGTATCCGAATTGCCAAAGGCTTCAAACAGACGATTCTTTATTCAGTGCTGTTCGGAGAGGCATCTGTACTAGGCGGTCTGATTTTGTCTTACTATATGGATCTTGCCCCGGGCGGAACCATAGTCATGCTTGCCGTAGTAATTTTAGCAGGCACGATCCTTTTTAAAAAATTATCGATGCGTTCTTACTGATTGGCTGTGTTAAAGCTTAATATTTGATTTTAATCGCTTAGCTGATTGGAGCACAAGGCGCGTGATCCCGGGAGATCAACGGCCAAAATTAACAGAGTGACCTGATTTATTGCAGGGCTTAGTTGAATCCTGCCCGATTTGAGGTGAATTTTAATGAATGTAAGTGAGGCTATTGGGCTGTTAAAAGAAAGTGGCTATAAGCATACGGGGAAGCGCGAGGATATGCTTGAGCTCTTTGCGAAAAGCGATAAGTATTTAACTGCCCGGGATGTTTTAGCATGGATGAAGGATGATTACCCAGGTTTAAGTTTTGATACGATTTATAGAAATTTATCTTTATTTGTTGAGCTTGGCATTCTGGAAATGACGGAGCTTTCAGGTGAAAAGCATTTCCGCTATACCTGTGCACATGAACAGCATCACCATCATTTTATATGCTTAGACTGCGGGAAAACCAAAGAAATTGAAACATGCCCGATGTCAGGACTCAATGAAAGTCTTCGCGGATATGATGTATCAGGACATAAATTCGAAATATACGGACGCTGCCCAGAATGTTTTAACCATAGAGCAGCAAATTAAAAACGGCCATAGAGAGCTGCATGACAACTATTATGTCAGCAGCTCTCTGAATAGCCGTTTTTTTGACTTGGAGGAAAGTTTTAGTCCATGCGTAGTCAGAATGAGCGTGGTATTCTGACAGCTTAACAATTTTCCATCTATGCCTTGTCAGAATAACCCCTGCATTTAGACAGGTTCACACCATTTCGTCTATGCGTAGTCAAAATGAGCGTGGTATTCTGACAACTTAACAATTTTTCGGCTATGCTTTGTCAGAATAACCCCTGCATTTAGACAGGTTCACACCATTCCGTCTATGCGTAGTCAGAATGAGCGTGGTATTCTGACAGCTTAACAATTTTTCGTCTATGCCTAGTCAGAATAACCCCTGCATTTAGACAGGTTCACACCATTCCGTCTATGCGTAGTCAGAATAACCCCTGCGTTTTGACAAGTTCACAACTTCTTTGCCAAGCCTAGTCAGAATAATACCCCCTGCATTTCGACAGTTTTCCAAGCCTTCTTTTTTGCCCAGTCAGAAACTCTAAAACCCCGTTTAATCCCAGCCTTTTAGCCAGTTCTTTACCCATTGATCGGCTTCCTGCCAGTCATTAACCCTGATTACGCCCTTAGGAATTGGGTCCTGGTTATACGGGGTATCAAATAAGACGACAGGGATTTTGCATTCCTCGTGAATCATGACGGCATTGTCATGTTTGTCCTCAAAGAAAATATCCACTTGATGTTCCTTAGCTGCCTTTAATTTATTATGCGAGCCCAGCAGGTCAATATAGTCAAAGCCAATGGAATGTTTAAGAAACCACTCCTTTGTTAAATCTAACAGATGGGCTGGCCGTGCGCTAATAAAGAAAAGCTCATGCTGGTTTTCCCATTGATTTAAAATATCCTTTGCCCCTTGGGCAAGAGGTGATTCGGCATAAATGACAGGCTCGCTTTTTTTAAACCAATCGGCAAATTCCTCAGCAGAAATGTCAACCAGCGGGGTTAAGTCGTATTGTAAAATATCTTTTAAAGTAATATTCAAGTTAAAGGCTTTATTTAAAAAAGGGATCATTGATGTTGGACAAGTTACCGTACCATCAATATCAATCCCAAAACGTTTTTTCATGAAGAACTCTCCTTTTGCAAAAGATATCTATAATATCTTATCAAATGAAAGATTAGGACTAAAGTCTTTTCCACTTGTTATTTATTTTAAGGGGATTGGAGCGAAAAGCAAAGCGGCTAAAAGGCAGAAGTTAAAAATTTACATAATAAAAATGCTAATAACGCAAACAATAGTAATGCTCCAAAAAAAGCTGCACACTTTAACGGAATGCCCAATCATTCAAATGCTTCCATCATTGAAAGCGAGGGATTAATTTGGCAGATCAAGAACGCGATTACGAAGACTATGATCTCCGGCACAGCGAGGATATAGGTTTAAAAAACGAACACGGAGCAAAAGACGAATTCCGTGAAGAAACCTCAGCTGAACTAGCGGCACCGATTTCATATGATAGAGGCTGGGAAAAGGATAGAGATAATGAAAGGGATACGGAAAGAGCAGATACTGGCAGAGGGATTGGCTTTACTGCTCTGGCACTATCCATTATTTCATTGTTTGTATTGCCTGTCCTGTTTGGAGCAACAGGAATTGTTCTCGGCTTTGTTGCACGAAACAGAGGGGCAACAAGCCTGGGCAGCTGGGCAATTGGAATTGGTGTAGTTTCCATTATCATTGGAATGTTCATACTCCCGTTTTATTAAAAAAGGGGAAAAAAGGAGCCTGGCACTGGGTGCCAGGCTTTTTCTTTGACTTAGCTTTGAGCTTCAGCTTTTTGTTTCTCTTCCTCTTGCTTTGCAAAATATTCTTCTGCGATTTTGTCGATTTCAATTTTTAATTCTTCCACCATTGTTTCCTCTGGAACTTTTCGAACAATTTTTCCTTTGCGGAATAATAGGCCTTCACCTCTAGCGCCAGCGATGCCAATATCTGCTTCGCGTGCTTCGCCAGGTCCGTTTACGGCACATCCAAGAACGGCTACTTTAATAGGGGCCTTAATTTTTTGGATATATTCCTCAACCTCATTGGCAATGCTGATTAAATCAATTTCAATGCGTCCGCATGTAGGGCATGAAATAAGCGTAGCAGCGTTGGAAGATAAACCAAAGACTTTTAAAAGTTCTCGAGCTACTTTTACTTCTTCGACAGGATCCGCACTTAAGGAAATACGAAGGGTATTTCCGATGCCTTTATTTAAAATTGCGCCTAATCCAGCCGCGCTCTTAACTGTACCGGCGAAAAGCGTGCCAGATTCTGTAATGCCTAAATGTAATGGATAGTCAAAAGCTCTTGCTGCTTTTTCATATGCCTCGATCGCTAAGTTAACATCTGATGCTTTCATCGATACAATGATGTCGTGAAAGTCAAGATCTTCAAGGATCTTAATATGGTGAAGCGCACTTTCAACCATACCGTCAGCAGTTGGATATCCATATTTTTCTAGTATTCTCTTTTCTAGTGAACCAGCGTTAACCCCAATACGAATAGGAATACCCTTTGCTTTAGCTGCTTTTACGACAGCCTCCACTTTTTCTCTTTTTCCGATATTTCCTGGGTTAATTCTAATCTTATCAGCTCCGCCTTCAATTGCTTTAAGGGCAAGCTTATAGTCAAAGTGGATATCGACGACGAGCGGGATATTGATGCGTTTTTTAATATCCGCGATCGCATTGGCTGCTCTTTCATCAGGACAAGCAACCCTGACAATTTGACAGCCAGCTTCTTCTAAACGTTTTATTTCAGCAACGGTTGCATCCACATCATGAGTTTTCGTTGTTGTCATACTTTGGATAAATAACTCGTTGCTTCCGCCAATAGTTAATGGACCAACTTTTACTGGACGTGTTTTCGTCCGATGTATAATTTCATTCAATGGAGATTCGCTCCTTTTGTTAAACAATAAGTATTAATTCTGCTTTGAGAATTGTCCAGCTCCAGGTGCCATCGGCTAGTGTACTTCGCTCATCTCCCTACGATAAGTCAACATCGAATCGCTTGCGCTCTCCGTGTTTCCTTTATCTCAGTCGAAGCGCTCTAGTCCATACGCCGATAAGCAGGCGCCTTCCGCTTTTCTTATCTATTGTATCAATGAATTGTTCAAATTGACAAGAATGTTGGTTTAGTAAACGCGGTACTTTTATTCTTAATTGCTATAATCAGGAAATTTATAGGTTTGTCCTGATTTTATAGCTTCGGGTTCAGTCCCATTATTTAAACGTTTAAAGTCCGCAATGACTTCTTCAATCGATACAGGCAGGGGTCCACCTAATTTCTGCTCAACAACAGACAGTACGGTTTCCCCAGGCGAGGCTTTTTTTTCAAAATACGGGAAGCTGACAGGGGATGCGGATACAGCCTCTGATTTAATCTCTTGTACTGGTTCTGATTTGGAAGGAAGCGTCCCTTTGGTCAGGTCATGAAAAATAATAAAGAGAATTAGGGCGGAAATAAGCAGGACGGCTAAACGTTTCATACGGGCGAAACCTCCATGAATAGTTTGGTTGTTTACCACATATGTATGCTTGTCCAAAAAAATTATGACAAAAATAAAAGCACCTTGGATGTTTTTTGAAGAACATCAAAAGGTGCTTAATAATAATTTACAGATCATGTTTTTGCTGGGGGATTTCTTTTATAGACAGCAGCAAGATCATAACGGCGACAAACCAGTAGATCATTCCGCCGTTTGGCACCATTGTCTTGAGTGCATCCATAACAATAAAGAAGACGGTCGGCAAGGTAAAGCTATAAGCGGCCATTCTCCATAAATGACGGTACCGCAAGTCTCTTGCTAATAATTTTGTTAATAGAAGGCCAATGAAAGCAAGTACAGAGACTTCAATAAATTTCACCCCTGAAGTAAAAATAAACGAAATGACACACATGATGGGGATAATAATTCCGATCGATGAATTAACCATAGAAAGCATATTTAGAAAGTCATCACGAGTAAAAGTATCAATCATTGAATAGGGGATCGATTGCACCTGATTGCCTGCAATAAAATAACCGTGATTCTTTAAAAGCCCAACCGTGTTTGTGCTGTTGTTAGTTAAATCCTGCGGGTTCACCGTTCCAGTTGAGTCAAATACGATGGTGAAATCTTCCCTATTAATGATAATCGGTTTTTTATGATCTGATTTCAGCTCCCCGTTTTCGATGGAGAAATCAGGAATTTCATTTTCGATACTTGTTTGTATTGCGTTAAGCCCATTTACTAGCGCTGTGCTTGAATAGGCAAGTGAAGGAATGACCGAAAGCAGGGCAAGAAAAAATACATAAAGAATAGTTTTCCCAATTCCCTGCGAATGAAACGCGGCGATTTCCTTTGGTGAGAACAAACTGTTAATAAATTGTTTAAAAATATTCATCCATGCACATCCTTATTAAAATTCAAACATGACTTTTGTAAACGTTTTGTAAATTTGCACGAAGATCCGTTTACAATTTAGCTTTCTCAATTAATAATTGTATGGTGTTTGTTGATAAATGTCGAATATTAAACTGGGAGTTGAAACCGTGGAACTAAATATTCAGCTTATGTTATTTGAATTCTTTGGCGGATTGGGAATCTTCTTGTATGGTCTTAAATCGATGGGTGATGGCCTGCAAAAATCCGCCGGTGATCGTCTAAGAGATTTATTGGACAGATTCACGACAAATCCCGTTATGGGTGTATTAACCGGTATTCTTGTTACTGTTCTTATTCAAAGCAGTTCAGCTACAACAGTTATCACCGTGGGACTAGTCAGCGCAGGCTTTATGACGCTCCGCCAGGCTATAGGTGTTATTATGGGAGCAAATATTGGTACAACGGTAACCGCCTTTATTATTGGTATTGACGTTGGGGAATATGCTCTTCCGATTATCGCAGTTGGTTCGATATTATTATTCTTTTTCAAAAATAAAAAGGTCCATAACTTTGGACAAATTGTGTTTGGATTCGGTGCGCTTTTCTATGGGTTAGAGCTGATGAGCGGCGGGATGAAGCCTCTTAGATCGCTGGAGTCCTTTCATGAATTAACCGTTAATCTGAGTACAAACCCTTTTCTTGGTGTAATCGTAGGGACAATATTTACAGTGATTGTACAAAGTTCCAGTGCAACGATTGGTATTCTGCAAGGTCTATTTGCTGAAGATTTATTGGATCTGCAAGCGGCACTGCCTGTTCTTTTCGGGGACAATATTGGAACAACAATTACAGCTGTGCTGGCATCTATCGGCGCTTCTGTTGCGGCTAAAAGGGCGGCAGGGGTGCACGTTCTTTTCAATTTAATTGGGACAACCATATTCCTTATTTTATTAAAGCCATTTACATTGCTGATCGCGAATCTTCAGGATAGCATAGGCTTGAACCCGGAAATGACCATAGCTTTTGCTCATGGAATTTTTAATACATCAAATACAATTATTCAATTGCCTTTTGTTGCTGTATTGGCATTAATTGTCACAAAGCTGATCCCTGGTGAGGATTCTGTTATTGAATATAAAGCAAAGCATTTGGATCCTGTTTTTATTCAGCAATCTCCATCCATTGCCTTGGGACAAGCAAAAGAAGAGGTTTTAAGAATGGGGAAATTCTCTATCAAATGTCTGGATGAAACCCATGAATTCTTAAAAACACGACTTCCAAAGCATGCAGAAAGTGCCATGCAAATAGAAGATGCACTAAATAATTTGGATCGTAAAATAACTTCCTATCTAGTTGATATCTCTACAAGCTCTTTATCTTCACATGAATCAGAAGAACACACGATGCTTATTAATACAATCAGTGACATCGAGCGTGTTGGTGACCACTGTGAGAACATTATTGAACTAGTTGAGTATCAGCAAGCCAATAAGGTTCTCATTTCGGATACAGCGATGGATGATCTTAATGAAATGTTTACTCTGACCATTTCTACTGTATCAGAAGCCCTTGAAGCGCTGGATAATAAAGATAAAGACGCAGCCATGCATGTTGTCCAAAAAGAAGAAGCGATTGACAAAATGGAAAGAAAGCTGCGCAAACAGCATATTATCCGTCTTAGCGAAGGACAATGCTCTGCCCAAGCTGGAATTGTTTATGTTGATATTGTCAGCAATTTGGAGCGGATAGGTGACCACGCAGTGAATATTGCGGAAGTGATCCTGGGAGAAAAAGATTTGTAAAATCGGCAAGGAGCGCTATGCTCCTTGTTTTTTATTTTGTAAGGATAAATGTTTAAAAACGGGGAAATATAGATATGGCTGTTATCAAGCATTTTTATTGAAAGGATTACCGAACTTTGGTAATCTTAAGTGGAAAGCTTAAAAGAATGATTCTCATTTTAGAATCGAATAAAAACGGGAAAATTCTGAAGGCTTAAATAACTGTACATAGGGAGGAATTTAACATGGCTTTTGAATTACCGCAATTACCTTACGCTTACGATGCTTTAGAACCAAACATCGATAAGGAAACAATGAACATCCACCACACAAAACATCACAACACATATGTAACTAACTTAAATAATGCACTTGAGGGCAACGAAGAACTTCTTTCTAAATCAGTAGAAGAAGTTATTTCAAACCTTGATGCTGTTCCAGAAGCTGTTCGTACAGCTGTACGCAACAATGGCGGCGGACATGCTAACCATTCATTATTCTGGCAAGTGATTTCTCCAAATGGCGGCGGTGCCCCAACTGGTGAATTAGCAGATGCTATCAACAGCAAGTTCGGAAGCTTAGAAAACTTCAAAGATGAGTTTGCAAAAGCTGCTGCTGGCCGTTTCGGTTCTGGCTGGGCTTGGCTTGCAGTTAACAATGGCGAGCTTGAAGTAACAAGCACTCCAAACCAAGACTCTCCATTAATGGAAGGCAAAACGCCAATCCTTGGTTTAGACGTTTGGGAGCATGCATACTACTTAAAATATCAAAACCGTCGTCCTGAATACATCGGCGCATTCTGGAACGTTGTAAACTGGGATGAAGTAGCTAAGCGTTACAGCGCTGCGAAATAATAATATTTAAAAGAAGAAACATGTCGAGCCTTTTTCCTCGACGTGTTTTTTTTATGAACTTAGTTGATTGGAGCGGAAGGCACGAAGACTCCTGGGGGATCAGCGTTGAAGTGAGACGTGCGCAGGAGCGTGTGCTCCGAGGAGGCTCGCAAAACGCCCTTAGGTGCGCGAAGTGCCTGGAGTGGAAATCAACGGCTTCGGAGCGGAAATCAGCGCCTTTCAAGCAAAATCACCGTTTATAAATAAACCTGCATAAGACAAATTCCTTTGTAGGAAACTACCCTTAGATACAAAGGGGAGTTTATCTTATGAGTAAGGTTAAGAAGTTGATCGGCGATGTTGAACTGACAAGGGATCTAAGTTTGCTTCTCATTATTGGGGGACTTTATTCCTTAAGTGTGGCCCTTTCGAACACATTTGTGAATATTTATCTTTGGAAGCAGTCGGGAGATTTTAAGGATTTGGCATTCTATAATTTGACTGTAGTCGTCATACAGCCGCTAACATTTATTTTGGCCGGCAGGTGGGCAAAAAAGATTGACCGTGTCATTGTCCTCCGAATTGGCGTTATTTTTTTGGCTGTTTTTTATTTATCCGTATTAATAATCGGTACAAACGCCTCGAAATTTCTTCTGCTCCTTGGAGCGCTTCTTGGTCTGGGATATGGATTTTACTGGCTTGCCTTTAATGTTCTTACCTTTGAAATTACAGAGCCGGAAAACCGCGATTTCTTCAATGGATTTCTAGGGATTTTATCATCTGTAGGAGGGATGATTGGGCCTATGCTTGCAGGCTTTATCATTTCTAGACTAGAAAAGTTTACTGGCTACTCCATTATTTTTGGTTCATCACTGGCTCTTTTTTCTCTCGCTGTCTTTTTAAGCTTTTCCATTAAACGACGGCCAGCTAAAGGCAAGTATTGGTTTGTTCGAATTTTGGAGGAACGAAAGAATAATGAGAATTGGCGGCTCGTAACAAATGCTCATTTTTTTCAGGGGCTTAGAGAAGGAACATTTGCCTTTGTCATCTCCGTTTTCGTTTTTATTTCGACTGGAAGTGAATTGGCACTCGGGGCATACGGATTAGTGAATTCTGGAGTTTCCTTTATTGCTTATTACATTGTTTCAAGAGTATTGAAAAAGAATCAGCGAAAAAAAGCAATCCTTATTGGTGGAATCATTCTTTATGCAGCGATACTTCTGATTGTATTTGAGGTAAAATACTCTTTGCTTCTCATCTACGCCGCAACAATTGCAATTGCTTATCCTCTCTTGCTTGTACCATACATATCCATGTCCTATGACGTGATAGGCAGGGGCTGGAAGGCTGCGGAAATGAGAATAGAATATATAGTTGTTCGTGAAATATTCCTCAATTCTGGGAGGATTGTTTCCATTCTCAGCTTTTTAGGGGCGATTATTTTTTTCAATGCCGAAAAGAGTATCCCCATTCTCTTAATGATTCTCGGGTTAGGACATACCATTATCTATTTCTTCATTAGGAGGGTCAACCTCAATACAATGTAAAGAGAAGAGGCGCCGCCTTTTCTCTCTTTTTTTCGAAAAAACCAAAACCATTATTTACAACCAGTTAAAAGAGGTTCTTTATGGCATAATTAAATGATTTCTTATAGAATAGTGAAGAGAACTAAAGACGAGGATGTGTGGATCTAAATTGAACAAGAAGAAAAAGAAGAAATCCCATGTTCCGGTGCGGCTAAATATTTTATTCTTTTTTGTGTTTCTCCTTTTCTCAGTCCTAATTCTTCGATTAGGCGTCGTGCAAATTGTGTATGGAGAAGATTACCGGCGGGAAATTGAACGGACGGAGGATGTAACTGTAAACAGCCCGGTGCCAAGAGGAAAAATTTATGACCGGACTGGCAAGGTAATAGTCGATAATAAGCCAGAAAATGCTATTACCTATACAAATACAGGTGCTAAGCAGGATGAAATGCTTTCAGTGGCAGAAAGGCTTGCTAAGCTGATTGACAAAAATACGGATAAGGTTCAAGAGAGAGAGAAAAAGGACTATTGGATCATGAAGAACCCTGACCGGGCAGATGCCTTAGTTTCCGAGAACGAATTGGCCAAACTAAAGGAAACGCTCGAAGGCAAGGAGCTTGACAGAAAAATTTATCAGCTGAAAATAGACCGGATTACAGATAAGGAATTAGCTGAACTGACGGAAGAAGACTTAGAGATACTCGCTATTTATCGAGAGTTTACAAGCGGATATGCTTTAACACCGCAAATTGTTAAGAATAAAAATGTGACCCCGGAGGAATTTGCCGTTGTCAGTGAAAACCTTCAGCATCTCCCTGGAGTGGATACAACGACAGACTGGGAAAGAGCCTATTCATTTGGTTCGACTCTTAAATCAGTTCTTGGCAAGGTAACTGATTCAAGCGAAGGACTCCCTGCTGAGCGGCTTGATTATTACCTGGCAAGAGATTACAGCCGAAACGATCGTGTTGGAAAAAGTTACATTGAAATGCAATATGAAGATGTGCTTCATGGCCAAAAGGCAAAAGTGAAGAATGTAACGGATAAATCAGGAAATGTGCTAGAAACCATTCCGATAACCGAAGGAAAACGAGGCAAGGATTTAGTTTTGAGCATTGATATGGATTTGCAGGTAGCAGTTGAAAAAATCCTTGAAGAAGAAATTTGGGCAGCTAAATCAAAATCTGGAACGGCGCTGTTTGATCGTTCCTATGTAGTATTGATGGATCCGAATACAGGTGAAATTTTAACAATGGCCGGCAAAAGAATTGTCAAAGATGAGAAAACGGGCAAAAAAATGATGGTTGATGATGCCCTCGGCAATATTACAACTACTTATAATGTTGGTTCTGCTGTCAAAGGTGCGACAATTTTAACCGGCTATAAAACCGGGGCGATAAAACCAGGAACTGTCTTTTATGATTCACCAATCCTGATTAAAGGAACACCGCCCAAAAAGTCTTGGAAAAATTTAGGGCCGATTAATGATATTAATGCGTTAAAATACTCTTCAAACGTGTATATGTTTTATACGGCAATTAATATTGGCGAAGGAACTTACAGGCCAAATGCGCCGATTCGGTTAAATCTTGATAAAGGATTTGATACGATTAGGGATTCCTTTGCTCAGTATGGTTTAGGGGTAAGAACAGGCATTGATTTGCCAGGGGAACAGATCGGTTATAAAGGAAACGGCAATCTGCCAGGTTTCTTGCTCGATATTGTTATTGGCCAGTTTGATACGTACTCTAATATGCAATTGGCCCAATATGTTTCAACCATTGCTAATGGCGGAAATCGCATGGAACCGCATATAGTTAAGGAGATACGTGAGCCATTGCTTGAGAATAATGAATTAGGACCAATTGTTGAGGAAATTCAGCCTAAAGTTCTGAATCGTGTAGATGCCAAGGAGGAATGGTTCGACCGTGTTCATGAAGGTTTCCGCAAAGTCTTTCAGGAGCCAGGCGGAACCGGTTATGCTTATTTCGGTGCCAAAGGCAAGGACTATAATCCAGCAGGAAAAACAGGGACGGCCGAAGCCTTTTATGATGGTCCGGAAAGAAAGAAATTTGGCAAAATCCCCCCTGAAGTGTTAAATTTAAGTCTAGTTGGCTATGCTCCGGCAGATAATCCGGAAGTCGCTATGGCTGTACTTGTTCCATGGGCCTATCAGGGAAATAATGACCATGGAGCGAATAGAAAGATTGGCGAAAGAGTTCTTGACACCTATTTTGAATTGAAAAAACAGCGGCAAATGGGCGCTGAAAAACAACCTGATCAAGAACAGACTGAAGAAAACGAAACAAATGAATAGCTATTTGAAACCTGTCTCCGTTTTTTGAGGCAGGTTTTTTCGTTTGTCTTATATTTAAGAAAATATTATTCAGAAAAAGCTAAATTTACACAACCTTTACATTCAATTCATATAGCCTTTACGCACATCCATTAGTGTATTAATTGTAAGAACTTACTAGGATATAAGGGATGAACAGCATTCCAAACACAACGACTCTTTAGGAGGAATATAGGATGAAAAGCTTAAAGTATGCAGGATTAACAATAATGGCTGGGGCAGTTTTAGCATTTACATCAGCTTGCGGATCTTCAGAAACAGGAAATGCAAGCAGCGGCGGATCTTCTGAATCAGCTCAATCACAGCAGGAGACAAATGAAGAAAATAAGCAGCTCCAAGGAGAAATTAATATAGACGGTTCTTCGACTGTATACCCTATCATGGAGGCAGTTGTAGAGGAGTTCGGAATGGAACAGCCGGGGGTTAAGATTTCTGTAGCATCATCAGGCACAGGTGGCGGTTTTAAAGCATTTGTTGCCGGAACAACAGACTTGAGCAATGCTTCCCGCCCAATAAAAGATGAAGAAAAGCAAAAATTAGAAGAAGCAGGTATTGATTATACAGAATTTAAATTAGCAAACGATGGTCTTTCTGTTGTCATTAATAAGAACAATGATTGGGTAGATTACCTGACTGTAGATGAGTTAAAGAAAATGTGGGTTGAAGACGGTACGGTAAAAAAATGGTCCGATATCCGTGTGGGCTGGCCTGAAGAGGAAATTAAACTCTATTCCCCAGGAACAGATTCTGGCACATATGATTACTTTGACGAAGTCATTTTAGAGGATGCACCAATTGCAGAAAAAGCCATGCTTTCTGAGGATGACAATATTTTAGTTCAAGGTGTTGCAGGAGATAAAAATGCCGTTGGATATTTTGGCTATGCCTACTACGCAGAAAATAAAGATACGATAAGGGTTGTGCCAATTGATAGCGGCAATGGACCTGTTGAACCAACAAATGAAACGGTAGAATCAGGAGAATATGCACCGCTGTCGCGACCGCTATTCACTTACGTGAAAAACGATTCTTTAGAGAAGGAAGAAGTGTACGAGTTTGTAAAATACACACTTGAGAATGCAGCTATCCTTTCAGAGGATGTTGGTTACGTGAAGTTAAAAGATGACGAATATGAAAAGGCACTAAAAACATTAGATGAAATAAAATAAGCAGGATAAAACAGCAGAAGGGGACTGACTGCCTTGGCTTTACATAAATCAAAGCGCTCTTTACCGGTAAATGAACAAATTCAAAGAAATATTAATAGAAGAAAAACTGGATTCACTTTTGAAAAGTGCATACCATTTCTTTTATTAGCTGCAGCAATTGTATCAGTATTAACTACATTTGGTATCGTTATTACCTTACTTACTGAGACATTTATATTCTTTGACCGGGTTTCGATTGTTGAATTTTTGACTTCAAAGAAATGGTATCCATTCTCTGAGACTCAAGGTTCTTACGGGATCATGCCTCTTATTGCCGGAACGCTAAAGGTGACCCTGATTGCTGTAATTGTGGCCGTGCCTATTGGAATAGGCACAGCCATCTTTTTAAGTGAATATGCTTCAGATCGCATGCGCCGAATAATCAAGCCGGTCCTAGAGGTTCTAGCCGGCATCCCTACCATCGTCTATGGTTTCTTTGCATTAACTTTTGTCACGCCAATAATAAGAGAAATTATACCGTCTATTGAAATCTTTAATGCAATAAGCCCTGGGATTGTAATAGGGATTATGATTACACCGATGATCGCTTCATTATCAGAAGATGCTTTAGTTTCCGTACCAAATTCGATCAGAGAAGGTGCGTTAGCTTTAGGTTCGACAAAGTTTGAAACAGCGATAAAGGTTGCGTTGCCTGCCGCTTTATCTGGCATTGTAGCATCAATTGTTCTTGCAGTTTCAAGAGCAATTGGCGAAACGATGATTGTTGCTGTAGCGGGCGGATCTATGCCTGGCCTTACATTGGACTTTACAAGTTCTATTCAGACGATGACGGCTTATATTGTGCAAGTCAGCCAAGGTGATGCCGGGTATGGAACAACAGTTTACTACAGTATATATGCAGTGGGATTCACACTTTTCTTATTTACCTTAGTAATGAATCTGTTTGCCCAATATATCTCTCGCAGATTCCGGGAGGTTTATTAAAAATGAAATTCATTGATCATCAGAATATTTCCTTGAGATTAAAGGGAAGACGAATGAAAAATCAATTTTTTAAATCAATCTTCTTCGTCTCTGCGATAACAGGCTTAGCCGTTTTAGGGATTTTGTTATTTCGGGTGTTTTCTCAAGGGTTGCCGCATCTTGATTGGCAATTCCTGCAAAGCCTGCCATCCCGAAAGCCAGAGTTAGCAGGAGTGAAAACAGCATTGATTGGAACCATTTGGCTGATGGGAGTTGTTGCTCCAGTCTCCTTGCTTCTTGGCGTTGGAACAGCTATTTATTTAGAGGAGTATGCCAAACAGAATCGTTTTACCCGATTCATTCAAGTAAATATTTCAAACCTGGCAGGTGTTCCGTCGATTGTTTTTGGCTTACTTGGGCTGGCCATCTTTGTTCGTGCCTTTGCACTGGGAACAAGCATCCTTGCCGCTGGGCTGACACTCAGCCTAATGGTTTTGCCGATTATTATCGTTTCTTCCCAGGAAGCCATTCGTGCGGTTCCTAGAGATTTGCGGGAGGCTTCCTATGGGATGGGAGCGACAAAATGGCAGACGATTGCCCGTGCTGTTTTGCCTTCTGCGCTTCCAGGCATTTTAACTGGCGGAATTTTGGCGCTTTCAAGAGCAATTGGTGAAACGGCCCCTTTAGTCGTTCTAGGTTTACCATTGTTCCTTGCCTTTTTGCCCAAAACGATTTTTGATACGTTTACTGTACTGCCAATGCAAATCTATAACTGGACTTCAAGACCGCAGGCCGAATTCCATGCCATAGCTGCTGCAGGGATCATTGTGCTGCTAATCCTGTTAATCACGATGAATTCCATTGCAGTGTTCATACGAGATAAGTTTCAAAGAAGATATTAATTCGCTGATTTTAAGAAGGGGGACATATATATGGTTGCAGTGCCCGAAAAACAGAAAATTCGTCTTGTTTATGGGGATAGCCCGCAGAAAGCAGAATTTTCCCAAGAAGCGGTTTACAAAACAAAGCAGCTTAATCTTTGGTACGGTGAAAATCATGTTTTGAAAAATATTGATTTAGATATTATGGAGAAGGAAGTAACGGCCATTATAGGTCCATCAGGCTGCGGAAAATCAACCTACATTAAAACACTTAATAGAATGATAGATTTTATACCTAAAGTAAAAACTTCTGGGAAAATTGTCTACCGGGGAAGAAATATTTTTAATCCATCTTACGGACCGGAGGAACTGAGGACCAAAGTAGGGATGGTATTTCAAAAACCAAATCCATTTCCAAAATCCATATATGAAAATGTGGCGTATGGGCCAAAGATTCATGGCATCCGCGATAAAAAATTACTGGATCAAATTGTCGAGGAAAGTTTAAAGGGTGCAGCGATCTGGGATGAAGTTAAGGATGTGTTAAATAAAAATGCTTATAGTCTGTCAGGCGGCCAGCAGCAGCGTGTTTGTATTGCCCGCTGTCTTGCCATTGAACCCGATGTGCTTTTAATGGATGAGCCAACCTCTGCTTTAGATCCAATATCAACGCTTAAGATAGAAGAGCTTATTCAAAAATTGAAAAAAGAAATGAGCATCATCATCGTTACACATAACATGCAACAGGCTGCAAGAATCTCTGACAAAACTGCCTTCTTTCTGAACGGAGAAGTAATTGAATATACCAACACAAATAAAATCTTCCACTCGCCAGCGAATAAACGTACAGAAGATTATATCATGGGGAGATTCGGATAAACGCCTGCGCTTTAGCACTTTAAAACACCGGGGGCCTGTCCCCCGGTGCTTTAATGCGTTAATAAGTTGGGGGCCTGTCCCCCAGTGCGTTAATGCGTTTTAGTGATGATTTTGGCAATTTCTTTGTAGCTCATATTTGCTTCTAGTTCGAAGGTGCCGAGTTGAATTCTTTTGCTGTAGCCATTGTCTTCCAGGTAGGCTTCAAATTGGTCCGCATCATCCACTATTTTTTCGTTGGCCAGCATATCGGCAATTTCATGGGATAGCATGCCGCTCTTTATTTCCAGCTGGTAGGCCAGATTTGTTTCTTTTGTCTCTCTTGGCTCTGGTTTCTCAGGTGCTGAAGGCGTTGGCGGCTCTTTTTTCTTTTCTTCCTCAGCCAATTGCCTTCTATGCGCGGATAATTCATCATTAGTCATGACTGAGAAATCTTTTGCTTCCAAAAAGGCTTTTGCCTCAGCTTCTGTTATAGCTGGGGCAGCATCCTCTGGGGTATTCTCCTCATTTAAGTAATAGAAGGCCCCAATTAGGCAGACGGTGACAAACATCCCTGCAGCAAATGCGCGAAGTGTATTCCTATTCATCGCTTTACCTGCTTTTCAATTTTTTCTGAAATAATCATTTCAACATCCTCTATGTTTAAGGAGGATTGCCTGGCGATTTGTTCAATCGTTAACCCTTGCTGGGCAAGCGACCATACCTGATTCTTAATAATCTCGTGAATGTCCTTTTTCCCCGCCGAACGCAGCAAAGTCCTGTCTGTGACTGCTGGCGGAAGATAATCATCACTTACAAGCAGTTCCTCCTCCAGCACCTTTAATTTCTTTTTAACTGTATACATATCCTGAATGTGCTGTATGGAGAGCTGGTCAATTTCATCGCGTAAATTTTTTACCGGGTCTTTCATCAAAGCCGACAAAATAAAAAGTACAACAGAAAGGGCCAGCAGGCCAATAAATACATATTCCAAATGTGATCACCTCTGTCTTATTCCACGGATAATTCTATCATGAGCTTTGCCAAAATTCGATAAGATTCCTAAGGTTATCTTTTGTTTTGTCAGAAATTATCCGGGTTTTGTCGGTTTTAATATTGATGTATTATAAGGATTTTTGTCGAATGAGCTATATAAAAGCTGGAAATAAAAAATTATTTCCGCAAGAAACAAGGGAATATGAAGGTCTCGCAGGAAACGACAAAAACCGTTTATTGTAGGTGCCTCAAATCAGTGATAACATAAAGTAAAGAAATTCGTAATAATGTGACTATTTCCGCAACGACTTTCAACAAGTTTAATTAAGAAATTTGGAGTGCAGCCATGTCTGGGGATTTCATCTATTCAGCGCTGATAAATCAAAACGAAATGCATGTATCCTGGAACGTGCCAATATATATCCGGCAAACCTTTGAATGCTATTTTGGCCGGCCGATGTCACAATGGGAGCTCAACATAAAGATAGTGGATGAAACAGACTCCTATTCTGATGAAAGCAATTCACAAACCCATCAGGAAGTCATCCTTAAAGATGATTGCTCTGAATGGGTAATGAAAGGATTGCAAGAAAAACGAAGCTATAGGTTTGAACTTGGAATAAAGCTTTCAGATCAAGGCTTTTTCCCCATCCTGCTGTCAGAGGAAAACTCTGCAGAAAATAAGACAAATAGCCGCAGCTGGGCAAAACATGTCAGTACGTATACCAGTTATGAAAATGTCCACAGAAATAATTGGAACTGGCTATATGCGAAACGTCAAAGAATGATAGACGTAACCGCTGCTAGCAATGATTCTTCTTGCATGATTGATAATTTTCAATGTAGTCCATATATAAATGAATGCCCGAATAAAAAAATTCTCATGCTTACATGGGAGTATCCTCCGCATATTATCGGGGGCTTAGCCAGACATGTGTACGGTCTATCGCAGGGTCTGAAAAAAATGGGACATGAAGTACATGTATTAACAGCGAATCCCAAAAATGAAATACCCGATGAAATTATCGAAGGAGTGCATATTCATCGAGTAAGCCCTTTAAACGATAATGACAGCGACTTTCTAAGCTGGATAGGCGGGCTCAATATAGCAATGGTGAGAAAGGCAGTTCAGCTTTTTGCTGCACACCCATTTGCAGTGATACACGCTCATGATTGGCTAGTAGGCGCCTCTGCCATCACTTTGCGTACTCTTTTTAACTGTCCGCTTATCGCTACCATTCATGCCACAGAACATGGCAGAAATCAGGGAATCTATACAGAACTGCAAAAATTTATCCATGAAAAGGAAACAGATCTTATTCACGCTGCGGACCAGATGATTGTTTGCAGCAAATTTATGGAAAATGACCTTAAAAAAGTCTTTATGTTCAGCAGGCAAAAGTGCTCTATTATTCCAAATGCAGTTGAACCCATGAACACTAAAGCAGGAAATATAGAAAATAAAGCTCCTGCCGCGGTTCAAAAAAATAAAAAATTAATTTTCTCTATTGGAAGAATGGTGAGGGAAAAAGGATTTGACACGCTCATTGACACAGCGGCGGCTTTAAAGGACAGATATCCGGATATTTATTTTATTATTGCAGGAAAAGGGCCTATGCTTGACCATTTCCGAAGAAAAGTTTCTGATTTGAATTTGTGCGGGACAGTGTATTTCCCCGGATTTATTTCGGAAGATCTAAAAAATGCTTTTTATCAAGAATGTTTCATGACCGTCTTTCCGAGCCATTATGAACCATTTGGAATAGTTGCTATAGAATCACTAGCTTTTGCGAAGCCAACAATTGTTTCGGATACAGGAGGCTTGAAAGAAATTGTCCTTCATAAGGAAACTGGATTTTTGGCAGCGCCAAATGATTGTGGAAGTTTAACTGACCAGATGATTTTTATTCTCGAGCATGAAGAACAAGCAAACGAAATTGGCCAAAATGGAAAAAAACTCGTTGAAAGCATATTTAGCTGGGAACGGGTTGCACATCAAACAGAGGAAGTTTATGCAAAGGCTATTGCAAATAGGGATAAGAATCTTTACAAGGTATAGGATGCCGAAACTTATGGAGGTGAAAGGATATGAAAGCGGAAAAATTCTTTGAGGGTACGGATGGATGCGGGAATCATAGTAAATTAAAGGTTGTCCCTGGGGTATGGATGAACGGGAAAACCTATTGGATGCACGATGGGGAAGAACATATCCATGAGGAAGGCGTATCAGTTAATTGGAAAAAGGTGACGGGTGATTATATACAAATGCAGGAGGTAATGATTACCAATCATCTTGAGCGTCCTTGCCATATAAAGCTAATGTTTAAGCACCTCTTAATGGAAAGTGAAACAGATGATGCCAATGATTGCCTTTCTTTTATCTCGCCGGCAAAGGATGTTATTTTTCATCTGGACGATGACCACCTATTTTTAATTGACGGCGAAAGCCGGGGATATGCGAAAAAAGCGTATACCGTGCAGCCTTTTCAAAATTTATTCACAGGTGATATATGGGCTTGCCATCGGACAGGAAAGCTTAAATACAGTCCAATGGTCAATGGAAATGCTGTTAGTTTCTGTTCTTTTGATTTCTATTTTCCAGGAAAAGGTACTACTTTAGGTAAATCTTGGATCATTCGCGGAAAAAATGATGAAGAACTGATAAAAATGAATAAAGCACTCTTAAAAACAGACTAGCATTTAATGATAAAAGATGCTATTATAGAAAAGTCGTATGAACGAACTAGTTTTGACATAGTTTGGAGGGATATTACATGCGTGTGAATATTACGTTAGCTTGCACAGAATGCGGAGATCGTAACTATATTTCTAAAAAAAATAAACGAAATAACCCAGATCGCCTTGAGCTTAAGAAATATTGCAAAAGAGAGAAGCGTTCTACTGTACATCGTGAGACAAAATAAGCAGTAAGGGACCATAAGGTCCTTACTGCTTTTTTTGTATTTGAAAAGGGAGAGGTGCATATGAAACAAGAAAAGAAGCTACTGCGTAAGCGGGTCATGACTGAACTTGAGAAAATGCCAAAACCGCAGTACGAACATTTATCTTATATGCTTGCCAATCAGCTGTTCCTGGACGAGCATTGGAAAACGGCGAACACTATTGGGGTAACGGTTTCTAGGTTCCCAGAAGCAGATACATATCAAATCATCAGAAAGGCCTGGGAACAAGGAAAAACCGTTGTGATCCCTAAGTGCCTGCCTAAAACGAAAGAAATGGTTTTCCGCACATTAACCGCCTTTGACCAGCTTGAAACAGTCTATTATGGTCTGCTAGAGCCCGTTGAAGCAGCAACAGCCGAAAAGGCTCCAGAGGATATAGATCTGATTATTGTCCCTGGCCTTGCTTTTACTCCGGACGGCTACCGGCTAGGCTTTGGGGGAGGCTACTATGACCGGTATTTACAGAAATTTAATGGGGCCACACTTTCACTTGCCTTCCCTGCCCAATTAGTGTCGGAATTGCCTGTCGAAGACCATGATATTCCTGTAGGGAAAATCATTTCTGTAAAAAAGGCCTGAAATAAGAATGACAAATTTCCTGTTTATTTTTTTAATCATTGCTGTTTCTTGTATTGGCGGATACCATTCAAAGCTGCTGACAAAGTCAGGAAGCTTTGCCGCGCTTTTAACAGGCCTGGCAGTTGGGGCCGGTTTTGGCTTCAAAGGCTTGCTGATACTTGGTTTCTTTTTTGCCAGTTCAAGCTTTTGGTCAAAGTTTAAGCAGAAGAATAAAGCTGAAATTGAACAGCGCCATGAGAAAGGTTCACAGAGGGACTGGCAGCAGGTCGCAGCAAATGGAGGGACAGCTGCTTTTTTCAGTCTGCTGTATGCTGCCTTCCCAGACCCTATTTGGCTTATTGGCTTTTCGATCTCGCTGGCAGCAGCCAACTCGGATACGTGGGCTTCAGAAATCGGATCCTTAAGCAAGCGGCCGCCTATATTTGTTCGAACATTCAAACGAATAGAATCAGGAACTTCAGGGGCGATCAGCTTGCTTGGAACGTTCGCTGCGCTTTGCGGTTCGCTGACACTTGCCTTCTTAGGCAGCTTCTTATTTAATATTTCCATTTATGCCACGCTGATGATTGCTCTTTTCGGTTTTCTCGGGAATGCTGTCGATACGATCTTTGGTGCCTGCCTGCAGGCTGTATACCGATGCTCTGTATGCAACTCGGAAGTAGAAGCCTTAAAACACTGCGGCAAGAAAACAGAATTAATCAGAGGAAATGCAAAAATCAACAATGACTTTGTGAACTTTTCCTCCGGATTAATTGCAGCATTGGCTGGAGTTTTATTTTTCTATAAGCTTTGACAGGAGTTAATTGATGGTTTATCTGCTTAGTTGATTGGAGTGGAAAGCGTAGCGCCTCTCACTGCAATCAACGGCAAAGTTAACACGGATTTTTCTATAATCAAATACTCCTGATGGATAAAATCCCGGAATCCTTCTAAAACTACACCTAGGAGGGATGTGTTATGGGACGTCTGTTATCCATCATTTTAATTGGCATTAGCGGATACTTTGTCTACCAAAACCGCTATCGTGCATTAAACATCATCTTTAAAAATGCGATGATTCGCAAAATCCTTGTGGGATCATTCATGGGGATCCCTGGAATCAGAAACCGGCTGATGAATCTTGTCTTCCCATCAGGGCCGGCAGAGACCACTTAAAAGACCTTACAAAAAGGTCTTTTTCTTTTTACCCCTTGCTTATGAATTCCTTTACAAACTAATTGTATTTTGCCTATAGTAAACTAAAGAAGTATTTACATAATTATTCTGCTGACTTAATACATAATATAGAAGCTATCAGAAGAGAGTAGGGGTATGTTTGAGTTTTCTGGAGGAGTATATATTTTGGTGGCTGGCGAATTACTTTATCTCAAAAAAGGATTATCGAATTGTTAAGCTTTCAGAACAGCAAAATGAACTATGGCTGGAAAAAGTAGAAAACAAAGAGGCGCAGGTCATTCGATTGCTCAAGACCAGCCTGAGCTGGAGCAACTGGATGCAAAATGATATAGAATATGTAGCGGCCAATGGAGAAAATATCAGAAAATCTTTGGTACGCGGGGAAATGAATGTCATCAATATCTATATCACTGATTATCCACCGGTGGATGACTATGAATTTAGAATTGAGCAGCCTTTTGTATATCTTGGGAGTAATGATAAAACAAAGGTCACATCCATTGTTTTTAGCAGGGACAGCAAACAGGAGGCTTTTGAAAAGCTGAGCACCATTGTTGACGACAGAGTCTCCGTTCCAGAACAAGAAGAGTATGAGGAGAGAGAGGTCCAGGAATTAAAGCTGCTGGCCCTTTCTCATGCAAGTCAAAAGTCTCGAGAGGAAAAAAAGCTTTTTGACTTTGGCAAGCCTTTTTTTACTTATATTTTTATTGCAGTTCAGGTGCTGGCCTTTTTATTTTTGGAATGGAAAGGCGGAAGTACGAACACCTCCAATTTAATCAAATATGGGGCGAAGTTTAATCCGCTTATCCTTGAAGGCGAATGGTGGAGGTTCTTTACACCAATTATCCTTCATATTGGGTTTCTCCATCTATTAATGAATACTCTTGCTTTATATTATTTGGGCATAGCTGTCGAAAAGATATTTGGGAATGTCCGTTTTCTCTTTATCTACCTTCTTGCGGGTTTTGGCGGATCATTAGCGAGCTTTATTTTTAGCCCAAATCTTTCAGCAGGAGCAAGCGGGGCGATATTCGGCTGTTTTGGAGCTCTCCTTTATTTTGGGGTGATTTACCCTAATTTATTTTTCAGAACAATGGGCGTTAATATTCTGATTGTTTTAGGCATTAACCTTGTTTTTGGCTTTTCCATGCCGGGGATTGATAATGCTGGACATATTGGCGGCCTTGTCGGCGGTTTTTTGGCTACAGGTATTGTTCATTTTCCAAAGAAAAAGAAGCCAATGCTTCAGATGATATTCTTGGTAATAACTGCGGCGGCTATTTTCGGGATGCTAAAGTATGGATATAGCCAGCCTGGCAAGCTTTTGAATACAGAATCAGCTATAGTGATGGCACAGGATTATATCAATCAAGAGGAATATGAAAAAGTTGAAATTCTGCTGAAAGATTTCATGAAAGAGAAGGAACCAACAGCTGAGGTTTATTTTTTGCTTTCCTATGCGGAAATTAAGACTGGCGATCTAACGAAGGCAAAAGAACATCTTCACACAGCCATTCAAATGCGCAATGATTTTCATGAAGCTTACTATAATCTGGCACTGATCTACATCGATGAGGGTAATTCAAAGGATGCCCTTGAAAACGCTGAAAAAGCAGCTGAAATTATGCCTAAGCAAAAGGAATATCAGCAGCTAATTGACAAAATTAATAATGCGGGGTTTTAGAAAATGAAGACAATCTATGATGTCCAGCAGCTTTTAAAAAGGTTTGGAACGTTTATTTATGTTGGTGACAGAGTAGCTGATCTGGAGTTAATGGAAGAGGAAGTAAAGGAACTATATAAAGCACAGTTCATAGATACAAAAGAATATCAGACTGCCATCCTTTTATTAAGGCATGAAGCACAATTTTTAAGGGAAGGGCGCGGAAAATAAAGTATGGAGGAAAAATGGCTGATTGGTGCTGATTTAGGAGGAACCACAACAAAATTAGCGTTCGTCCGCGAAGATGGCGAGCTATTGCATAAATGGGAAATTCGGACAGACCACAGCAGCGGCGGAAAGAATATTTTAAAAAATATTTCCCAATCTGTTAAAGAGAAGCTCTCATTGCTTGGTCAGCCAATCCGGCATATCGAGGGAATCGGAATCGGTGCGCCTGGGCCAGTAGATGTAAATACTGGGATACTTCATAACGTCCCTAATCTACCCTGGAAAGACGATTATCCATTGAAGGAAATGCTTGAGAAAGAAATGGGACTTCCTGTTAGAGCAGATAATGATGCCAATTGCGCAGCTTTAGGCGAAATGTGGAGAGGTGCAGGGATTGGAGCAGACAATCTTATATGTGTAACAATTGGTACTGGTATTGGGGGCGGAGTCATTGCCAATGGCAGAATTGTTCATGGTTCTGGCGGTGCAGCAGGAGAAATCGGCCATTTTTCTGCAATCATCGCTGGTGGTGCTCGCTGTAATTGCGGGAAAAATGGCTGCTTGGAAACAATCGCCTCAGCTACAGGAATCATCAGACAGGCCAAGGAGGTACTTAACCAGCCGAATCCTCCTGCAACGAAGCTTGAAGAGATCTACCGTGCATCCGGAGCAATAGCAGCCAAGGACGTATTTGATGCAGCCATTTCAGGAGACCCGTCTGCTCTTTCAATTGTTGAAAACGCAGCATTTTACCTCGGATTAGCTTTAGCCAATGCTTCCAATATCCTTAATCCGGAAAAGGTCGTACTAGGCGGCGGCGTTTCTAACGCAGGAGAATTTTTCATGAAGCTTGTTATAAAAAGCTTTCGTCAATTTGCCTTTCCAAGAGTTTTTCAAACGACCGCAATTGAACTTGCATCATTAGGGAATAATGCCGGAGTCATCGGAGCAGCAGGGTTATTAAAGCATCCTTAAGATGTATTTTTAATAAATTTCTGAGTATTGTCAGGGCAATGCTCTTTTTTTCTGCAGCTAAATATTTTCATTTGCAAATAGGCATATTATCATAAATGCTTCTGTCGTTGCCTATGAGAAATGTCTCCTTTTCGGAAAAAACGGGACAAATTGGGAACATTGCGGAGTTTTAAACGTATGAATTTTAGGGTAAAGAAAATATGAAGGACTCTATAATTATATAAAGTTAGGAATTTTCGCAATTGATTTTTCAGACAAAAAGTATTAAGATAAAGCATGATTTTATATTACTTAACCTAATAATGGAAATAACAAGAAACTAAATTGTCCGAATCTGTTCTTAAAACAGGGAGGGTAAATACCTAAAATGGAGAAATTCAAGTGGCCAAAGATACCGCTTATGGGTCTGGCTATTGTAATGCTTTGGCTAAAAACTTATATAGCTTACAAAACGGGCTTCGATATAACGATTGAAAATTGGAGACAGGAATTTATTTTGTTCATTAACCCGTTAAGCTTTTTACTGTTTATTTTTGGAATCAGTTTATTTTTAAAGGAAAAGAATCAAAATCGATATTTGTTATCCGCAAGCTTTCTTATCTCAGCTGTGTTATTTGCCAATGTAGCATTTTATCGGTTTTTTAATGACTTTTTAACGATTCCGGTACTTTTCCAGACGAGTAATATGAGCGATCTTGGCAGCAGTGTGAATGAGCTTTTAAATTTCACGGATATCCTTTATTTTGCGGATTTCTTTATTTTAGCGGCTTTGGTTGTTCTAAAGCCAGGGTTCGTATCCATGGCAAATCATTCTAAAGTAAATAGAAGAGCGTATTTTCTAACGGCAATAGCTATTTCCTTTCTAAATCTGGGATTAGCCGAAATTGAACGGCCGCAGCTTTTGACACGGACATTTGACCGCGAAATGCTTGTGAAGAATATCGGAACGTATAATTACCATATCTATGACGTATTTCTTCAGTCCAAATCATCCGCGCAAAGAGCGATGGCTGATGGAAGCGAGCTGGCGGATATTGACAACTATATTAGTGCAAATTATAAAAAGCCAGAAGATAAAATGTTCGGTATTGCACAAGGGAAAAATGTCATATTGGTCTCTATGGAGTCCATGCAGAACTTTGTCATCAATGAAAAAGTAAATGGTCAGGAAATTACACCATTTTTAAATGATTTTATAAAGGAAAGCTTCTATTTTGAGAACTTTTATCATCAGACGGCACAGGGGAAAACATCGGATTCAGAGTTTATTGTGGAAAATTCCCTATATCCATTAAGCCGCGGGGCTGTATTTTTTACCCACTCAGGAAATAAATATATGGCTACACCAGAAATTTTAAATAAATATGGCTATTTTACTGCCTCGCTTCATGCCAATAATAAAAGTTTTTGGAATCGTGATATGATGTATGAATCTTTGGGGTATCAGCGATTCTATTCATTGCCTGATTATGAGGTGGAAGAAGATAATTCCGTTGGCTGGGGTATGAAGGATATGGATTTCTTTGAGCAGTCCGTTGGTCATCTAAAGGAAATGCCAAAACCGTTTTACGCAAAATTTATTACGCTTACAAACCATTTTCCTTTTGAATTAAACGAAGAGGACCAGCTAATTGACCCTTATACTTCAAACGATAAAACGGTTAATAATTATTTTCCTACGGTCCGTTATACGGATGAAGCGCTGAAAAACTTTATCCAGCGGCTAAAGGAAGAAGGGCTATATGAGAATTCAATTATTATTTTATATGGCGATCATTATGGCATCTCCGAAAACCATAACAAGGCGATGGGTGAATTCTTAGGCAAAGAGGTTACACCATTTGTCAGCACGCAATTGCAAAGGGTCCCGCTGATTATTCATATTCCTGGAATGAAAGGGGAAACCATATCAACGGTTTCCGGACAAATTGATCTGAAGCCAACCATCCTGCACCTTCTAGGAATCAATACAAAAAATAATATCGAATTTGGAACAGACCTATTTTCCAATAATAAAATGGAATTTACTGTTTTACGGGATGGAAGCTTCATTACCAAAAACTATTTGTACACACGCGGCACTTGCTATGATAAGAAAACGGGAGAACCAGCAGATGCCAGTTCCTGTGAACCATATGTCGAAAAAGCAAAAACGGAACTGGATTACTCAGACAAAATTATCTATGGTGATTTATTGAGGTTTTACGAAGGTTCTGGCTTCGTTAGAACAAACGCTATCGGAACTGGCTTAAATATTGACAAACACTAATGTTATTAATAGAGCAGGCCATATTTAGGTCTGCTCCTTTTATGCATTTTTCCGCCGGTAATTTCATATTAATGAATGGATGAAAGGTGGGATAGAAATGAAAGTTCATGTGCGATCAGGGGACTCCTTATGGTATTACAGCAGACTTTTTATGATCCCTTTAAATCTTATCATTGATTCAAACCCTGGTTTGAATCCAAATAACCTAAATATTGGCCGGGAGGTTAACATCCCTGGCTTTAAAGTACAGACCTATACCATTAAAAAAGGAGATACATTTTGGAAGCTCAGTGAGGCAAGACATTTGTCTGTTGATGCCTTGCTTCTTTTAAATCAGCAAGTAAATCCTAACCAATTGCAGGCAGGAACAAAGATTCAGATTCCCGTACGAGTATTTTCTTCAGTTGTAAATGGCAAAAGAAGATATAATTTTGAAGCATTGTCCGCCGACATCAGCCAGCTTCAAGAGGTTTATCCATTTATAAAAGTGGAGACCATTGGAAAAAGCGTACTCGGAAAGCCTATACAAGAAATTAGATTTGGCAAAGGAACTAAAAAAGTTCACTTTGATGCCTCCTTTCACGCCAATGAATGGATTACCTCCGGGGTCCTTATGATGTTAGTCAATCAATTCCTCCTCTCACTTACCAATTCGATGCCTATCAGGGGTCTTCAGACCATGCCCCTTTACCAGGCAGTAGATCTCTCCATTGTGCCTATGGTCAATCCTGACGGAGTAGATCTTGTTATAGATGGCCCGCCAGCAGAGGTCAGGGAAGAGGTCATTAGAATAAACAAAGGCAGCACGGATTTTACCGGATGGAAAGCAAATATTAGAGGAGTAGATCTCAATAATCAATTTCCTGCCAAATGGGAGGTTGAAAAGGAACGGAAAGAAGAGAAGGAGCCGGCTCCAAGGGATTTCCCTGGTACTGCACCACTGACAGAGCCTGAGTCAATTGCCATGGCTAACCTTGCAAGGGAAAGACAATTTGATCGTTTGCTTGCTTTTCACACACAAGGAGAAGAATTTTACTGGGGCTATGAAGGCATGGAGCCGCCTGAATCAAGGGTGCTGGCCGCAGAATTTTCCAGAGTCAGCGGATATCAGTCTGTTCAATATATTGACAGCTATGCAGGATATAAGGATTGGTTTATTAAGGAATTCCGCCGCCCTGGCTTTACAATCGAGCTTGGCAAGGGGATTAATCCGCTGCCCTTATCACAGTTTGATGAAATATTTCAGAAAGTGCTTGGCATCTTTCTTGCAGCCATGTATGTTCAAGCTTCATAATGGAGTAAGTGAGCAGAAAAAGCCGTTGCCGGCTTTTTCTTTTTTCTATAGGCTGTGTAAAACCGTTGATTTGTAACGAGAGGCGTTTTGCGCGCATCATAAATTAACATTAACATTCATTAACACTCATTAACACAGTTTTACTTAAAAAATATGAATCATTTCTCGCGGACAAACGTATGTTAATTGAAGCAAAGGGGGGAACGTTTTGACGAGTATCAATCAAAATGAAAAGAAAAGGCATCTTTTTTTATGTCTTTTTCTCCTTATTTTTGTATTAGCCTCATGTTCTAATGAAAATCATTCTCGTAATCAGTCTGAAGCAGGACACCACGAAACGATTAATAAGAACAATGAGCCTTCTCCTGCCGCTGAAAAGGAACTAAAGACCCCGATTTCCATCGATAATGGAGAAATTCAAGAAGTGTGCGGGTGGCTGGATAATGAAACCATTCTTTACATGACCAGTACAGGACTTGGATCAAACATTTATACCTATGATATTTACAAGGGAGAAAGCAGCTTATTCTTTGCAAGCAAAGCACCAGCTGCTGCGGTTATTGTAAGTCCATCGGGTAAATATATTCTGGTCCAATCCGCTCCGTCAACGTATGAAGGAATACTGACCATCCTTAATACGGATGGAAAAGAAGTCATGACAGAAAGAATTCCCGCTGTTGAATTTAATATCGTGTGGAATCCATATGATGAAACCAGGCTATTTATCTCTGCTTTTTCAGAGGACTGGGAATTTACTTCCTATGAAATGAATATAGGGAAGAAGATCCTTGCACAATTGCCAATAAAAGAGCCGTTTGCTTATTGGACAGGTGAAAATGAGATGGTGTACTTATCATGGGAAAACCGGGATTTGGCACTGTTTGCACCGCTAATGAAATTTGAAGTTTCGACCCAAAGGGAAGAAAAGGTCATGGATGATATCTTTTATTTTAAAGCAGTAAAGGATGTAGTGATGGCTATCAGCATTCCAGAGGAGCCTGGGGATACAGCGCTTTATTCTTTTTTTGCAAACAGTTTGGGGAAAATAAGCGAGTGGTCTGTTCCTGTTTTAACAGAGTTTTCCGGATGGCTTGTTCCTTATTTTGATTTTGATGACCATGGCAGATTTTATTCCTTTCAGCCGCTTTACAGTGGAGAAGCAGATACATATATGGATCGCTTTCAGCTGATTTCATTCGAACCGGCAAATGGTGAAAGGAAAATCATTAATGATCAATTAGAAAATGAGCCCATAAGCTGTTCGCCAAATGGTAAACTATGCTTGTACGGTTTTTATTTTGAGAAAATCATTAATATGGAAACGAATCAAATCCTCCCGCTTACAGAGGAAATTACAGAAAAAGGGTGAATAAAATGGCAATCGTTGATGTAACGGTTATTCCAATTGGGACACAGACTCCAAGTGTCAGCACATATGTAGCAGATATTCAAAGAGTATTAAGGGAATATGAGAAAAAGGGACAAATTCGCTTTCAGCTTACACCAATGAATACAATCATTGAAGGGGAACTTCCTGTCTTATTTGAGGTCATTCAGGCCATGCATGAGGTCCCGTTTGAAAAGGGTCTGGCGCGAGTTGCAACAAATATACGGATTGATGACAGACGCGATATCAAAAGGAAGATGGAAGAAAAAGTTGAAACCGTACTGAGCCAATTAAACGAGGAATAAAAAAACCGGCATCATCTGCCGGTTTTTCTCTTAGTGTACTGCTGGGTATCCGCTGTTGATAAGCGTTAATAATGCAAATCCGCCGAAAATAACAACAGATCCTAGGCCAAATACAATCCCAAGAATATTTTTGTTTTTAAGTGCACTGATTAGACCAAATAATGCTAAAAGTGCAACTAGAGCAAAAATAATAACAAGACCCATTTATTAAGCCCCCTTTTTATCAGGTTAACTATATGTATCACCCTATTGTACATTCGTATCTATTCTATATTTTTTTACCGTGTTTGTCGAGGTCTAAAAATGACACTTCTTTGTCATTAGCGATATAGAATAAATTTTTTCATATGGCTGTGTTTGAGTACAGTATTGATTTAATCAGTTGATCTTCGCTGCAGGCACGTAGACTCCTGGGGGATCAGCGTTGAAGCGAGACCCCGCAGGAGCGTGGCTCCGAGGAGGCTCGCAAAACGCCCCCCGGAAAGCGAAGCGCCTGGAGCGGAAATCAACGGACATTTTATCAGATCTTTTCTTCAATAGGATTTGCCTTTTGCCGAAAAATTATTTTACTTGTTTGCGAAAGGGACATTTTCTTTTAAAGATGTAAACAAGTAGTGTAAAATATACCTAATCTATCCAACATCTGGAGGTGTTCGATTTGAAATGGATTCCAATTCCATTAGGACCTATACAAACAAACTGTTATATATTATCGGGGGAAAATAATCATTGTTTAATTTTCGATCCCGGTGAAGAAAGCGATAAGCTTACACAGTATATCAAAAAGAAATCATATAAGCCTTTGGCTATCGTCCTGACACATGCCCATTTCGACCATATTGGCGCTGTTGATGATATACGCAAGGCCTTTTCTATTCCAGTCTATATACATAAAAACGAAAAGAAATGGCTGCTGGATCCAGCCTTAAACGGGTCGGCAAAATATGAGATGATTCCAAATATCAGCTGTGAACCGGCAGATCATTTAATCATGGGAGAACAGGAAATGATCATTGGTGATTTCTCTTTTCAAATCTTTGAAACACCTGGCCATTCACCTGGGAGTCTGTCCTTTTACTTTAAAGAGGCAGGGCTTGTCATTGCAGGCGATGCCTTATTTAGCGGCAGCATTGGCCGCACAGATCTTCCTGGAGGAAATCACGAACAGCTTTTCAAAAGCATTCACGACAAGCTATTAACTCTACCAGAAGACACCATCGTCCTCCCAGGACATGGCCCAGCAACAACCATCGGACAAGAAATGGATAGTAATCCGTTTTTAAATGGGTTTTAAAATGTCGGATTTGAACTTTTCTGTTTTGACAACTTAGTTGGTTGGAGCGGAAGGGGCGAAGACTCCTGCGGGAGAAGGTGTCCAGTGGGAGACCCCGCAGGAACGAAGCCCCTGAAGCGGAGACCAACGGGTTGCATGCAGAAAATAGAAAAGCCCTTCTCAAAAAGAGAAGGGCTTTTCTGGGGGATGTTCTATTCATATAATGGGAGGGGATATAGTTAAGCTACTATCATTATAGTATAAAAAAGTTTACACTATGTCAATAGTGCAAATAAAAAAAGGAGTTTCATATGATACATTTTTTAAAAGAATACATTTCTCAAACTCCATCAAACATGATCAGCTATGCCGAATATATCGAATTGGCCCTCTACCATCCTGAATATGGCTACTACATGAACGACAAGATGAAAATCGGCCGGGAAGGTGATTTTATCACCACAAGCAATATCTCTGACATCTACGGAAGACTCATAGCCAAATGGTATATAAAAATGGCAGAAAAATATGAGCTCCCCTATGCTGTGTGCGAAATTGGCGCAGGAAGCGGCCGTTTTTCAAAAGCATTTTTAGATCAATGGAATAAGCTTACATCCCAACCAGTTCATTACTATATTGCAGAACGAAGCCCCTATCACCGAGAATTGCAAAAACAGGCGCAAATGAATGTCCGCCAGATTAACAGCCTAGATGAATTAAAAAATTTTCAAGGCTTGATTTTTTCCAATGAATTATTTGATGCCTTCCCAGTTCATGTCATTGAAAAGCAGAACCAGCAGTGGATGGAGGCAATGATTACAGTTGAAAGTAATCAGCTGAAAGAAAAGCTTGTACCTTTAAAAAATAACGAAATTCTTACTTTTTTAAGTGAAAGCGGACTCCAGATACGAAACGGCCAGCGGATAGAGATTCCTCTGCAAATGGAGAATATGCTTATGAAAATCTCTGATGTCCTTATCAGGGGAATGGTACTTACAGTCGATTACGGCTATACAAACGATGAATGGATGCATTCTAGCAGGAGAGAGGGCAGCCTGCGCGGGTATTACAAGCATCAGCAGATCAATAATGTTCTTCAACATCCTGGTGAGATGGACATCACCAGTCATGTCCATTTTGATTCACTCATAAAAATAGGGCAAAAAAATGGTTTAGATTTCTTGAACAAGTGGAGACAGGATGAATTTTTCCTGTCAGCGGGAATTCTCGAGGAACTGCAGGATCACTATGATCCAAATCCGTTTTCAGAGGTTAGTAAAAGAAACCGGGCTATCCGCAGCTTAGTCATCCCATCAGGAATAAGCGCTTTCTTTCATGTCATTTTGCAGGGGAAAGGGCTGTAAAATAAAAAAGCGCATGGGGCAGAAAAGCCGCAGCGCTTTTTTATTATGTAGCCTTTAGTGTTAATGGCCTGCTCCTGGAACCATCATAAATGTGGTCCAGTAGGTAAAACCAACGAAGAAAACGGTCAAATATGCTGCAAAAACATGCAGATACATGCGTTCAGAAAGCTTTAAGTAGCTTAAAAGCAGGAAAAATCCTGTTTGACCGAAGAAGATTAAAGACGTTGTATACATGTCACCAACATAAAACATGACGGCAAATATACCTGTCCAGAATCCGCAAACTCTAAACATACGGTCCATATGTATCCCTCCTTTTGCGATGACAGTACATCATTTCATATTATAAGTGAATTGAAGCTGAAAAGTAAATAACTCTTTAAAAGAACCCTTCAGCTTCTTAATTTAGCATGCCCAATTTTGTCTAATTTGTGAAGACGGCTTTATACATACAGGATTCACAGCCCTGCATCATATTTTCTCTTTCAACTAATTCAACGGTACCATATAGAGCTTCAAACATTCCTTTTAAATATTCAAAATGCATATTGCAGACAGATTCAGAATGTTCATTAGCGATTTCCTTAAAAGGACAGTTATATATTTGAAAATAAACCTTTGACTTGTCCTCGTTCACTTCAAATTCAGGCTGAAAACCTGACATAACTGATGCCTGGCGAATAATATTCAGCTTTTGCTCGAAAGTCATTTCTTCGCCAAAATGAGAAGTTCTCTTTACTTCCTGGTCAATTAATTCCCGGCCAAATCTTTTTCCTGTTTCATACAAGGCCTGCTTCGCCGGTTCGCCTAAGGAAAGAAGGGTCTGCATCGTAATTTTCGCTAATAGCTGATAATCCCTGAAAGGAAAGTGAAGCTGAATGACATCATCTGATAAACGATACAGCCTGCTTGGTCTGCCGCCCTTTCCTGTCTTCTGTGTTTCAGAAACCAGCATGTGAACATCTTCAAGCTTAGTGAGATGCAGTCTTGCAACGTTTGGATGGATTTCAAACTGGTCAGCAATTTCCTGCACGGTTACTTCTTTATGTTTATTTGTAATATATTGATAAATATAATAACGGGTTGGATCGGACAAAACACTTGTAATTTTTAATGTTTGTTCCATTAAATTCACCTCGGACTCATATTAGTACCATTATAATATATAAAAGTAAGACGTTAACATCGCATTCATAGATTGTTAATAAAATGTTCACATCTTTATTACTATATAAAAGTCAAAAACAGTGTTCAACGGTTATATTTTGGTAAATTTTTTGTTGATTGGAGTAAAGCTCCCGGATCGGAAATCAAAAGTATGCTCCGCTTGTAAAAATTTTAAAAAAATTGCCGAAAAAAGAAGGAGTTTATCTAATCTTGTCGAAATATTCTTTATTCCAAAAAAAGGTGGTGCTATGTTCAGTTGAACTCAATTGAAAATCTAGCTGAACGAATCATTAAAGATGCTGTAAGAAATCACGCCTCAGATATCCACATTGTTCCCCGCAGAAGCGACACACTTATACAGCTTCGCCTCTCCAACAAGCTTGTTCCAAGGCTTTACCTGCCTAAAGAAGAATGCGGCAGATTAATCTCCCATTTTAAATTCACAGCCTCTATGGATATTGGCGAAAAGCGGCGTCCGCAAAGCGGTGCATACTCCTGTTTAGTCGATGGCCAAATGATAGGACTTCGATTTTCAACTCTTCCCTCCAGTTACAATGAAAGCCTTGTTATCAGAATTCTCCCGCAGCAGGAACAAATCCCATTCTTCCAAATCTCTCTTTTTCCCGATATGACCCGAAAATTACTTGCATTATTAAAGCATGCCCACGGATTGGCCATATTTACTGGACCGACTGGCTCAGGAAAAACTACGACCCTCTATTCTCTTTTAAATGAAACCTCCCATATGTTTAACCGCAACGTTATTACTCTTGAAGATCCCATTGAAAAAGTGAATGATATGGTTTTACAAGTTCAGGTTAATGAAAAAGCCGGTGTTTCATATGCAGCAGGTCTTAAGGCTATTTTGCGGCATGATCCAGATATTATTATGGTCGGGGAAATCAGAGATGCGGAAACGGCGAAAATTGCTGTTAGGGCTGCTCTGACTGGACACTTAGTATTAAGCACAATGCATACGAGGGATGCAAAGGGCGCGATTTATCGCTTAACTGAATTTGGTGTTAATTGGCAGGAAATTGAACAAACACTAGTGGCAGTCTCTGCGCAAAGACTCGTGGAATTAGAGTGTCCTTTCTGTAAAGGGGAATGTTCCCCCTATTGCGGAAGCTACGGCAGATGGAAGAGAGCCAGTGTGTTTGAGCTTCTTTCTGGAAGGGCACTGATTGCCGCCATGAAAGAGGCCAGGGGAGTCCAAGCATACTCAAAATACCGGACGTTAAAGGAGGTCATAAGAAAAGGGATAGCACTAGGCTATATAAAAGAAACAGAATATGACCGGTGGGTGCTTGATGATGCAAAAGAATAAATGGAGCATTCAGGAGCAAAGCCAATTTTTAAAAAGAACAGGGGAGCTGCTTGCAAGAGGATATCCTTTATCTGAAGCGATTGAGTCGCTTGTTTTTCAGCTTCCGGCTAAAAAGCGAAAGAAGGTGAGCCAATGTCTGGCTGATTTAAAAGAGGGGTATCCCTTTTATCAAATATTAACGAAATTACATTTTCATGAGCACCTGATTGGCTATGTTTATTTTGCTGAGCAGCATGGCGGGCTTGCCGAAGCCTTTCGGGAGGGAAGCGAGATGATGCAAAAAAGGGGAAAGGACCTTGAAAGGCTGCAAAAAGCTCTTGTTTATCCCTTGTTTCTCATTTTAATAACGGCCATACTATTTTTATTTGTCGAAAATATCATCCTGCCGAGGTTTTCCACACTATTTTTATCCATGAAGCTAAAGGCTAATTTTTTTACCGAGGTAGTCTACTTTTTTGGGGAGGTGATGCCATTTCTTTTAGCTGCAGCAGGTCTGGTTTGCTTGCTGATTTTTATCTTCTATTTCTTCCTTTTCCGGCGCATGCCGCAGTTCAGGCAAAAAGCCATTCTTGTTTCAATTCCGCTGATTGGCTCCTTTTTAAGATTGTTTTACACCCACTATTTTTCCGTACAGATGAGTTATTTATTGGCTGGGGGACTGTCTATCCACGAAGCCCTCAGCTTATTTGAAAAAAACAATAAACAGGCGCTGTATAAAGAGCTTGGAACAGAAACGAAAAACGGCTTGCGCAAAGGAGAGAAGCTGGAGGATATTTTATTAAATTTTTCGTTCTTGGAGCGTGAACTGGCGCGGATTATTAGCCATGGACAGAAAAACGGCAAGCTGGACCAAGAGCTGTATTTTTTTGGAAGACATTGTCTGCAGCTGTTCGAAGAAAAGACAGAAAAAATGCTGAAGACTGTGCAGCCTGGTTTATATCTCGTCATTGGATTTTTAATTGTTTCCATGTATTTAGCTGTATTATTGCCGATGTTTCATTTATTGGAGGGGATTTGATCATGAAATACTTAAAAAGTGAAAAGGGATTCACACTGATTGAAATGATGATTGTCCTGCTCGTCATTTCAGTTTTGCTAATCATTACCATTCCGAATGTAACTAAGCATAATTCGAAAATAAACGATAAGGGCTGCCAAGCTTTTGTGAAAATGGTCCAAGCTCAGGTCCAGGCATATGAGATGGATAAGCATAGTCTTCCAGCGGATATACAGGCATTAGTTGCTGAAGGTTACCTGAATGATGGTGAAAATTCCTGTCCAAACGGAGATGCTGTACAAATCTCCGCAGAAGGAGTTGTTTCTTCAGCTGCTGCTGAACCAGAAGTGCCTGCAGATGGAGCGGCATCCTAGTAATGAAAAGCTCAGAAGGCGGATTTACTCTGCTTGAATCCATGTTTGTTCTTAGCGTATTCCTCATCATTGCCTCGTTTTCTGCCTTTCTGCTGAAGCCTCAATTTTTATTCCTAGAAAGACAGCAATTTATTTCACAGCTTAAGGCGGATATTTTATTTGCTCAAAACTATGCCATTTCCCATCAGACGGAGGTGATTATACAAATCCGGCCGGAGGTGAATTCCTATTATATGAAAGAAAGATCGAAGGATAATCTTATCCTTAATCGCCAAATACCTGATTCTATCACTTTTCGCGAAGGAACGATGTCGCTATATATACAATTTCTTGCTGATGGAAATGTTACGAAGTTTGGGACTTTTTACGTCATTTCCGGCAAGAAAAGCTACCGTTTCACCTTTTTAATTGGAAAGGGAAGATTTTATGTGGAAGAGGAATGATGGTTTTTTTTTAACAGAGATGCTGCTGACGTTAGCAGCCTGGCTGATAATTGCAGGGGTAATTTTTCCTCTGATTATTCAAGCTGCCAATCATGCAATGCTAGTAAGGCAGGAATATGAGGCGACGAAAATATTATATGAGAAACTATCTGAGGCAAAATTAGCCGGGGGCATGCCTGGCAGTGAAACAATTGTGATGGAACAAACAGCCTATGACATAACACAAGGAAATGGGGCAGGGGAGGTTTGTGTAACTTATGAGGATCTACTTGGAAAACCAAAGCAAAAATGTGAGCTATATCAATAATAAAGGATTCACGATGCTGGAAATGCTTTATGCATTTTCGATATTTCTGTTATTTGCATCATTCTTTCCGCTCAGCATGCGATACCTTCTGCAGCATGATGATTTGGAAGCAAGATCAAAAGTGCTAGAGTGGAATGTTTTTATGAACCAGCTGAAAAAAGAACTAAGAATGGCAGAATCCTTTCAAGTGCTATCAGGTGAAAGAATAACATTAAATAAAAGCGGACAGGTCATTTTGTATGAAAAAAATGGAACAAATATTAGAAGGAGAGTAGATGCCAAGGGGCATGAGATTGTCTTTCAGGCAGTTGACACTGTTCATTTTGAAAATATCAATAATGGTGTGAAGCTGACGGTGAGGGACGTGTATGACCAGCAGCTGACTGCTTCTTTGTATTCTTATGTCCAGCCGGAGGAAGCAAATGCTCCATAATCAAAAGGGCTTTACCTATCCGCTTACCTTTTGCATAATAATTATCGCTATTTTCGTTCTTTCCCTGCAGCTGGAACAATTTTTGACAGAGAAACAATTCTTTAAGGAATCGGAAAAACTTCTGCAGCAAGACTTCTATTTCCTAAGCTCGTTGAAGCAAGTAGAAGAGAAATTTAATATTGAGGAAGAGGAGCTCCCCACTGGAACGATTCAATATAAATACGGAGATGTATCATATAGTACAACAAAGCTTTCCGACACAGTTTTCAAAGTTAGCTTTACGCTGAAAATGGATCAATTCCCGCAGATAATAGGAACAGGTTATTACGACAAAGCGGAAGGGAAAATGACCAAATGGGCGGAAAAGAACTGAAGATTGTTTAAATCTTCCAAAGGATGGGCATACTGGAAGATGAAGAAAAATTCTAGGTGGCGTTCATGAAATCAAACGATTATATCAAATATATCACCCAAACCGTTGTCCAGTATATTGACCAGCCCAAGGATGAACGAAAAAAACAGCGATTGGAAAAAAAGCAAATGAAAGAGCCATTCTTAACCAAATGGTTCGGCGTCGTTCCATTTGCCCTTTACTCTACCATCCATTCCATTAATAAAACGAAAAGAAAAAAGTACAGAAAAACCGGCCATTGAGCCGGTTTTTCTTTTGCGCATAAAGCACCGGGGGACAGGCCCCCGATGCTTTACAGTATCACCGCGCTGGGGGACAGGCCCCCGATGCTTTACAGTATCACCGCGCTGGGGGACAGGCCCCCAGTGCTTTAAAGCTATGCAGTAATTGTGTTTTCTGTCAGGTAAAACAATCCGCCGTTAACAATAGATATATTAATTTTTGGCTCATAAAGCTCCTGCAAAGCGGTTTTCTCAATTTCATAGCTTTCGCCCTTTTCTTCCAAATCCTCATAAAAATGCTCCAATAAGTCGGAATCCTTTTTCCAGCGGGTTCGGGCCTCTTGTGCCCAAGTGTGATCCTCAGCGCTAATTTCATTTTTTAGGAAGTTTTCAACTCTGGCAATCCCGCTTTTCGGCATAATTAAGGGTGAAATGGTAAAAGAGAAATCAGGGATTTTTGGCGTCAGCTTTAACTTCTGCAGCTTATCGTGGAATTCATCCACCATCTGTCCATTAATTAATTGCAGTCCAATCGAACGAAACACATCTCGTTTTCTATCGCACTGGTAGGAAATCCTTAGGTTCAAGCCAAGCCATGGCCGAAGCGGCATTTGGTTTCCATGGTTCTGTCCGGTATCTTCATATAAACGAATATAGCCGGCAAGCTTTTTTGCCGATTGAAAAATCTGATGAAGGCGAGGAGAACCAAAATGAATGATTTCCCCTTTGATATTGTCAGGCGCAAGCTTTGGATTGGTAATGAGTGTCAGCTTCATCGGATTTGGCACTCCGCCAGTAGATTCTAAGTAATGCCAGTAAAAGGGCCGGTTCATCAGTTCTTTATCCAATTCAATACTTAATTGCACGGTTAAATAGCCTTGCTGATTTTCAACGATCTCACAACTATTGGCCAGAAAAAACCTTTCAAGAAAACGATGAATTTCCTGTTGCTGCATTCATTTCACCTTCTCTAATTTCCTCAGCAAATTGAATCATTGCTGTTAAATTATCCATTTTAATTTTCATTTCGCCTGCAGTTGATGATTGGCCGAAAATATCGGCGAGATGGTCCTCAATATTGCCAAAATCAAGCCTCGTAAGAATTTCATCCAAATCGCCGATGACCTTTTCAAAAAGATTTATTTTCTCATATAAAAGCTTTAATATATGCTCTTCAACCGTATTTTTCGTAGCGAAATTATAGATCATGACGTCCTTTTCCTGTCCAAGGCGATGGATACGGCCAATTCTTTGTTCAAGCCGCATCGGATTCCAGGGTAGGTCAAAATTAATAATATGATTGCAGAACTGAAGGTTAATCCCTTCACCGCCGGCTTCCGTAGCAATAAGAACCTGAACATTTTTCTGAAATAACTCTTTCATCCAATCTTTTTTCCCTCTTTTAAACCCGCCCCGAAATGGAACAGAGGAAATTCCATGCTGTTTTAAGTACCATTGCAGATACATTTGTGTGGCCCGGTATTCAGTAAAAATAATAACCTTATCATTGATTTGTTTGATTAGTTCCAGTGCTTTTTCAGCCTTTGAATTTTGCTTTACGGCTTCAACCTTGGATACCAAAAATTGAATTTGTTCCTTGAACTGTTCCGATGGTTCTTCTTTGCGCTCAAGCATATTTTTCAGTGTAAAATAAACGGCCTCCCTGCTGCTGCATGCTTCACGCTGCAGAGTCATCACGGAGAATTGGCTTGTATTAATCGAGCCCCATTCACCATCACTGCGAAGATTGGATACAGCTTCGTATAGTTCCCTTTCTTCTTTGGAAAACTCAATAGGGCATGTTTCGACCTTTCTTTTTGTCCACTCGATCCCTGTATCAGCTCGGCGGTTGCGGATCATTACCTTATTTACAAGCGTCTTTAAATGTTCATCATCATCTAAAGACCGGGAATCTTTTTTATATTTCTCATAAAAAGCTGATTCTGTTCCTAAATGGCCAGGTTTTAATAAAGAAACAAGGTTAAAGATCTCGCTTACCCTGTTCTGAATCGGGGTTGCAGTCAATAGGAGACAGAATTTCTTTTTTAAATTTTGTACAAACTCGTAGTTTTTGGTTTTGTTATTTTTTAGTTTATGAGCCTCATCAATTATGACCAAATCATAATCCTGCTTATAAATGATTTCCCTATGCGGTTCCCGCTTGGCAGTATCAATCGAAGATACGACAACGTCACAGCTTTCCCACACATAGCTTTTTCTTTGGGTAACAGCCGGGATAAAGAACTTGGAATTTAATTCGATTGCCCATTGTGTAACAAGTGATGCAGGCACTAAAATTAATACCTTTTTTACAAGCCCGCGAATCATATATTCCTTTAAAATCAAGCCTGCTTCAATCGTTTTGCCAAGACCAACCTCATCGGCAAGGATGGCTTTTCCATTCATATTTTCTACGACCTGCTTGGCCACTTCAAGCTGATGCGGCAAAGGTGTCAAGCCGGACAGGTGCTTTGGAGCCTGCAGTCCCTCAAATTCAGGAATGGTTGTATGGGTTTCAACCTCTACTGCTAATTTAAACAGCTCCCAGGGGGCCCATGGCCCGTCATCGCTAATTCTTGTGAGAAACTCCTCCTGCCAGGAAGAATCGAAATTTATTTGCACCGTCATAAGAACAGCCCCTTTAAATGTGTAACTGGTTGCAAAAATTTAAGGTTATATTTAACGTTTTTTTATAGTAGATTAACCATTGCCGAAATACATTTATAATGGTAGGATAATTGTAGCTTTGAAAGTTTTGAAATTTGCCAATACCGTTTTATTTGAAATGTGTACTGTTTATATTTTCACCTTGGTTTAACAACGGATCTAAAGCAATTCGCAATATGAATAATTGGAGCAATTTTAACGTCATTTTTGTTTAGTATGAACCAACTTGGAAAAATTTATAAATGCGGATGATAATAAGGGGAGAGACTGCATATGTGGCGCCGAAGGAGCAAGCAAACTTAAGGTTTGTGAATCTCTCAGGCAAAAGAACCCTTATTGGACGTAGCTCTGGAGAGTGCCCGCTATTGGGCCACCCACGGGGAAAGCCGTTTACGGTTAAACTTTCAGGTGCAAGGACAGAGATCTTCTCAATTCATGAGGGGGTTCTCTGTCCTTTTTTGTTTGATTCAGCATTATAAAGGTGAATTTCAAAACTTTTATTCAGGAATAAAAAGGGGGACGAGTAAATGTCACAGTTAAAACGCACACCATTATTTGATGTTTATAAGGAATATGGCGCAAAGACAATTGACTTCGGAGGCTGGGATCTGCCTGTACAGTTTTCAAGCATTAAAGAAGAACATGAAGCCGTACGTACTAGAGCGGGATTGTTCGATGTATCCCATATGGGAGAAATTGAAGTGAAAGGTCCAGACAGCCTTTCCTACCTGCAAAAGATGATGACAAATGACATCTCAAAATTAAAGGTTTCAGGTGCCCAGTATACAGCAATGTGCTATGAAAATGGCGGGACTGTTGACGATTTGCTTGTCTATCAATTAGCTGAGAATCATTATTTGCTGGTTGTTAATGCATCCAATATCGAAAAAGACTATAAGTGGCTTGAAGACCATTTAGAAGGCGATGTTGAAATCAAAAATCTTTCTGATGAAACTGCACAGGTTGCCCTTCAAGGACCATTGGCTGAAAAGGTGCTTCAAAAACTTGCAGGTGATACGAACCTTGCAGAAATCGGATTTTTTAAATTTCAGCAGGATGTTGATCTGAATGGCAAAAAGGCTCTTGTTTCCCGAACAGGCTATACAGGTGAAGATGGCTTCGAAGTATACTGTGATGCGAATGATGTCGTTTCCATTTGGAAGGATATATTAGAAGCGGGACAGGACGAAGGTGTGATTCCAGCAGGCTTAGGAGCACGTGATACCTTGCGCTTTGAAGCAAATCTTGTCCTTTATGGCCAGGAGCTTTCACCGGAAATATCACCGCTTGAAGCAGGTATTGGATTTGCTGTTAAAGTGAAAAAAGAGGCAGATTTTATTGGAAAAGAAGCCCTTTTACAGCAAAAAGAAAATGGCCCTGCAAGAAAACTTGTTGGCATTGAAATGATTGACCGCGGAATTCCGCGCCATGGCTATCCGGTTTATAAAGGAGAAGAGCTGATAGGTGAAGTGACAACAGGCACCCAGTCGCCAACTTTAAAGAAAAATATCGGTTTAGCCCTGTTAAAATCAGATTACACAGAGCTTGGAACAGAAGTTGAAGTAGAGGTCCGCGGCAAACGGCTTAAAGCAGTTACAGCAGCAACGCCTTTTTATAAAAGATCTAAGTAAGAGGGGGACAAAAACTCATGAAACATCGCTATTTACCGATGACAGAAGCAGATACAAAAGAAATGCTTGCCACAATCGGTGTCAATTCAATCGATGAACTATTCAGTGATATTCCTGAAAGCGTCAGATTCAAAGGGGAATATAACATCAAGCCTGCAGCAACAGAGACAGCCCTGTTAAAAGAGCTTACTCAAATGGCGCAAAAAAACGCTGATCTAAGAAGCAATACTTCCTTCTTAGGCGCTGGTGTTTACGATCACTACATGCCAGTGATTGTTGACCATGTTTTATCCCGTTCTGAATTTTATACAGCCTATACACCATACCAGCCAGAAATTTCCCAAGGGGAGCTTCAGGCAATCTTTGAATTCCAGACAATGATTTGTGAATTAACCGGTATGGATGTAGCTAACTCTTCCATGTATGATGGCGGAACTGCTTTGGCTGAAGCTGCTATGCTAAGTGCAGGGCAAACACGCCGGAAAAAGATTCTTTTATCCAGTGCTGTCCACCCTGAGTCCAAGGAAGTTGTAAAAACATATGCAAAAGGACAGTACATTGAGGTTGTTGAAGTTCCTCATAAGGATGGGGTAACTGATATTGATGCCCTTAAGGATTTAATTGGCGACGATATTGCTGCAGTTATTGTTCAATATCCAAACTTCTTTGGAAGAATTGAACCATTAAAGGAATTAGAAGAAATCATCCATGCACATAAATCTATGTTTGTGGTTTCCAGCAATCCGCTATCACTTGGTGCATTGACTCCTCCTGGAAAATTTGGGGCTGACATCGTTGTCGGCGATGCGCAAGTTTTTGGTATTCCAACAGCATTCGGCGGCCCGCACTGCGGTTATTTTGCTGTAACTAACAAGCTTTTAAGAAAAGTTCCTGGACGTCTTGTCGGACAAACGGTTGATGAAGAAGGACGCCGCGGATTTGTATTGACATTGCAAGCGCGTGAACAGCATATCCGCCGCGATAAAGCGACATCCAACATCTGTTCAAACCAAGCACTTAATGCATTAGCTGCATCTGTAGCCATGACAGCTCTTGGCAAAAAAGGCGTGAAGGAAATGGCAGCAAGCAATATTCAAAAGGCCAATTATGCAAAGAATCAATTCAAGCAAAACGGCTTTGAAATTGCTTTCGAAGGTCCATCCTTTAACGAATTCGTTGTTAAACTAAATGCGCCTGTTAAGGAAGTTAATCAACAGCTTCTTAATAAAGGCATCATTGGCGGCTATGACTTAGGACGCGATTTTTCAGATTTGCAGAACCATATGCTTGTAGCTGTAACAGAGCTAAGAACAAAAGAAGAAATCGATACATTTGTTAAAGAAATGGGGGAGTACCATGCATAAGGACGATCAGGCACTCATTTTTGAAATAAGCAAACCTGGACGCATCGGTTATAGCCTCCCGGAAATGGATGTTCCGGAAACGGATCTTAATGAACTGATCCCAGCAGGATATTTACGGGAAGAGGACGCAGACCTTCCTGAAGTAGCTGAACTTGATATTATGCGTCATTATACAGCTCTTTCCAACAGAAACCATGGTGTGGATTCAGGCTTCTATCCATTAGGTTCCTGTACAATGAAATACAATCCAAAAATTAATGAGAATGTGGCAAGATTCCCTGGATTTGCCCATGTGCACCCATTACAGGATGAAAGCTCTGTCCAAGGGGCAATGGAGCTTCTATATGATCTTCAAGAGCATTTGAAGGAAATCACTGGTATGGATCAGGTGACACTTCAGCCGGCTGCAGGGGCACACGGCGAATGGACAGGATTAATGATGATTCGCGCTTACCATGAAGCAAACGGCGACCTTAAGCGTACAAAAGTCATCGTTCCAGACTCTGCTCACGGTACAAATCCTGCTTCAGCATCTGTTGCTGGATTTGAAACAATTACGGTTAAATCGAATGAAAAAGGTCTAGTAGACTTGGAAGATTTAAGACGTGTAGTGGGCGAAGACACTGCTGCCCTTATGCTGACAAATCCAAACACGCTTGGTCTTTTTGAAGAAGAGATTCTAGAAATGACAGAGATTATTCATGGTGCAGGCGGAAAGGTTTACTATGATGGAGCAAACCTAAATGCCGTTATGTCTAAAGCTCGTCCTGGAGATATGGGATTTGACGTCGTTCACCTCAATCTTCATAAAACCTTCACTGGACCGCACGGCGGAGGCGGACCTGGTTCTGGACCAGTTGGCGTAAAATCTGATCTAGTGCCGTTCCTGCCAAAACCAGTGTTGACTAAGCAAGGCGACAGCTATGTATTTGATTATGATCGTCCGCAATCAATCGGCCGTGTGAAGCCTTATTATGGAAACTTCGGCATCAATGTCCGTGCGTATACGTATATCCGCTCAATGGGTCCTGATGGCTTGAAGGCTGTTACAGAATATGCTGTATTAAATGCAAACTACATGATGAGAAGACTGCAGGATGCCTACGATCTTCCATTTGACAGACATTGTAAGCACGAGTTCGTATTAAGCGGAAAACGCCAAAAGAAACTTGGTGTGCGTACGCTCGATATTGCAAAGCGCCTGTTAGACTTTGGCTACCATCCGCCAACCATCTACTTCCCGCTTAATGTGGAAGAGTGTATCATGATCGAACCTACTGAAACAGAATCAAAAGAAACACTGGATGCATTCTGCGATGCCATGCTGCAAATTGCTAAAGAAGCAGAAGAAAATCCAGAAATCGTTCAAGAAGCTCCACACAACACAGTAATCAAACGTCTTGACGAAACTCTGGCAGCACGCAAGCCAGTCCTGCGCTACCAAAAACAATAAGTGGACAGAGGTCCTTTGTCCTGTTTTCTCCAGCTATGCAAACGGGTCAGTGGGTTAAACCATTGTCCCGTTTTTTTACTATCAGGATAAGGGGTGCACAGCACCTAACTATTAATTGGCAGTAAAAAAAGACCTCTCAAAATGAGAGGCCTTTTTATATCGCTTGCTATTTTACTTCCTTTTGATTTTTCCTGACCATTTTTTAAAGCCGCCCTGCAGTTGAGAAAGGTCTTTGTAGCCTTTACGATGCAGAAATTGTGCAGCCCTTCCGCTTCTCATACCGCTTTGACAATATAAGTAGACTGGCTTGTCCGGGCGAAGCTCAGTTAGCCGCATTTTCATCTGCGAAAGCGGGATATTGCGCGCCCCAAGGATATGTCCTGCTTCGAACTCATTTGGTTCGCGGACATCAATTAATTGTGCTTTGCGGTATCCTTCACGGAATTGATCTTCAGTTAAGGTTTTGACAATCCTTTTCTGATACAGCCACATGATAATAGAATAAACAGCAAGGGCTCCTAAGATAATTAGCAGGAAATATAGTGTGTTCAATTTTAGTCTTTCTCCTTTCACGCTTAACTAAGCCAATTCTATTATATAAGTCATCATCCGCATGAGTAAAGGAATTCGGACAAATTTTTCATGATAGCCTGAAATGAGAATCCTTTGAAATTTGGCTGATTTTTGGTAGACTTAAACACAGGATTAATCTATTGGAAAAAGAGGTTTTTAAAATTATGGCAAAAGAAGTTTGGCGTTTTATTGATTCAGGGGCAGGTTCCCCTTCATTTAATATGGCTTTGGATGAAGCCTTGCTTAATTGGAACAGTGAAGGAAAAATACCTCCCACTATCCGTTTTTATACATGGAATCCAGCAACACTCTCCATTGGATACTTTCAGAAGGCTGAAAAGGAGATAGATTTGGAAGCTGTTAAGAAGCATGGACTAGGCTTTGTCCGCCGGCCAACCGGGGGCAGGGGTGTACTCCATGAGCATGAACTTACATATAGTGTCATCGTTTCTGAAGACCATCCGGAGATGCCCGAAACGGTCACAGAAGCATACCGCGTCATTTCTGAAGGGATTCTCAAAGGATTCCAACATTTAGGCTTGGAAGCGTATTTTGCGGTGCCGCGGACGGCTGAAGAGAGAGAGGCGCTGAAAAGCCCAAGATCTGCCGTTTGTTTTGATGCCCCAAGCTGGTATGAGCTAGTTGTAGAAGGCAGAAAAGTGGCAGGAAGTGCACAGACACGGCAAAAAGGAGTGATTCTGCAGCATGGAGCCATCTTGCTCGATCTTGAGGAGGACAAGCTTTTCAGTCTATTTAAATATCCGAATGATCGCGTAAAGGAACGGATGCAAAGGGCCTTTAAAAATAAAGCAGTGGCGATCAATGAATTAACCAATAATCCAGTTACTCTTGAACAGGCAAAAGTGGCTTTTAAAAAAGGCTTTGAAGACGGCCTTAACATCGAATTGCAGCCATACGAACTTACAGCAGAAGAACTTGAATACGTCAACAAAATTGCAAAAGAACGCTACGAAAACGACGAATGGAACTTCAAAAGATAACTGGGCAGCGGGAGATTCTTCGCATGCTTGCCAATGGCAAAACAGCCAAAGAAATATCTGCATCTTTATTTCTATCACAAGGCACGGTAAGAAACTACATGTCTGAAATTATAAGCAAGCTTCATGTGAAAAATCGCATTGAAGCCATAAGCACTGCAGAGGAAAAAGGGTGGATATAAGGGGAGAGTAGCAAAAAAAGCGGCATTACGCCGCTTTTTTTCGTATCTTATTATTCTTTTAAGTCTTCAATGGAATCAATGTCCATGTATTTTGGGACAACCAAACCAATTTTTGTGCCTTTCATGTTGTCGCCAAGGTCATCGAATTTGCCTTCGAATTTGGCAGCATAATCAGCATGTGTAACAGGCAGCCATGCAGCAACGCTTGCGTCAAGGCTTCCATCAGCAACTCCAGCCCATAGCGGACCTGCTTCAAGCTGGCTTAATTTAACCTTATAGCCTAGGTCGGTAAGCACTTGTGCAATGATATTGGTGCTGGCTATTTCACTATCCCATGCCACATAGCCAATATTAATTTCATCGCCGTCCACTTCTTCAACGCCTTCTGTCCATTGGGCTACCTTGTCTGAATTTTCGTCAACCCATGCTCTAGCGGCAGCTTCTGGATCTTCGCCATCCGTAATACTAACCATCACAGAACCCATATCATCGGCGGTCCAATTGAATTGGTCAAGGAATTTATAGGCATTTGGCTGATCTTCTGAAAGCCCTAAACGGGTAATGGTATTAATGTTTTCTTCTTCACCATAGACACCCTTTGGATCATCTAAATATTTAAGATCAAATTTGGAGAACATCCAGTGCGGAGTCCAGCCAGTTATGATGATAGGCTCTTCTTTATCATAGGCCTTTTTTAATGCAGCCGTCATTGCTGCACCAGAACCCTCCACTAATTCCCAGTCATTAAGCTCATACTCTTCAATAGCAGAGGCTGTAGCCTTCATAATGCCAGCTCCTGGATCGATGCCAATGATTTTATAGTCGACACTTTCGCCGACAGAGCTTTGGGCTGTCCCATTATCGTCTGTTTTTGATTTTTCGCTGCTTGCTTCGTCTGAACCACACGCGGCAAGTCCTAATGCTAGAACAGGCACGATAAGGGCAGACATCCATTTTTTCTTCATTACATATTTCCCCCTTGTTTTTTAACTCCTATATTTTGGGTAATCCGGTCAAGGACAATGGCAATTACCACGATCGCAAGACCAGCCTCAAAACCTTTACCAATTTGAATTTGAGTTACCGCACGGTAGACGTCGGCACCAAGTCCAGGCGCTCCAACCATGGAAGCAATAACTACCATTGATAAGGCGAGCATGATGCTTTGGTTTATGCCAGCCATAATGGTTGGCATAGCAAGAGGCAGCTGAACTTTTATAAGGCGCTGGCCTGTTGTTGACCCAAAGCTCTCTGTCGCTTCGATAATATCTGCCGGCACCTGGTGAATTCCGAGAATGGTCAGCCTGATGGTAGGCGGCACGGCAAAAATGACAGATGCCACAACTCCAGGAACGATACCTATATTAAAGAAAAAGATAGCAGGTATTAAGTAGACGAATGCAGGCATCGTCTGCATGAAATCCAAAACAGGTGTGACTATTTGCTTGACAGTTCTGTTTTGTGAAGCCCAAATTCCCACTGGGACACCAATAATAACGGACAGGAAGACCGCTGATAGAACCAGTGCGAGCGTTTCTAGCATTGGCTCCCAATATCCCAAGTTTTCTATTAAAAGCAGACCAATCACGGTAAACAGGGCGATTCCTTTAGAAGATAGCTTCCATGCAACGAGTCCTAATAGAATAATAAATATATAAAATGGAATATATCCTAATCCAGTGACAATGCCTTCAACAATTGTCTCAAGCCCATTAGAGACACCATCAAAAGCTGCGGCAAATGTAACTGTCAGCCAATCGACAAACAAATCAACCCATTTGGAAACCGGCAGTTTTGGGATTATGCCTTCCATTATTGATTCCCCCCTTTGAGCTGACTGGCAGCCGCTTCTGCTCTTGCTTGGTCAATGTCATTTATTGTTTCATTATTTCCGGCTAAAGCCCCAATGACTGCTCCTCTGACAAGGATGCCAAGAAGGCGGCTATTTTCATCAACAGCAGCAACCGGTAAAGAAGCGGTTGATACTTGATCGAATAGATCTGTTAATAAAGTATCGCTTGTCACTTTCTGCACATTGGGATCAATAATGTCATGGAGACCTTTTCCTGCTTCGACTGCTTCTTTGGCGTCCTCGGCATGAATCGCTCCAAGCAGGGTCTGTTTTTTATCCACCACATATATGCTTGATATGCCAAGCTTTTTCATCAGCTGCAAAGCAACGCGAGGTCCTTTGTCAACTTGAACAGTTTCAGCCCGTTTCATGACATGGCCAGCAGTGAGCACCTTCGATAAATCTACATCCTCTACAAATCTCTCAACATATTGATTAGAAGGGTTCATAAGAATTTCTTCAGGGGTGCCAATCTGGACGATTTCACCATCCTTCATAAGAGCAATGCGGTCGCCGATCCGAAGTGCTTCATCTAGATCGTGCGTTATGAAAATTATTGTTTTTTCCATTGAATTTTGCAGCTCTAAAAGCTCGTCCTGCATATCCTTTCTGATCAGCGGGTCAAGCGCGCTGAAAGCCTCGTCCATAAGCAGGATATCCGTATCGGTTGCAAGTGCCCTGGCCAGTCCTACACGCTGCTGCATACCGCCTGAAAGCTGGTTTGGATACTGGTTTTCATACCCCTCAAGTCCAACTAATTTAAGAGCCTTTATCCCACTTTCTTTTCTTTTGTCCTTTTGAATCCCTTGAATTTCAAGACCATATTCGGTGTTTTCAAGGACAGTTCGGTGCGGAAACAAAGCGAACTTTTGAAATACCATGCTGATTTTTTTTCGCCGAATGTCTCTTAGTTCGTCCTTTTTCATCTTGGTAATATCCTTGCCATCAATCAAAATCTCACCGGCCGTCGGATCAATCAGGCGATTGATCGTTCTGACCAATGTGGATTTACCGCTGCCGGAAAGCCCCATGATAACGAAAATTTCACCTGCATACACATCAAAAGCAGCCTGATTTACACCGACAGTTGAACCAGTCTTTTTTAATATTTCTCCTTTTGAAGAACCTTCTTTTAGAAGCTGAATAGCTTTTTTGGGGTTTTTTCCAAAGATTTTTGTTACATTTTTAACACTTAACTTTATATTCTTTTCACTCAAATATACTCACCTCATTCAATGTCAACCGGCCTAACGACCTTTTAATTGTATATTTTTTAGAAAAGGTGGGCAAAGCTGGTAAACAGGGATATTTGGCCGTAAAATCTATACAGTAAAAACTGAACGTACTGTACGTACGATATACTTAAAATTCCTGTCTTTTCCTTAATAATGCTCGCGGATGGGGTTCTTTACTTTCTAAAAAAACATGCTAGTCTAGTTTATGAGCATTTTTTTTTAGGGGATGCTGCAGGGTAAATCAGAAATTTTTCATTTAATGGATGTGAAAAGTAGTAATGGATGGAAAAGAACAGCTTGAGCGTGTTCGTGAACGAGTAATTGAAACGATTGCCAATAATATGAACTTATATGGTGTAACTGATTCAATTGGCCGCCTATATGGAATGCTATATTTTCATAATCAGCCTATGACCCTGGATGAAATGAAGGAAGAGCTTGGGATGAGCAAAACTAGCATGAGCACTTCTATTCGTCATTTATTAGAGTTAAAAATGGTTGAAAAAGTATGGAAGAAGGGAACAAGGAAGGATTTATATCAAGCCGAGGAAGACTGGTATCAAACCTTTATTGATTTCTTTACAATTAAGTGGCGTTCTGGTGTGACAATGAATATGTCAGCAATGACTAAGGCGATCACCGAGCTTGAAAAAATTATGAATGACGAGAATGTAAGCGAAGACGTAAAGTCGGAGGCAATGATTGATATAGAAAAAATGAAAAGTGCACTTGAGTATTATGACTGGCTTAACCGGGTCGTTGATTGCTTCGAATCAGGAAAAATATTTGATTTTATTCCTAAAACAGGTGAAAATGAATAAATGCAGCGGACGCACGCTATCGGCGTCCGTTTTGTATTTGCAAAGGTTCCCTTGATTGGAATTGTTTTCCTGACCACAGTGCAAGCCGTAAAATTTGTTGAAATTAATCTAAATCTGTCATTAATCTATGATTCTCTTTTATTATCTCTCGTTTCTAGTTTTTTTTGATTTTGACAAAAAAGAAATAACATGAATCGAACACAATATGTAGTGGTGTCGAAAATATTTTCGGTACTATATATAGTTTTATTTATTGATTTTACTAATTCTATATGATAACGTAATGTTATTACATCAAGATAGACTCACAAAGAATCTACTTTAAAATTGAATATATTATTTGAAGGAGTTGTGAAAATGTCTGTAGCATTAGGACAAAAAATGAGTGTGAACATTGACCGATTAAACAAGGACATCCGTTTATTTCCTCAAGTTCATCCAATCACCTCTGATATGAAGCTGACCCACAAAGGAGTTTCCCGTTTGGTCATGCTCGACAGATATACATTTAAGGATACAGAAAAAATTACTTTGACTAGTGGGGACTTTGTTGTACTTACCATTAAAGAAGATCCGAAATTTCCAGCAAGAGGCTTAGGCTATATTGTAGATATTGATTGGGAAAATAAGGCTGCAACCGTTCTAGTGGAAGAAGATTATAGAGGAGTGCTTGATGACCCAGAAGAGGCCCAAACAGGCATCATCAAGAGATCTCTGGACGTAATTGAAAAACCGCTGGAGCTTTTTTATGAGCAAATTGCTAAACGTAATGCAACAGGCCTTGCTTCTGTTGAAGAAACAGAAGAGAAGAAACAAGAATGGTTTGAAAAGTTCTACGAAGAACTTGTGAGCCTGAACTTCATTCCTGCTGGACGCGTGCTATATGGAGCGGGAGCGGAAACAGACGTAACCTACTTCAACTGTTACGTTATGCCTTTTGTTCAAGACTCACGCGAAGGTATTTCTGAACACCGCAAACAGGTCATGGAGATCATGAGCCGCGGCGGCGGAGTAGGAACGAACGGCTCAACGCTAAGACCGCGCAACACATTGGCAAAAGGCGTAAACGGCAAATCATCCGGATCGGTTTCATGGCTGGATGATATTGCAAAGCTTACACATCTTGTGGAGCAAGGGGGATCCCGCAGGGGTGCTCAGATGATAATGTTGGCGGATTAAATTAATAGACAATTTGCTGTTCTCTTGTTAAGATAAAAATAGAACAAACGTTCCTGTAAAAGGGGTGTATCTATGGATCTTACAAGGGAGCTACTTTACCGGAAATATATAATTGAAAACCAGACAACTACTCAAATTGCTAATGAATATGGATACTCAAAAACAAAAGTCAAAGGATGTCTTAGAAGATTTGGAATAAGAAAGACTCCGTTAAAACTTGGTAGTAAAATCTACGATAACAAGGATTGGCTTTTTGAAGAGTATATAGTAAAGAAAAAAGGATATACCGTAATTGCAGATGAATTAGGGGTAAGCTATACAACGATTCTAGATCGGGTTCTGTACTTTGGCTGGGAGTTAAGAGGTCATGAGGATATAGACAAAGGTGCTCCAAGAAGAGGAAAAAAACACTCTGCACAATCTTTGCTAAAAATTAAGAAGTCTAGAATAAAAAATCGAGTCCCTTTTTACTGCTTGAATTGTAATAGGAAAAATGAAAAGGTATTTTCTCTATATGTTAAAGCGAAAAGAAGATATTGCAGTTATAGCTGCTATATTGAGTATTTGAGAAAAAACAGAGTTGAAGCTGAAGATATTACAGATTCTGCAGAGTATAAAGAGTGGAGAAAAAAAGTTTACCTTAGAGATGGATATCGTTGTAAAATGCCTGACTGCAACTCTAGATCAAGGGATATAGCGGCCCATCATATTTATCCTAAAAAGAAGTATCCTGAAAAGCAATTTGATATAGATAATGGAATAACATTATGTAGGAAATGTCACGAGCTGACATACGGTAAAGAAGAGCAATTTATAGATGCACTAGTCCGCGTCGTTCAGAGATGAATGACAAGAAAATCGGGTGAATTGCAGGAAACTCCTTAGAGGCAGACAAGCTACAACGTGACTGGAAACGGTGAGCGTGAATGCTTAAAAATTGTCTGCATTGGACAATCTGCAGCCAAGCGTCATTGGGCAAAAGGTAATGGCGAAGGTTCAACGACTAGAGAGTGAGTCCCAACAATAATCTCTCATTAGCGCCCGGCCCCTAACAGATAATGCTGAGGGTGATGATATAGTCTAGTCCGGCTGCAAATGCAGCATAATATCCTGAAAGGGACGGTAAATACGTGGCATCCTGACATCATCGAATTTATTATTTCGAAAATGCAAAACCCAAGAATTTTACGATTCTTGCTTGAAACAACAAATGATGAGACCATCAAAAAATATGCAAAAGAAAAGCTGAAATTCACACCTTTTACTGAACAAGAGATTGCAATGTATCAAGGAATTATTAACTATAAACATATTCCTGGCTATGGCGGCTTCAGTGAAAAGATTATTAGTGATGCTGAGGAAAGTCTTGCAACTGGAGGAACATATTCTGTACACAACTCTGAATTCTTAACAGGTGCAAACATTTCCGTCTGCCTAACTAAAGAATTTATGGAAGCAGTAGAAAATGATGCAGAGTACGAGCTCCGCTTCCCAGATGTGGAAGGCTATAATAAAGAAGAAATGCAACATTATAATGAAGAATGGCACAAGATCGGTGATGTTCGTGAATGGGAAAAACTAGGCAATAAGGTTAGAGTATATCGTAAAATCAAAGCGAAAGAGCTTTGGAACCTAATCAATATTTGCGCAACCTATTCAGCAGAGCCAGGCATTTTCTTCATCGATAATGCGAATGATATGACAAACGCAAAAGCTTATGGACAAAAGGTTGTAGCGACAAATCCGTGTGGTAGAGTAGCTTAGTTTGCCTCACGTTAAAAACTGCGGAATGAAGCGGGAACCCTGAGATGGGAATCCGAACCGAAGATTATCTATAAAAAGGTAGTCAGGGGCAGAGCATAGATGGTGAACCTGTAAAACATTGCAGAATATAATCCATCCACGAGGCCGCAGCGTTGTGTTGATCCTACACAATGAAAAGATATGCCGACCTTACAGGAAACTGAACTGTAAGAACTAGAGGATAAAAAGCCTTTAGGATAACAAAATGGAACAGCCTCTCGCACCATTCAGTGTTTGTAACTTAGCTGCCGTGAACTTAGCAGAAATGGCAGATAAAGAAACAAAAACCGTTAACTTTGAAAAGCTTAAGAAAACTGTAGAAGTTGGCGTTAGAATGCAGGATAACGTTATTAACGCTACGCCTTACTTCTTAGAAGAAAATAAAAAGCAGGCCCTTGGCGAACGCCGTGTCGGCCTTGGAGTAATGGGACTGCATGACCTATTAATCTACTGTGAATCCGAATACGGTTCAGAAGAAAGCAATAAGCTCGTTGATAAGGTATTCGAAACAATTGCAACGACTGCTTATCGTGCATCCGTAGAGCTTGCCAAAGAAAAAGGAAGCTTTCCATTCTTAACAGGCGAAACAGAAGAAGAAACAAATAGACTTCGCCAAGCCTTTATCGAAACAGGCTACATGAAAAAAATGCCTGAAGATATCCGTGAATCTATTTTAGAAAATGGAATTCGCAATTCACATTTACTGACCGTTGCTCCGACTGGATCCACTGGGACAATGGTTGGCGTGTCAACAGGCCTTGAACCTTATTTCTCATTCTCATACTTCAGAAGCGGCCGACTAGGCAAGTTCATTGAAGTCAAAGCAGATATTGTTCAAGAGTATTTAGATAATAATCCAGAAGCAGATCCAAATAATCTTCCTAAATGGTTTGTAGCTGCAATGGACTTAGCTCCTGAAGCGCATGCAGATGTTCAATGTGTGATTCAGCGCTGGATTGACAGTTCGATCAGTAAGACGGTGAATGCACCAAAAGGCTACAGTGTGGAGCAGGTTGAAAAGGTATACGAGCGCCTATACCGCGGCGGTGCAAAAGGCGGTACTGTATATGTTGATGGCTCACGCGATTCCCAAGTTCTTACTTTAAAGGCAGAGGAAAACAGCTTTGATGATTCGTCCTTTGAGAAAAAAGAAAAGGCAAAAGCGCATGTAGTACTAGTTGATACCATTAACGATCTTCGCTCAACAAACGTAACGATTGGCAACGAGGTAGGAAATATTTGCCCAGTTTGCCGCAAAGGAAGCGTTGAAGAAATTGGCGGCTGTAACACATGTACAAACTGTAACGCACAGCTAAAATGCGGATTATAATATGAATCTAAAGAAGGTGGAGAGATCCATCTTCTTTTTTTGTGGATGCTTCCATACAATTTTCTCCTCGTCCAAAGTACTATTTTCTCCATTAGGTGATTATTAATAAATCAAGTACAACGACGGGAGTGGCTGCCTATGTATGTGGACGGGGTTTTTTCCGGCGGGGGAATTAAGGGGTTTGCCATTATTGGGGCTCACCGCGAGATTGAGAGAAGGGGCTTTCGTTTTAAAAGGGTTGCTGGAACCAGTGCAGGTTCTATTATGGCAGCCCTAATTGCCGCGAACTATACGAGTGAGGAAATTTATCAGATGATTGATGAACTCGATTTGAAAAGTTTTTTGGATGAGCGAAAAACCTATTTGCCTTTTAATCTGACGAAATGGCTTCTCGTTTATTGGCGCCTTGGCAGATACAAAGGGGATGAGCTGGAAAAATGGGTTGCCCACCATTTGGCAAGAAGAGGAATCTATAAATTCTCTGATCTGCCGCCGCAGACATTAAGGGTCATTGCTTCGGATTTAACAAATGGCCAGCTCGTTGTTTTGCCTGATGACCTTGTCAAATATGGAATTGACCCAGGCTCTTTTCCTGTAGCCAAAGCAATAAGAATGAGCTGCAGTCTGCCGTATTTTTTTGAACCTGTCAAGCTGTACGAAGGAAAATCTCCAAATATAATTGTTGATGGCGGTGTGTTAAGCAATTTTCCCATGTGGCTATTTGATCAGGAAAATGTGAAAAAGGTCCGCCCCGTATTAGGTGTCAAGCTCAGTCACAGCATCATACACAGTCCGAAAAATAAAATAAAAAATGCCATCCAAATGTATGAAGCTCTGTTTGAAACGATGAAGGATGCCCATGATGATCGCTATATTTCAAGAAAACACGCAAAAAATATTGTGTTTATTCCGACAGACGGTCTATTGGCAACTGAATTCGAAATGACAGAGGAGAAGAAAAAGGAACTCATTCAATTGGGGGAAACCTATGCAAAGCAATTCTTTTCCCAATGGTGCTATTAGAAAGGAACAGTGTTTGAAAAAATAAAAGCAATCGGTTAAAGCACTCCGATTGCTCCGCAATAAGCTTAGAGGATCGAGAATTAAAGGGAAGCTCGATCCTTCTTTTTGCCTTTTTTCCCTTCGATCACTGTTAAATGAACAGAGGATTTTTTTCTCATTTTTCTTAGGGATGTAATGGAACTAGCACTGCCTTTACGAAGATTGTCCTTCACTGTACTTTGCTGGAACCGTTTCTTCGATCTTTTTGCTGCTCGAACAAATGCACGCTGATCACGCTTTTTGGGATTAGCTCCATAAAGCCGACGAACTATGAAGAAAATAACAGCCCCTACTAATGCAATGACTGCTAATCTTTGAAAAAAGCCGGCAGGATTCGTAATCATGCCAACGGCCAATCCAAAAACGGCCAAGCCAATTAGAACGGAGATTACTATACTAGAGATCCTCATTTTCAAGAAAGCCACCTCCCTATGAGCATGATGAGCATATTTGCAAGCTTTTAAACTAATTCACGGAAATTTATCACTTTCTAACCATTTAAAGTATTACACAATTCCTTCTGTTTTTATTCGTTCCTCTGCTTCTCTTTCTTTTTTTAATAGCTGCTTAAAAGATAAGATGGCAACTTCGACCTGATCATCCTTTGGCTCCTTTGTGGTGAGAAGCTGAAGCCACAGGCCTGGAAGACCTAAATATTTCAGAACAGGAATGTCTCTTACTTTATTTGTTAATTGAAGAACTTCAAAGGAAATCCCCAAAACAACCGGTATTAAGGCAATTCGGTTTAGGACCCTGACATATAGCGGCTCTGTCGGTACAAGCAAATAAACAAACACACCAACAATAACCGTAAATAAGATGAAGCTGCTTCCGCATCGATAATGCAGGCGCGATGAGGCTTGCACATTTTCAATGGTTAATTCCATACCGCTTTCGTAAGCATTGATTACCTTATGCTCAGCTCCATGGTATTGAAACACCCTTTTTATAATGGGCGTAAGCGAGACAAAATAAATATAACAGAGCAACAGCAGCAGTTTAAAAAGGCCTTCAACCAAAATTTGCGATAAATCGCTGGAAAAAATCGGCTTTGTTAGTGCAGCTAAAAAAACGGGGACGAGTGTGAAGATGAATTTCCCAAAAATAAAGGAAAGGACCCCAATGGCTGCTACTCCAAGCCACATTGTCAGCTTTGAGCTCTCCTGCTGTTCTTGAAGCTTATAATCCTCACTCGGGTCTAAATCATAGCGTTCAGAGGAAAAATTCAAATGCTTAGAACCATTTGCACTGGCCTCAATAATAGCTATAATCCCACGAAGAAACGGAATTTTTTTCAGTGCTTGCAATGTCGGGTTTGACTTTCTCGGAAGCTCAAAATATTCGATGGAATGATCTTTGCGGCGGACGGCTGTAACATAATGATACTTGCCGCCAAACATAACGCCTTCTACAACGGCCTGGCCTCCGTATGCTGGCTTTTGATTATTTGACATAGAAGTTTACACCAACCTATAAATTAAACTCGGAATGAAACAGCTAATTCGACGTTGAACTTTAAGCATAGGCCAATGAATTGTTCAAAAGATCTGGCGTACTTTTAGAGGTATCCATCAAAAGCTGTATATACCTATATTTATTCTACTAAAAAAGCGAAAAAACCTCTAGGAAGGATCCTTCTTTTTAACGAATTTATGAAGAGTGATGTTTATTCCCGTTTTTTAATTCTAATTTTTTGGATGCAAGGTAATAAAAGGTCATGGACATAATAGGAATGGAGGTGTTGAAATTGGCTGAAGAAGAAAAGCAAGATTCCGGACAAAGAGAAAGAGAAGAGCCAATGACATTTATGACACTGGTTATTTTAACCGGGTTAATTGGAGGTGTCTTTTGGAGTGGGCTTGGCTATTTGGCACATACCATCAATTTGACGGAAATCCATCCTAGAGTGATCTTAGAACCTTGGACAATAGGAGATTGGAAGTCGGGCTGGCTTGGAACAGTTATTTCCCTCCTTTTGATTGGGGTAATCTCTATTTTAGCGGCACTTATTTATTATGGCACGTTACGAAAGTTTTACAGCATGTGGGCAGGAGTTGCTTATGGAGTCATACTGTTCCTCCTGGTGTTTTTTGTGTTAAATCCCATTTTTCCAAGCATAAGTCCAATCAATGAATTGGGAAGGGACACCATTATTACAACCGTATGTTTATATATATTATATGGTGTATTTGTTGGATATTCTATTTCCTATGAGGAAGCTGAACGAAAATATGCAGAAAAGAGGGAAAAAGAAGAGCAAGATGCGCCATCTGGCTAAAAGTGGCCTAGACAATTTTCGTTGGAAAAGAATTCATTTATGATAAAATGTTCTTGTGACTTTTTGGAAACGATTCAATGACAAGGGGAGAGGGTCTGATGGAAAAATTACAAAAACTTCGTGCCATTATTGAAAAATTAGGCATGGATGGAATGCTTATTACAAGCCCATATAACCGCCGCTACATGACAAACTTCACTGGTTCAGCAGGTGTGGTTTTGATATCAGGGGAAAGCGCACAATTTATCACAGATTTCCGCTATATTGAACAGGCTTCTAAGCAATGTGAAGGCTACGAAATTGTCAAGCATACCGGCTCAATCCCGGAGGAGGTTGCTAAGCAGGCAAAGAACTTAGGCATTAAAAAGCTGGGATTCGAGGAAGATTACCTGACTTTTTCAGCATACAAAGCCTATGAAAAAGCCGTAGAAGGTGAATTAGTGCCTGTTTCTGGCGAAATTGAAAAGTTGCGCTTGATTAAGACTGAAGCAGAGATTAATATATTAAAGGAAGCAGCGAAGATTGCAGACGCTGCATACAAACATATCCTTGAATTTATTCGCCCAGGCTTAACAGAGCTTGAAGTTTCGAATGAATTAGAGTTTTTTATGAGAAAAGCCGGCGCAGTTTCATCATCTTTTGATACAATCGTCGCTTCTGGTTTCCGTTCGGCACTGCCGCATGGCGTGGCAAGTGATAAAGTGATTGAAAAAGGCGATATGGTGACATTAGACTATGGTGCCTATTATAATGGCTATGTTTCGGATATTACCCGTACATTGGCAGTCGGCCAGCCGGATGCGAAGCTAAAGGAAATTTATGATATCGTTCTTGAAGCGCAATTGCGCGGCATGAAAGGATTCAAGCCTGGAATGACAGGGAAGGAAGCAGATGCCTTAACGCGTGATTATATTACGGAAAAAGGCTATGGTGAATATTTCGGACACTCTACAGGCCACGGCATTGGACTGGAAGTGCATGAAGGACCTGCCCTATCATTTAGATCTGATATTATTTTAGAACCTGGCATGGTCGTTACATGTGAACCTGGCATTTACATACCTGGATTAGGCGGAGTACGAATTGAAGATGACACATTGATTACAAAAGAGCACAATGAAGCGCTGACACATTCAACAAAGGAACTGATTATTCTTTAACACTTTAAAGCAACGGGGGCCTGTCCCCCGGCGCGGTAATGCTTTAAAGGGTGATAGCGTTCCTTTTTAAAACTTGAGGTTAGAATTAGGAGGATTTTTACATGATTTCTGTTAACGACTTTCGGACAGGTTTAACCATTGAGGTAGACGGCGGCATTTGGCGCGTAATGGATTTCCAGCATGTTAAGCCAGGAAAAGGTGCAGCATTTGTGCGCTCAAAGCTTCGTAATCTGCGTAATGGTGCAATTCAGGAAAAAACATTTCGTGCTGGTGAAAAAGTAGGCAAAGCACAAATTGACAATCGCAGAATGCAATATCTATATGCAAACGGCGATTCCCATGTATTCATGGACAACGAATCCTATGAGCAAATTGAATTGCCTGCAAACTCTATCGAACATGAATTGAAATTCCTTAAAGAAAACATGGAAGTTCATATCATGATGTACCAGGGAGAAACACTAGGTGTCGAGCTTCCAAATACAGTTGAATTAGAAGTAATTGAAACAGAGCCAGGCATTAAAGGAGACACAGCTTCCGGCGGCTCCAAGCCTGCAAAAATGGAAACTGGCATCATCGTCCAAGTTCCATTCTTCGTTAACCAAGGCGACAGACTTATCGTCAACACAGACGACGGTTCCTATGTATCCCGCGCTTAATAACTAAAAACCCGAAAGGACAAGTTGTCCTTTCGGGTTTTTTTAGTGCATTAACGCACTGGGGGCCTGACCCCCGCTGGTTCACCGCATTAACGCACTGGGGGTCAGGCCCCCGGTGGTTTAACGCGTTACCGTGTTGGGTTTCTTCCTTCTGCGCCTGGTGAGATGTTTGTGTTGTTAGCGCTGTTGTAGTCAGGGTTTGAGGTGGCTGGCGTTTGGTTGCTGCGGGCACCGCCCAGGTAGCTTGCCCTTGCGTTTTTTTCTTTTGAATTGATGTCTCCCCGGTCTCTAATTGTCATATCTTATAGCCCCTTTAGAAATATTTGGCCCATCTTTGAACCTAATTTTATTATTTTAAAGTGGGGCGCAGTTTATGAAACTTACGCAGTGACATTGATTTCCACTTGTAAAACATCGGGTATTCGGGTAATATAAGAGTACAAACAAGCTGCATTGTTCGCTAGTATATGAAGTTTCAACCATTGAATCAATTTAGGGAGTTCAAAATCATTTCCGGAACAACATGCCTCCATGGCTGAGGACGATTGCGAAAGAAATTGAGAACACCCACCTGGCGGAGCAGGTATGAAACTCCATATAAGACGGCGGCAACAGCGGCTATATATAAGAGTTCAAAAGCAACAACCTTTAATGGTTGTTGCTTTTTTTGTTTCCGTTATCTGGAAGGACAAGGGGCCTGTCCCCGCGTCCTGCTTAGTATTCAAACTCTGCTGTTACTTGACTTTGGATTTCGAGGGTTCCTGGCTGGATTGGGGTTGTGGCCGCTGCTTTGACAAAGGCGGTGGTCTGGTATGGGATAGGTCCTCCTTCCCCAACGGCTGTTTCGCTTACTTTTAAAGGAGTCGGGTTGAGGGTCACCCCAAGGGTTTTTGCGATGGTTTCTGCCTTTTCATAGGCATCTGCTACGGCCAGTGAGAGAGCAAGCTGTTGATAGGCGCCAGTATCTTCAACAGAAAATTGAATGCCAGAAACCTGATTGGCCCCATTTTTCACAGCGGTATCCACGATCATTCCCACGCTATCTATATCCTTGACCGTAATTTGCAGCATGTGTTCGACTCGATATCCCCGGAATTCCTGTTTGCCATCTACATAATCATATTGTGGAAAAATCGAATAATTGATAGTTTGAATCCCATCATCCGGGATCCCTGCTGTATTTAACGCGCTTTTAATGGCCGAAATAATCTCAGCATTTTCCCTTTGCGCGGCTTCTAACGAAATATCCTCTGTTACTGCGCCCAAGGTAACCTTTGCCTGATCGGGTTCAGCCGTTACTTTTCCTTCTCCAAAAACCCTTATTTTATGTTTCCTTCGGTCTGCATGAAGATGCCGGTATCCTGGCTGTTGATAGTACATATACTTCTCCCCCGTTTTTTTGTATTATTTCCATCATTTATAAGTACGGCAAAAGTGATTGGAGCATGCACATTCGGATGAAAAACAATAAAAGAAAAGTCATATTGTTTGTTTGCGGGCATACATTTTAAGTAGAAAAGCTAGTCCATCAACTTGATAGAACCAAAAACTAGGACTGCTAAATACTATAAGAAAAATAATAGGAGGCACAGTGACTTGGATACGATTCTAGCCTTTTTGCCGAAAACCATTGCAGACCAGCTGTTGAACATCCCTCCTGTCAAGTTAGCAGAGCTCGAAGAAATCCGGATCCGAATCCATCGGCCCATTGAGTTAACGATAAAGGGTGTCCCGCAATTTTTACCCTACATCGTAAAACCGGATGATGCCGTCCATCTGCTAAATAAAATCAGCCATTTTTCCATTTATACATTGGAAGAGGAGCTCAAGCGAGGCTATATCACGATAGAGGGCGGCCACCGTGTCGGATTGGCCGGTAAGGTGATTCTCGAAGAAAGCAAAGTGAAAGCAATCCGCGATATTTCTTCTTTTAACATCCGGATTGCCAGAGAGAAAATTGGCATTGCCAATCAATTAGTTCCGCTCCTATTGAATCGTGATCAATCCTGGTATCACACGATGATTATCGGCCCGCCTCAGACAGGAAAAACAACCTTGCTCAGAGATATCGCAAGAATCATTTCAAGCGGGGACGAACATAGGAGCTTACCTCCTTATAAGGTCGGGATTATTGATGAACGGTCCGAAATAGCAGGCAGTGTCAGCGGAATACCGCAAATGACCTTTGGGCCGCGCATTGATGTGCTTGATGCCTGTCCAAAAGCAGAAGGCATGATGATGATGATTCGTTCGATGAGCCCCGATGTGCTAATCGTTGATGAAATTGGCAGAAAAGAAGATGCCGATGCGATCATGGAAGCCATCAATGCCGGAATTAAATTAATCACAACGACACACGGCTATTCTTTAGGGGATATCCAAAAACGGCCGACACTAAAGCCTATCCTTGAAATGGCAAATTTCCAGCGCTACATCGAACTAAATCGAAAAAAAGGCCCTGGAACGGTGGCAAGTATAAAGGATGGAAGCGGAAAAGAAATTCTGTACGAAGTGAGAGTGACATAAAATGATCAAATTAATCGGTGCGATCATCATCATTGTTGCATCCACTTGGGGAGGATTTGAAGCGGCAAAAACTTTGACTGCACGGCCCCGGCAGCTGCGTCAGCTTAAATCAGCACTGCAATCATTAGAAGCGGAAATTATGTATGGACACACCCCTCTTCATGAGGCGGCCAGAAGGCTGTCTGCGCAAACTTCTAAGCCATTATCGCAATTTTTTGCTGCATTTGCTAAAAAGCTGACATATTCCGAAACAACCGTGAAGGATGCTTGGGAAGAAAGCCTAAAGGAAATATGGAAACTCACCGCTTTAAAGCAAAGTGAATTTGAAATCATGAAGCAATTTGGGGAGACCCTTGGCAGGCATGACCGCCATTCGCAGCAAAAGCAGATCATGCTGACCTTGACCCATCTGGAAAGAGAAGAAGCGGATGCCAGAGACAAGCAGGCACGGTATGAAAAAATGGTGAAAAGCCTCGGTTTCCTTTCAGGCCTGCTTTTGGTGATTTTATTAATATAGAGCAGAACAACTGTACAAGCGCTTAATAGTTTAGGAGGAGAATTTATGGGCTTAGAGGTAGATATTATTTTTAAAATTGCCGGTGTCGGAATTGTCGTCGCATTCCTTCACACCATTCTCGATCAGGTTGGAAAAAAAGAATATGCCCAATGGGTCACATTATTTGGATTTATCTACATTTTGTTCATGGTTGCCTCCATTGTGGACGACCTCTTCCAAAAAATTAAATCCGTCTTTCTATTTCAAGGCTAAAAGGAGGGCTCACCCATTGAGATCTTAAAAATTGTTGGTGTTGCGCTTGTTGCTACTTTTCTGGCTTTGATTGTCAAGGAGCAAAAACCGAATTTTGCCTTCCTCCTTATAGTTTTCGTCGGCTGTTCGATCTTTCTTTTTCTAGTAGACCAGATATATGCAATTATTCAAATGGTGGAAAGAATTGCCGTCAATGCAAAAGTAAATATGGTCTATATTGAGACCATTTTAAAAATTATTGGGATTGCCTACATCGCTGAATTTGCTGCACAGATAACGAAAGATGCCGGTCAGGGTGCAATTGCCTCAAAAATTGAGCTGGGCGGAAAAATCCTTATCCTTGCTATGGCCATTCCAATCCTGACAGTCATGATCGAAACGATCATTCAGATGATTCCTAATTAATATCAGCTTTGAACGCAGTTTTTGACCAAGAAGGATACCTAGGCTTAAAGCGAGGTGTAAAGATGAAGCAATGGATGCAGAAAATATTATTTCTAAATCTCCTATTCTTTTTTTTACTTATTCCAGATGTACAAGCCTCACCCAACACCACTGATCTGGCTGAAAAAATAAATCCGCAGGCTATTGTCAATTCCCAGCTGAATTCCTTAAATATTGATGAACTTAAAGGGTTTTGGGAAAAAATCAGTACACAATACGGCGGATTCTTGCCAGAAAGCCAAAAAGGAAGCCTATATGAGTTTTTAAAAGGGGAAAAACAGTTTTCCTTTAAAGAATGGTCAAAAGGCTTTATGAAATTTATGTTCCATGAATTTTTAGTGAACGGCAAATTGCTTGGTTCTTTGATTCTGCTGACAGTGCTCAGTATGTTTCTGCAATCCCTGCAAAATGCCTTTGAAAAAAGTACGATCAGCAAGGCAGCATATGCCATTGTGTTCATGGTTCTCATTATTATTGCCCTAAATAGCTTCCATGTAGTGATGAGCTATGCTCAGGAAACCATTGATACGATGATTTCCTTTATTTTAGCCCTGATTCCGCTTTTGCTCGCATTAATTGCCTCATCAGGAGGGCTTGTCTCAGCAGCATTTTTTCACCCGGTCATTTTATTTCTCATGAATATTAGCGGACTGCTTATTCAATATGTCGTTTTGCCGCTTTTGTTTTTATCAGCCTTATTGAGCATTGTCAGTACCCTTTCCGAGCAATACAAAGTCACCCAGCTGGCTAACCTGCTGAAGAATTGGAGTATCGGTCTTCTTGGAGCTTTTTTAACCGTGTTTCTCGGAGTCATTTCCGTTCAGGGGGCATCGGCTGCTGTGGCAGACGGGGTAACGCTTCGAACAGCAAAGTTTATCACCGGCAACTTTATTCCCGTCATTGGCCGAATGTTTACAGATGCAACGGATACCGTGATCACAGCATCGGTTCTGTTAAAAAATACGGTCGGGATTGCCGGTGTGGCCATCCTGCTCATCATTGCAGCTTTCCCAGCAATTAAGATTCTAATGGTCGCGTTTATTTACAAATTTTCCGCGGCCATCCTGCAGCCGCTTGGCGGCGGGCCGATTATAAGTTGCCTTGATATTATCAGCAAAAGCGTCATTTATGTTTTTGCAGCGTTAGCTATTGTTTCCCTTATGTTTTTCCTAAGCGTCACGGTGATCATCGCAGCCGGAAATTTGACAATGATGGTCAGGTAGGAGGCAGCCAACATGGATTTTATTAAAGAATGGATTACAAATATAATCTTATTTGTTCTTCTAGCCACCGTTATTGATATGCTTTTGCCAAATTCCAGCATGCAAAAGTACACAAAAATGGTGACGGGGCTGCTGCTGATTGCGGTTATTTTAACACCGGTATTAAAGCTGGTTTCTCAGGATTTCGAAGAAGCCATTGCGTCAGTCCCTGTATTTGAGGCATCAGAAGAAAAAAATATGGAAAATTCAATAGAATTGAAGAAAAAAGAAATACAAGCTCTAAACCATGCATATATTTTAGAAGAAATGGCTGTCCAAGTTAAAAAGGATGTGGAAGAGGAGTTGATGGATAAGTATCAATTGGAAATTACTAAGATTGAATTTGTCACAGATGAATATGATCAGCGCGCCTTCCCGGACAACCTGGATAAGGTAATGGTTGCAGTAAAGCAAAAAGAAGAAAATCAAGCAGCAGATGCCGTCGAGGTGGTCAAACAGGTAGAAATTAATGCACAAGAGGCACTTCCGTCAAAAAGTCATTCAAATGAGGCAGACAAAATCGCTGCGATATTAGCCGATAGGCTGGAAGTCAATGAAAAAATGATCGAAGTTGTGGTGGAAGGGGGGACATAGAAAAAGATGGACAAAGAAAAAGGGCCGTGGTCTTCATTGAAAAAGCTTTTTTCAAAAGAGGACCAGTCGGGCAAAAAGCCTGGAAAATATCAATACCTGCTCCTTGTCCTTTTGTTCGGAGCAGCCATAATGCTAGTCAGCAACGTACTTTTTTCAGACAAGACAGCAAATAGTGATGCAGCTGTTTTCAGCGATAAGAATGAAACGAATAATGAAGAGGATGTTCCGGCCTTCGGTAATAAAAAAGAGGCTGGAAATGATGACATTGCAAGCTACGAAAGAGCGTACGAGGAGCAATTAAAGGAAGCTTTAGACGCTATCGTCGGTGTTGAAGACGTATCAGTCGTAGTCAATGTCGATGCTTCTGAAAAAAAAGTTTTAGAAAAAAATACAACAAGCAAGGTTCAGACAACAGATGAAACCGACCGTGAAGGCGGAAAAAGAAAGGTTGAAGACCAGTCTAAAGAGGAGCAGCTGGTTATCATCCGCAATGGCGAAAAAGAGGTTCCTATTGTCATAGAAACGAAGAAACCAGTGATTAGAGGTGTCCTAGTGGTAGCTAAAGGGGCCGATAACATACAGGTGAAAAAGTGGATTATAGAAGCTGTTACAAAGTCTTTGGATGTGCCTGCGCATCGAGTAGCCGTCATGCCTAAAAAAACTAAGGGGGAATAATAGATGTTATTGAAAAAGCAAACAGTATGGTTATTAACAATGCTAAGTCTTGTAGTTGTTTTGTCGGTGTATTACATTACTTCACCTGAACAGAAAGGACAGGACCTGGCAGCAGTTGAGGAAAAAGCCGAAAAGGCAGTACAAAAAGAGGGAGCAGCAGCTGAAAATCCTGAAGATGCAGCCATCATTACAAATGCTTCCGGCGATGAAATGTTTGAGGCTTTAAGAATTCAGCTTAATGAAGAGCGCAGCAAGATCAAGGAAGAATTAACAGCGGTTGTCGGAGCTGCAGATGTTCCTGCAGAAGAGCGCAGTGCGGCAAAGGATCAATTGGATGAGCTAGACGAATTAGCGCAAAAAGAGCAAATGCTTGAAACATTAATCAGAGCTATGAACTATGAAGATGTCCTAGTTCGTGCAGACGGCAAAAACGTTCTAGTCACAGTAAAAGCCGATGAACTTGACCGCTCATCTGCCAACGACATCATCCGCGAAGTGCGCAACGAAATCGGCAGCACCCAACTAGTAACAGTAGAATTCCAGCCAGCTAAATAAGGACACAGGCTCTCTTTCCCGTGGACATGGGCGTGGACACGGGGACGGTTCCTTTGTCCTTGCAGGAAATGCTCAGGACATGTGGATCTGTCCTCACTATAAAGGTGTAGAAAATTGCTTCTGTATTCTCACCAATCAAAAAATAGCGGGTACTCCTAGTGGAGCCCGCTATTTTTGCTGAAGCTGAAGCAGGTATTCCATTGATTCGTTTGCATCGGCAACAGATGTAAATAAATTTTCATGATGCTTGGTCTGCAGACCGACTGCTGATGAGATTTCCTGCAGGGAGGCGCTTGCCTGTTCGATGACGGAACTAAATTCGCTGATCGATGATCCGATAATCTGCGAGGAATCGCGGATTTTTCTTGTTAACTGATCGTAATTGGCAATGTCATCCCTGAGCTGAAGAAAAGTATTTTTGATTGATTGAAAAGTGGCTTGAGTATCTGCTGCCAATTGAAGATTGTTTGTTAATTTTTCACCAGTGATTTGAACACTTTCCTTCGTTAATTCCGTATCTTCAATGACATTTTCCAAGTTCTCCGTAATTTGCAATGCAGTTTTGCCTGTTATATCAGCAAGCTTTCTAACTTCAGCAGCAACAACGGCAAATCCCTTGCCGCTTTCCCCGGCTCTGGCAGCTTCAATTGACGCATTTAATGCCAGGAGATTCGTCTGGCTGGCAATCTCATGGATAGCTGCAGCGAAGTTTGAGGTTTCTTTAACGAGATTGGATAATGACATCATGTGTCCATTCACTTTTTCCATTTCGGCGTAGGAATGAGAAATATCCTTTTTTAGCTGGCCGACAAGAGCATCCCCTTTATTGGTGATTTCTTCTGCTTGAATCGCATCGTTATGTAAATTTTCAACAAGTATGGCAGTTTCCTCGGTTATCCGGTGTGTATCCTCAAGAGATTGCGTAATATCAATGATTGTATCAGACTGGGCATGGATGCCGACAGAAATCTCTGCAATCGAAGCATTCATGTCTTTGGCAGACTGGCAGTTTTCTTCACTCATATGCTTGACATCTTGAATCATTAGGGAAAGATTTTTTGTGCTTTTTTCGACCGTCTTTTTCATTTCGATGTTATTTTCCAATAACAATTGGGTTTCTTTTTGAGCCGAAACAATATTTTCAGATAATTTTTTTGCCAGGGAAAGCTGAAAGGATAGCAAAATCGTAATCAGTATAAAAAGCAGGTATATCGTTACATAATTTTTCGTTTCCAGCGGGAGCTGTTCGTGATGCAAAAAGGTGAAAACAGTGATAACAGCAAGCCCAAGTCCGGAAGAAAGCCAGAGAATGCTTCTGACCATATAGATAGCTGCCAGGGCTATTACATAGTAAATTAAAAAATACGCTGTAGCCGAAACGGTGTTTTGCATTATGATGAACATCACTGCAGACACTAGAATAACAGCGATGTAAGGTATGGCTGAAATCATCTTTTGCAGATAATGCATAGCCGCTGTAATTCCCACACCGATCCCGCCAGCAATAATAATGGATAAAATAACTGCAAGCTCCTTCTTCATTGCAATATCAACAATTGCTGCCAGGATCACGCATACAAAGGTTGACTTTACAACAAGGGAGTTTTTCCTTATTAAATCCTCTTTCTTTATTTCATCAAGACTCTGCATTCCCGATCTCACCCTTCTAAACTAGTTCCTAAGCATTATTATTTCGATATTTTAATCAAAATTCCTCTGAAAAAATTACAAATATTCGTGAAAAAATAAACAGGAAAATAGTCAAGTACTGTTGGTTTAACGCAGTAAAGCACTGGGGGCCTGACCCCCGGAACTTCACAGCGTTAAAGCGCCGGGGGACAGGCCCCCAATGCGGTGATGTGCTAAAGTGGGTGGGTACATCCCATCCCATCATTTCCTGCCACTTGTTACACGATTATGAATACTGGTAAAATAGAGAAGTCAGACAGGGTTTTGAGCAGATAGGTATATTCCATTATTGAATTCTTAATAGGTGTTATCGTATGATATTAATAGCTAGTCATAATTTATTTCAATTGTGTGTGTTGTGCAAAAAATGACACATCAAATCTAAGGGGTGCTAATGAATATGTTGAAGGTTCAAGAAATTAGAGAACTAATTAAGCTAATTGATCAGTCGAATATTGATGAGTTTGTATACGAAAATGACGGCTCAAAAATTAAAATGAAAAAGAAGGTACAAGAAGCTGAATCCGTTCAGCAGGTAAGAACCGTTGTTCAGGAAGTGCCAGTTCAAGCAGCGCCTGTACAGCCTGCTGCTGTTATCCAGGAAGCTCCAGCCGCTGTCCAAGCAGAAGCTGCTGCACCTGCTGCAAAAGCGCCAGAAGCAGACACATCTAATCTACATAAAATTGTCTCCCCAATGGTAGGCACATTCTATCAATCTCCATCACCAGATGCTGACGCCTACGTAAAAGCCGGTTCAAAGGTGACAAATGATTCTATCGTATGTATTGTAGAAGCAATGAAACTTTTCAATGAAATCGAAGCAGAGGTTAACGGAGAAATCGTTGAGATTCTTGTTAAAGACGGACAGCTTGTTGAATACGGCCAGCCGTTATTTTTAGTAAAACCTGAATAAGGAGCGGTCACGCAAATGATAAAAAAACTGTTAATTGCAAACAGAGGAGAAATCGCAGTCCGTATCATTCGTGCATGCCGCGAAATGGGGATTGAAACCGTCGCTGTCTTTTCTGAGGCAGATCGCGAAGCCCTGCACGTCCAGCTGGCGGATGAAGCATTCTGTATAGGTCCAAAAGCATCGAAAGACAGTTACTTAAATTTCACGAATATTATAAGCGTTGCCAAGCTTACTGACTGTGACGCCATCCATCCAGGCTATGGCTTCCTTGCTGAGAATGCCGATTTTGCGGATCTTTGCCGGGAGTGCAATATCATTTTTGTTGGGCCAACACCTGAAGCTATTACAAAAATGGGAACAAAGGATATTGCAAGAGAAACCATGAAAGAGGCTGGCGTTCCGATTGTTCCAGGTTCAAACGGAATCATTAAAGACATTGATGAAGCCATTGAACTTGCGAATAAGATTCAATACCCAGTCATCATTAAAGCAACTGCTGGCGGAGGCGGTAAAGGAATCCGTGTTGCCAAAAATGAACAAGAGCTGGTCAAGGGCATTAATATTACCCAGCAGGAAGCATTAACAGCTTTCGGTAATCCAGGTGTATATATAGAAAAATATATTGAAGACTTCCGCCATGTTGAAATTCAGGTCCTTGCGGATACACATGGCAACGTCATTCACCTTGGCGAGCGTGATTGCTCCATCCAAAGACGTCTGCAGAAGCTTCTCGAAGAAACGCCTTCACCAGCGCTTGATGGGGAAACTCGTGCGGAAATGGGGGCTGCTGCTGTAAAGGCTGCACAGGCAGTAGATTACACTGGGGCAGGCACCATTGAGTTTATTTACGATTATAATAACCGTAAATTTTATTTCATGGAAATGAACACAAGAATACAAGTAGAACACCCGGTAACTGAAATGGTTACAGGCGTTGATTTAATTAAAGAACAGATCAGAGTAGCATCTGGAGAAAAGCTTAGCCTGCGTCAAGAAGACGTTACATACACTGGCTGGGCAATTGAATGCCGGATCAATGCCGAAAATCCGGAGAAGAATTTCATGCCATCTGCTGGTAAAATTGAAATGTATTTACCGCCGGGCGGCCTTGGTGTACGCGTAGATTCTGCCGCATACCCGGGATATACCATTCCTCCATATTACGATTCTATGATTGCCAAGCTGATCACGTATGGAGCTACTAGGGAAGAAGCCATTTCCCGAATGAAGAGAGCCCTAAGCGAATTTGTGATAGAAGGAATTCATACAACGATTCCATTCCATTTAAAACTTCTTAGCCATGAAAAATTTGTGGAAGGGCAATTTAATACGAAGTTTTTGGAAATGTATAACGTAATGAATAAAGAAGACTAACGGAGGTGTCATGATGAGCGAAAATATTTTAGAAATGAGTCATGAGGATACCGGTCTTGGAAAAATTGAAATTGCACCCGAAGTTATCGAGGTCATTGCCGGAATCGCTGCATCTGAAGTAGAAGGGGTCGCGCAAATGCGCGGGAACTTTGCATCTGGTGTTGTTGAAAGATTAGGCAAGAAAAATCACGGCAAAGGTGTAAAAGTAGAACTTGCTGAAGATGGCATAAAGGTAGATGTTTATTGTGTCATGAAATTTGGGGTATCTATACCGACAGTTGCCCAGAAAATTCAAGATAATATCCGTCAGGCCTTATTGAATATGACAGCTTTAGAAGCGCAAGAAGTAAACATCCATGTTGTCGGAATTACATTTGAAAATCAAAAGAATGAGCTTGAAATCGATCAGGAACTCTAATAATAAAGCTTTGAGCCAAAGGCACATTTACTTGTCTTTGGCTTTTTGCCTTTCTTTTTTCAGACAGGGCTGGAAAAACGGTGCGAAAATCATGCCTCTTATGCTATGATGAATAAGGTATTTTTGGCATAGAGGTATAAAGCTATGATAAAAAAGGTGAAGCTATAGATAAATGCGCAAGGCGCTGATCAAAATTAAGTATTTATATCTATCCTACCTTTAATAAGACTATGCCGTTAATCCGTCATTTTTCGCCTGAAAAAGGAGTTTAATAATAGAATGAGTAAAATGAAACGTAGAACAGCAAGAGAAAAAGCGTTACAGGCATTATTTCAAATCGATATGAGCGGAGCTGAACCAGGCTCTGCGATTGAACATGTCTTAGAGGATGCACCAAATGATGAGTTTTTAACTCAGCTTGTTAATGGAGTTGTAGAAAACAAAGAACAGCTGGATGAAACAATAAAAAAACACCTGGCAAATTGGAAAATAGAAAGATTGGCAACCGTGGATCGAAATCTGCTTCGATTATCTGTCTATGAACTGTTGTTTTTAAAAGAAGATGTTCCGGCAAATGTGGCAATTGATGAAGCCATTGAAATTGCTAAGCGGTTCGGAGACGATCAATCAAGCAAGTTTATTAATGGGGTTCTATCCAAAGTAAAACAGCAGATGTAAGACAATCATACGGTTCCTTTCATTATAAATGAGGAGGACTTTTCAGGATGGCCGCAAACCTAATTGATGGGAAAGAAATTGCAAGACAAAAGAAAGAAGCGATTGCAAAGGAAGTTGAAGAATTAAAAAAGGCAGGTATTTTACCAGGACTTGCTGTAATTTTAGTCGGAAATAACTCTGCATCCAGAACATATGTAACCAACAAAGAAAAAACCTGCAAGCAGCTTGGCATGCATTCTGTGCTGATTGAAATGCCTGAAAATGCAAGTGAGGAAGAGCTTCTTGAAAAAGTAAGAGAATTAAATAATGATGCCTCCATTCATGGCATTCTTGTGCAAATGCCATTGCCAAAGCATATCAGTGAAATTAAAGTTATTGAAACTATTTCACCGGAAAAAGATGTGGATGGCTTCCACCCAGTAAATGTGGGGAAAATGATGACAGGTCAGGATGCATTCTTGCCTTGTACACCCTATGGCATTATGGTCATGCTGGACTTTATTGGTGCAGAAATTGAGGGCAAGCATGTGGTTGTTGTCGGCCGAAGCAATATTGTCGGCAAACCTTCAGGGCAGCTGTTCCTAAATAAAAACGCAACAGTTACATATTGCCATTCTCGTACAGATGATTTAAAGAAATACACCAAACAAGCAGATATCATTGTTGCGGCTGTTGGTAAAGCAGATCTGATTACAAAGGATCATGTCAAAGAAGGAGCCATCGTTATTGATGTCGGCATGAACCGCAATAGTGAAGGCAAGCTTTGTGGAGACGTAGCCTTTAATGAAGTTAAGGAAGTCGCTAGCTTCATCACCCCTGTCCCAGGCGGTGTCGGTCCAATGACCATCACAATGCTGATGGCCAATACTCTTAAAGCAGCCAAAAACATTCATAAAGCGTAATACGATAAAAAAATGCTACTGCCCTGTTCCATATGTTTTAGACACTTATTTTCCAGTCCGTTTTTACGTGACGAATAAGTCATCTAAAACTATAATGGAAGGGGCAGTTTTATTTTGATTCTAGGATATTGTTGATCGGAGCGGAAGGTGCGAAGACTCATGCGGGAGAAGCGTGTCAGGGGAGACCGCTCAGGAGCGTAAGCGACAAGGAGGCTCCCCGCCCGCCACCCTGGAGAGGAGATCAACAGGGTTACAAAAAGGAAAAGAGGATTATCATGAAAGAACAGCGCTATTTAACGGTGAATGCCTTAACCAAATACATAAAAAGAAAATTTGATGCCGATCCGCATCTGCAAGATATCCTTGTAAAGGGAGAAATATCAAACTTCAAGCAGCATTCCAGCGGGCATATGTATTTCACCTTAAAAGATGAAAAAGCGCGCATCTTAGCTGTCATGTTTTCCCGCTATAATAACGGAATGAAATTCACGCCTGAAAATGGTATGAAGGTGCTGATTAGAGGCGACCTCACAGTCTATGAGCCATCAGGCAATTATCAAATATATGTAAAAGAAATGCAGCCGGATGGGATCGGTGATCTTTATTTAGCCTACGAACAGCTAAAAGAAAAGCTGGAAAAGGCAGGTTTCTTTTCGCCGGAGCATAAAAAAGCCATCCCAAAATTCCCAAAAACAGTAGGAGTAGTCACCTCACCTACAGGAGCGGCGATCAGAGATATTATCACAACCATTAAACGGCGCTACCCTGTAGCGAATATTATCATTTTCCCTGCATTGGTACAGGGGGAATATGCTGCGCCATCCATAGTCAAATCGATTCAGACAGCCAATCAGCTCAATGAAGCCGATGTCTTAATTATTGGACGCGGCGGCGGTTCGATTGAGGAGCTATGGGCCTTTAACGAAGAAGCTGTTGCAAGGGCAATCTTTGAATCAAGGATTCCTATTATTTCGGCAGTTGGACATGAAACCGATTTTACAATAGCGGATTTTGTGGCCGATTTGCGGGCGCCAACACCGACGGGAGCAGCTGAATTAGCGGTTCCGCATATAGAGGATTTGGCTGAAAGAGTACTGAATCGAAAGGTCCGCTTAATGCGCTCTTTAAAGGAACAGATCAATCTTAGAAAAGAAAAACTTGCACGACTGCAAAAATCATATGCATTTCGCTATCCGCAGAAATTATATGAGCAAAAGCTGGAACAGGCTGATAAGCTTGCAGAGCAGCTAGGAAGAGGAGCGCAAAAGTTATTTTATGATAAAATGGATAAATGGAAGCAGATAAATAAGCGGATTGAACGAAAGCAGCCGACAGAGCTTGTCAGGGCGTCAAGGCAGGAGCTTGAAAGACGTGAAAAACTGCTGTATAAAGAAATGAAGACCATTTTATTAGCGAAAAAGAAGGATTTTTCCCATCGTATCGCAACCTTAGAAGCATTAAGCCCTTTAAAAATTATGGACAGAGGCTACAGCCTTGTTTATTCGGATGAGGAAAAATTAATTAAATCTGTTAAGCATATCAATGAAAATGAGCAAATTAAGGTCAAGGTATCGGACGGAACGATCGATTGCCAGGTGCTGGGGATAAGGAGTGAAAAAGCATGACTTCAGAAAAAGAAATCACATTTGAAGAAGCAATGGAAAAGCTTGAAGTGATTGTGGAAAAGCTCGAAGAAGGGGATGTTCCGCTGGAGGAGGCTATTAATATTTATAAAGAAGGCATGGAGCTTTCCAAGCTTTGTCATGATAAATTGAAAAAAGTTGAAACAAGCTTGACGCAAATTTTGACTGAGGATGGCCGGAAGGAAACTTTCGTGATAGCTGAGGAGGAGTAGTCTTGGAACAAGAATCATTTACAGCTTTTGCAAAAACGCATAAGGCATTATTAGAAGAAGAACTTAGGACAAGCATAAGTAAATTGGATGCTCCTTCCATTATAAAGGAATCAATGCTGTATTCGCTGGAGGCTGGCGGAAAACGAATCAGACCCCTGCTCCTTTTTGCTACATTAACAGCTTTTGGTCATGATACGAAAAAAGGTCTGCAGGCAGCTGCTGCCATTGAAATGATTCATACGTATTCACTTATACATGACGATCTTCCAAGCATGGATAACGATGACCTAAGACGCGGAAAACCAACGAATCATAAGGTATTCGGCGATGCCTTTGCTATTTTAGCCGGCGATGCCTTATTAACCTATGCTTTTCAATTGATTTCTGATGCACCAGCAGAATCAGCATCTCCTGAAACGAAGATGGCTTTAATCACTGAGCTTTCCAAGTCCTCAGGTGCGGAAGGCATGGTTGGCGGCCAGGTTGCGGATATAAACGGGGAAAACAAAGACTTAACCATGGAAGAGCTGGAATATATTCATATTCATAAAACAGGCAAGCTCCTTGGCTGCAGTGTTGTATCTGGAGCGATTCTAGCGGGAGCTGATCAGCAAACGATCCAGACGCTAAGAGAATTTGCTTACCATCTTGGATTAGCTTTTCAAATCCGTGATGATATTCTTGATGTGGAAGGTTCTCAGGAGGTTATCGGCAAGCCTGTAGGAAGTGATACAAGCAATCACAAGAGCACATACCCAGCTTTATTGACGATGGATGGAGCAAAAAAAGCTCTTCATACGCACACAGAATTAGCGATAGAAAAGCTAGCGCAAACAGGACTGAACACCAAACTGCTTGAAGAGATTACAGATTTAATCGAAAAAAGAGACCACTAATATTTACCAGAATCATTGCATTTCCTTGAGGATTTCCAACATATTGATATAATAAACCATAAGTGAAAAAAACAGGACAGTTTTTAGGGGTTCAAAATCAAGCAGTAATCAGAATGAAAGTGAGTGATCCGTAAATGGATCTTTTGTCAATAAAAGACCCTTCTTTCTTAAAAGGGCTTTCGATAAAAGAGCTAGAAGCTCTAAGCCAAGACATTCGCCAGTTTTTGATTGAAAGATTATCGTATACAGGCGGACACATCGGCCCAAACCTAGGGGTCGTTGAATTAACTATTGCCTTGCATAAATGCTTTCACAGCCCGGATGACAAAATTATTTGGGATGTCGGCCACCAATCCTATGTCCACAAAATCCTGACAGGGCGTGCCGGGCAATTCGAAACATTACGCCAATATAAGGGCCTATGCGGATTTCCGAAAATGGCTGAAAGCGTCCATGATGTCTGGGAGACAGGCCACAGTTCGACTTCCTTGTCAGCAGCTATGGGAATGGCCATTGCAAGAGATTTGAAAAAACAGCATAATTACGTGATTCCTGTTATCGGCGATGGTGCTTTAACAGGGGGAATGGCTCTGGAAGCGTTAAACCATATCGGCCATGAAAAGAAGAATATGATTGTTATTTTAAATGACAATGAAATGTCCATCGCTCCAAATGTTGGCGCGCTCCATAATGTCCTCGGCAGGCTGCGGACAGCAGGCAAGTATCAATGGGCAAAAGATGAACTTGAGCTTCTTTTGAAAAGAATCCCTGCAGTTGGCGGCAAGCTTGCTTCAACGGCTGAAAGACTGAAGGATGCTCTGAAATATCTATTTGTTTCCGGAGTCTTTTTCGAGGAACTTGGGTTTACTTATTTAGGTCCTGTGGATGGACATGACTATGAAAGTCTTTTTGAGAATTTAAATTATGCAAAGAAGACAGAAGGACCTGTTCTCTTGCATGTTATAACGAAAAAGGGAAAAGGCTATAAACCTGCAGAAACCGATACAATCGGAACATGGCACGGCACTGGTCCATATAAAATGGATACGGGGGACTTTGTCAAACCGGCAAATACGCCTCCGGCTTGGAGCAAGCTTGTCAGTGAGACCGTAAGAAAGCTTGCGAGGAAGGATGAACGGATCGTTGCTATTACCCCAGCGATGCCTGTTGGTTCCAAGCTTGAGGGCTTTGCCAGCGAATTTCCTGATCGGATGTATGATGTTGGAATTGCAGAACAGCATGCAGCAACGGTTGCAGCCGGGCTGGCAACTCAAAAAATGAAGCCGTTTTTGGCGATTTATTCAACCTTCCTTCAGCGTGCCTATGATCAGGTCGTTCATGACATCTGCCGGCAGAACTTAAATGTATTTATCGGTATTGATCGCGCTGGGCTAGTTGGGGCAGACGGCGAAACACACCAGGGTGTATTTGATATTGCCTTTTTACGCCATGTGCCAAACCTTGTCCTTATGATGCCTAAGGATGAAAACGAAGGCCAGCATATGGTCAATACAGCTATGAATTATGATGATGGTCCAATTGCGATGAGATTCCCGCGCGGAAACGGAATTGGCGTTCCAATGGATGATAAGCTCACAAAGATCCCAATTGGCACATGGGAGGTTTTAAAGAAAGGAACAGATGCGGCCATCCTGACCTTTGGCACAACGATTCCAATGGCAATGGAAGCTGCCTCCCTTTTAGAAAAGCAGGGGTATTCCATTAAAGTAATCAATGCCAGATTTATTAAGCCATTAGATGAAAAGATGCTAATGGAGCTTTTCCACGAAAATATGCCGATTCTGACGATTGAAGAGGCTGTGCTCCAAGGCGGATTTGGCAGCATGGTCCTAGAATATGCTCATGATAATGGGTTCCATCATATGCAGATCGATCGTATGGGCATTCCAGACCGTTTTATTGAACACGGAAGCGTTAATGAGCTATTAAAAGAAATTGGCATGACAACAGGTGACGTTGTCGAGCGGATGAAAATTCTTGCTAGAAAAAAGCAAAAAAGGGCTTAAAGATGAAAGCAAAAAAAGAACGTCTAGATGTTTTATTAGTTGAAAGAGGCTTATCCGAGACAAGGGAAAAAGCTAAGCGCACGATTATGGCGGGACTTGTATTCAGCAATGAAACCCGCCTTGATAAGCCAGGTGAGAAGGTAAGCAGCGATATTCCGTTAAGAGTTAAGGGAAATCCGCTTCCATATGTCAGCCGAGGCGGTTTAAAGCTTGAAAAGGCATTGAAGGTATTCGACCTTGATGTTAAGGACAAGATTCTTCTTGATATTGGTGCATCAACCGGCGGATTTACCGATTGTGCCCTGCAAAACGGTGCGAAAATGTCCTATGCATTAGATGTAGGTTACAATCAGCTTGCATGGAAGCTGCGGCAGGATGAGCGTGTTGTCGTCATGGAGCGCACCAATTTCCGTTATGTGACGCCAGCTGATTTATCAGAGGGTATGCCAGATTTCGCTTCGATTGATGTATCCTTTATCTCATTGAAGCTAATCTTGCCAGTTTTAAAAACCCTCCTCGTTCCAAATAGTGATGTCGTTGCCCTAGTCAAGCCTCAATTTGAAGCAGGTCGGGAACAGGTTGGAAAAAAGGGGATCGTCAGAGAGGCAAAAGTACATGAACAAGTGCTTGAGAAGATCATCGCCTTCTCCCTAGATCTTGGCTATGATGTGAAAGATCTCTCCTTCTCACCAATCACCGGAGGAGAAGGAAACATCGAGTTTCTTCTTCACCTAAATTGGCAAGGCACAAAGGAAAAAGGAGAAAACCAGCTAAAAACAAGCCCAAAAGACATCGTCAATCAAGCCCATACAGAACTATAAGAAGCACGGGTAACAGCCCATGCTTCTTTTTTATGCTTTAACGTGCTGGGGGCCTGTCCCCCAGCGCTTTAAAGCAACGGGGGACAGGCCCCCGCCGAGTTAAAGCGCTAAAGAGAAAAATATTACTCCTCTTCGAAAAGAGAAAGGATTTTTGCCGAATCGCATCGAATTATGTAAAATGAACATATGTGGAGGCTTTTAAAGCAATCGGTCTTTACGATTAGAATATAAAAGGGTGAAATTATGACTAAAGGTCAGCGACATATTAAAATCCGTGAAATTATTACAAATAAAGAAATAGAAACACAAGATGAACTAGTTGACGAGCTGAAGCGTGCCGGGTTCAATGTCACACAGGCAACAGTTTCAAGAGATATCAAGGAACTGCATCTTGTTAAGGTACCCTTAATGGACGGACGCTACAAATACAGCCTTCCAGCAGATCAGCGCTTTAATCCGCTGCAAAAATTAAAGAGAAACTTAATGGATGCCTTTGTCCGTATAGATTCCGCTGGAAACTTAATTGTAATGAAAACCCTTCCAGGAAATGCAATGGCTATTGGTGCTTTAATTGACCATTTAGATTGGGAAGAAATCCTTGGAACCATCTGCGGCGACGATACGTGCCTGATTATTTGCCGAACACCAGAACAGTCGGACGTTATTTCCAACCGCTTTCTTGACATGCTGTAAGAGGTGACCACGTTGTTAAATGAATTATCTATCAGAAATTTTGCAATTATAGAAGCCCTTTCTATTTCGTTTGAAAAGGGCTTAACCGTGCTAACCGGAGAAACTGGCGCAGGTAAGTCAATCATAATTGATGCCATCCATTTGCTTGTTGGCGGACGCGGATCGGCAGAATTTGTTCGTCATGGTGAAGACCGTGCGGAAATCGAAGGGCTCTTTCAGCTTGACGACCCAAATCACCCGATTTTCGAAAAAGCCAGGGAATTTGGCATAGAAATAGAAGATGGAATGGCTGTGCTTAGAAGAGATATATCAAAGTCTGGAAAAAGCATCTGCCGAGTAAACGGCAAGCTTGTGACGATATCTACTTTAAGAGAAATCGGCAGCACATTAGTGGATATCCATGGCCAGCATGAGCACCAGGAGCTCATGGATGAGACCATGCATTTATTGCTTCTTGATCAGTTCGGCGGTGAAAAAATCTCATCAGCGCTTATCGAGTACCAAAAGGTGTACAGCGCTTATGAAAAAAAGCAGAAGCAATTAAAAAACTTAAGCGAAAATGATCAGCAAATGGCACACAGACTGGATTTAATTAAATTTCAGCTTGATGAGATTCAATCAGCTGATCTTAAATTGAATGAAGATGAAGATCTTTTAGAAGAAAGAAAACGGCTCAGCAACTTTGAAAGAATCTATGAGTCCCTCCAATCAAGCTATGATGGTCTGCAGGGAGAGAGAAAAGGTCTTGACTGGATTAGTCTCGTCATGGGGCATATTCAAGCTGCGGCCGATTTAGATCCAGCCTATAAAGAAGTGGCTGATGCGGTTTCGAATAGCTTTTATCAGCTCGAGGACGCAGCAAGAACGCTAAGAAATGATTTGGATTTTCTTGAATTTGATCCATCCCGGCTTACGGAAATTGAGGACAGACTGAACGAAATTCAGCGTCTAAAGCGGAAATATGGCAAGAGTGTCGATGAAATTCTTGAATATGCGGCAAAAATTGAAGAGGAAATTGAAACACTTCAAAATAAAGAATCACATATCGACAAATTAGAAAAAGAACTCATTTCACTGCGTAAGGATCTCCAAGTTGAAGCAGAAGAAGTAACCAATCTTCGCAAAAAAGCGGCAGAAAAGCTGACAAAATTAATTCATAAGGAATTAAAAGAGCTATATATGGAGAAAACTGTATTTGAGGTCTATTTTTATGAAAAGACCGGGGCATTTACGAAAAACGGCGCAGACTTAGTTGAATTTTACATTTCGACAAACCCTGGCGAACCGTTAAAGCCGCTGTCAAAAGTAGCTTCTGGCGGGGAGCTTTCCAGAATCATGCTTGCTATGAAGAGTATCTTTTCCAAGCATCAGGGTGTCACATCGATCATTTTTGACGAGGTTGATACCGGTGTCAGCGGTAGAGTGGCACAGGCGATTGCGGAAAAGATCCACAATGTATCTGTCAATTCACAGGTGCTTTGCATTTCCCATCTGCCGCAGGTTGCTGCCATGGCGGACAACCATTTATATATTGCCAAAAATATTTCGGATGGCCGGACAAGGACCTCTGTTAAAACCTTAAACGAGTCGGAAAAAATAAAAGAAATCGGCCGAATGATTTCGGGTGCAGAAATTACCGACCTGACAAAGGAACATGCCAAGGAATTATTGCAGCTGGCAGGTCAAATGAAAATACATTGAAAAGCTATCCAAAGGAGGATAGCTTTTTTTATCCCCAGTTAGGTTATAAATGCAAGCGTTACAGGCAAAATTAAAGATGTAGCCATTTGACGTAAGTGGATTAGAAGCGAGGAGAGTGAAGGTATTTGACAATAGATGTTATCAGAAAAATAATCGGTGTGCTTCTCCTTGTTTCATTAATTACAATTGGTTTTTCTAAACCTTTTCAAGATTATTTGCATATTCCAGCTTCTATTACCCTTTTTGAGGGTCAGCATTTTGAGATGGAAAAGGCCGAAATGGTGTCGGCAAAGGTGTTTTCAGACCCATCTAGTTTGGCATATAAGCAAGAGAATGATACGGTTTCCCTAAAGGCAAAGAAGCAAGGGGAAAATGAAATGCTGCTGGAATTTGCCGGCATTCCAATAAAAAAAGTTGATGTAAACGTTTTAAAGGATTTTAAGGTGATTCCAGGCGGCCAATCGATTGGCGTCAAGCTGAATACGGTTGGGGTTTTAGTGGTTGGACACCATCAGGTTAATACTGCTGAAGGTAAATCCTCTCCTGGCGAAATTGCAGGGATTAAAATCGGGGATATTATTAAAGAAATCAATGGAACAAAGATAGAAAAAATGTCAGATGTAGCCCCATTTGTGCAAGAAGCCGGAAAATCCGGCAACCCTCTAAATATTGTTATTAATCGCGAAAGTGAACAAATCACAACAAAATTAACGCCGCTTAAGGATAAAAGTGAAGATACCTATAAGCTTGGTTTGTATATTCGCGATTCAGCAGCAGGAATTGGAACTATGACTTTTTATCATCCGGAATCAAAAAAATATGGCGCTTTAGGTCATGTTATCTCAGATATGGATACGAAAAAGCCTATTGTTGTCGATGATGGTCAAATCGTACGATCTACTGTTACTTCTATTGAAAAAGGGAGCAACGGGAACCCAGGGGAAAAACTGGCACGTTTTTCTGAGGATCGTGAAGTAATCGGCAATATTACACGAAACAGCCCATTTGGGATTTTCGGTGAACTGCACCAAACGATTCCAAACGGTATCCTTGATAAGCCGATGCCAATAGCGTTATCCCATCAGGTGAAGGAAGGCCCCGCAAAAATTTTGACAGTAGTTGAAAATGATAAAGTTAATCTGTTTGATATCGAAATCGTCAGCACAATACCGCAAAAATTCCCGGCAACTAAAGGTATGGTGATTAAGGTAACAGATCCAAAACTTTTAGCGAAAACCGGCGGGATTGTTCAGGGAATGAGCGGCAGCCCAATCATTCAGAACGGTAAAGTTGTCGGAGCAGTCACCCATGTTTTTGTAAATGACCCAACCTCTGGCTATGGCGTCCACATCGAATGGATGCTCAACGAGGCCGGGATTGACATATACGAAAAACCTAAAGAAAAAGCATCCTAACAGAACAAATCGGAAGCAGGCGCCCCCTGCTTCCTTTTCTGCTTTAACGCAATGGGGGCCTGTCCCCCGGTGGTTTAACGCGGTAATGTGTATATTTTTTATATGGTTGTGATATAATTGAGATAAAGATTTTTCGACAAATCCAATTCAATTTTAAAAATATGGCGAAATCAGTCGAATGCGGGAGAAAATGAAAGGAAACTAAAGATTTATTCCTATTTTTGAGAAATTTTCAAAAAAGCAGAGGAATTTCGGTTGCATTGTCGAATTTCTAATTTAGAATAAAAGAGATGGCAAAGAGACCAGAATTGGATTGAGGAGGAAAGTATACGTGAAGAAAATAAAAGTATGTATCGTAGACGACAACAGGGAGCTTGTCGGACTATTAGAAGAATATATTTCATCCCAAGACGATATGGAAGTAGTGGGGGTTGCCCATAACGGACAGGATTGCCTGCAGGTTCTAGAGCATGAAGATCCGGATGTCCTTATATTGGATATAATTATGCCGCATTTGGACGGTCTAGCTGTGTTAGAGAAAATGCGGGAAATAAAGAAAAACAACCTTCCAAATGTCATTATGCTGACAGCTTTTGGCCAGGAAGATGTGACAAAAAAAGCGGTTGATCTTGGGGCTTCATATTTTATTTTGAAGCCGTTTGATATGGAAAACTTAGCAAACCATATTAGACAGGTAAGTGGAAAATCTAGCCATGTGATCAGAAAGTCCGCTTCAGCACCATCCTATCGTCCTCAGCAAGCAGAACCCAAATCCAAAAATCTTGATGCCAGTATAACCAGTATAATTCATGAAATTGGAGTACCAGCACATATAAAAGGATACATGTATCTGCGTGAAGCGATTTCGATGGTTTACAATGATATTGAGCTGCTTGGCTCGATTACAAAAGTTTTATATCCTGACATTGCAAAGAAATTTAATACAACTGCCAGCCGTGTAGAGCGGGCGATTCGTCATGCAATCGAAGTCGCATGGAGCAGGGGGAACATCGATTCTATTTCTTCTCTATTCGGCTATACCGTCAGCATGTCCAAAGCAAAACCAACAAACTCTGAATTCATTGCCATGGTGGCTGACAAATTGCGATTAGAGCATAAAGCTTCTTGAAAGGAATAGACAAATAAGCGTTCTCAAAAGCGGGAGCGCTTTTTTACTTTTTTTTGATAAGGCACTATTCCAGCTTGATGTTGATTTAACTGCTCAGTTGATTGGATTGGAAGGCGCGTAGACTCCTGTGGGATCAGCGGTGTAGGGAGACCCCGCAGGAACGCATGTGACGAGGAGGTTCGCAAAACCCCCCGGAAAGCGAAGCGCCTTGGAGAGGAAATCAACGGCCAAATTTACAAAGCCTAGAATTAAAGTAACTAAAGGAAAGAACCAATGGCAAAGGAGTTCATTTCATGACATTAATTTTTGCCCATAGAGGGTATTCAGCCCTATATCCCGAAAACACGATGAAGGCATTCCGGGAAGCTGAAAAAGCGGGTGCAGATGGCATCGAATTAGATGTTCAAATGACAAAAGACGGCGAATTGATCGTCATCCATGATGAAAAGGTCGACCGAACAACAAATGGGAAAGGGTATGTAAAAGACCTTACATTCAAGGAAATCAGAAAGCTGGATGCTGGCGCTGGAAAAAATGTTTTTCATAAAAAGATGCCCATACCTTCCTTAATAGAAGTGCTCGAATGGATGAAAACCAATCAAATCAACTGCAATATTGAATTGAAAAATGGAGTTTTTCCTTATGAGGGGATGGAGGAAAAAGTCATTAGCCTCATTCGTTCATATGGAATGACAGACCGGATCATTCTTTCATCCTTTAATCATTACAGCATTGTGTACTGCTATCGGCTGGCGCCCGAAATTGAAACAGCTCCGTTGTTTTCTGAGGGGCTTTATATGCCATGGGTATATGCACAATCCATTGGGGCAAAAAGCATGCACCCAAAATATACAATCGCAAAAACAAAGCTGATCCAAGAATCTCAAGCCTGCGGTATTGCTGTCAGGCCATACACGGTAAATAAAGAAAAGGAAATGCAACGGCTATTTGCCGCTTGCTGCAGTGCGTTTATAACAGATGACCCTCTTTTGGCACGAAAAGTTAAAGAACAATATAGATAAAAAGAGCATGGCCACTAAAAAGTGCCATGCTTTTTATAAAAAATAAAAATCCTTAGAATGAACGCCCGTACTGTCTCCGCTCAATTATTTTTTATTAAATCTTTGCTGTACTTTATTTCTTTTTCGATCTCGGTGAAGAATAAAGCCCCCAATAAAGCCAATCCCGCCAATACAAAGAATCAATCCCACTAAAAATTGCATCCAAAGTGCAGGAAACGGACTTTGCAGAATGCCAAACACCATATCCCTCATCAGCTTTATTCCATATGCAGCAATTGCGCCTGGTATCACCATGATGATCAAAGCTATAAGTCGAACCATGTGGTATCCCTTCATTTCTTAGCCAATAATACGTTCAATATCTGCAAGGAAAAAAGTCCCCTTGCGTCCCACTTCATCATAAATGAATGTGGAAATTTGTCAAGATTAAGGAATAGGGATAAAATTAAATAGTATGAAATATTTTGCATAATTGAATGAATTTTTTGTGAAATAAATTTCAGCTAAAAAAGAAGGGATAGTTATGCAAACAGTAATGATTGTAGGCGCTGGCAAGGGCGGCAGTGCGTTATTACGAATTCTGATGGAAACCTCAATGCTAAAGGTTAAGGTCATAGTTGATACCAATCCCCATGCTCCTGGTCTAAAGCTTGCTAAGGAGTATGGAATTCAGACAGGGACCGACTGGCGCGAATTCATTTCTGAGGAAATAGATATCATTATTGAAGTAACTGGGGACCAAGAGGTCTTTTTACAGCTCCGCGAGGCTAAAAGAAAGCATTCGGTCTTAATCCCGGGAAGTGTTGCTTACCTTATTGCGGCTCTTATTGAGGAAAAAGAGGACCTCATTTCAAGCATAGAAAACGAAAAATTTAAGCACGATCTTATTTTTAACTCAACAGGCGACGGGATGATTGGCATCAACCGCCAATCAGAGATTATTCTTTTTAACCAAAGTGCTGAAGAGATGATTGGCGTAAAAAAAGAAAAAGCAATCGGACGGCATATCTTAGATGTTATCCCGAATAGCCAGCTGCAAAGGGTCATGGAAACAAGGCGAGCCGAACAGAATCAGGAGCTTGTCTTAAATAATGGGTTAAAAATCATTACGACAAGAATCCCGATGATTGGAGAAAACAGCGAGCTTATTGGTGCCTTTGCTGTATTTAAAGATATTACCCAAGTGATGAATCTCGCAGAAGAAATTACGAATTTGAAGGAAGTCAAAACGATGCTTCAGGCGATTATCCAATCAAGTGATGAAGCAATTTCCGTTGTGGATGAGCACGGGCGCGGCTTACTGATTAACCCTGCCTATTCGAGAATCACCGGACTTTCGGAAGAAAAAATCATTGGAAAACCAGCATCTGCTGATATTTCTGAAGGTGAAAGTGTACATATGAAGGTTCTTCAGACAAGGCGTCCTGTCAGAGGGGTAGCCATGCGGGTCGGTCCGAAAAAGAAAGAAGTAGTTGTAAATGTAGCACCAGTGATTGTTGATGGTATTTTAAAAGGAAGCGTCGGTGTCATTCATGACGTGTCAGAAATCGAAACGTTAAACAGAGAACTGTATCGGGCCCGGCAGATCATTCGCAATCTTGAGGCCAAATATACCTTTGATGACATTATTGGGAAATCCGAAGAAATGACGATTGCGATTGAACAAGCAAGGCTGGGGGCGAAAACACCAGCAACCGTTCTTCTTCGCGGGGAATCGGGGACAGGTAAAGAGCTATTTGCCCATGCTATCCATAATGGCAGCGATCGAAAATACAATAAATTTATTCGCGTCAATTGTGCAGCTCTGTCTGAATCCTTATTAGAAAGCGAGCTGTTTGGCTATGAAGAGGGCGCTTTTTCTGGTGCGAAACGCGGCGGAAAAAGAGGTCTTTTCGAAGAAGCAAATAATGGGAGTATTTTTCTCGACGAAATTGGGGAGCTTTCGGCCAACACTCAGGCCAAACTTTTACGCGTTCTGCAGGAAAAGGAAATTACTCGAGTTGGCGGCACGAAGGCTATTCAGATTAATGTCCGCGTAATTGCGGCAACAAATGTCAACTTAGAAAAAGGAATTGCTACCGGCACGTTTAGGGAAGACTTGTATTATAGGTTAAATAGAATGCCTATCCATATCCCGTCCCTTCGAAAAAGGAAAGAGGATATTCCTTTATTATGCATAAGGCTCCTGCAAAAAATTAATCAGGAATATGGCAGAAATGTCGAAGAGATTTCTGAAGGGGCGCTAAAAAAACTAATGGCTTATGATTGGCCGGGTAACGTTAGAGAGCTCGATAATATACTCGGAAGAGCCATTATTTTTATGAACTATAATGAAAATATTTTGGATGAACATCATGTACCGGTATTGGCAAAAGGCGGTACACATCAGCATCCTAATAAACAATATGAAATTGATACTGTTTTAGAGAAAAATTTATCACAGCAGCTCGAGGAGTATGAAAAAAATATTATTAAGAATACCTTAGAACAGAACAGCGGCAATAAAACAAAGACTGCCAAACAGCTTGGCCTTTCAGTTCGAAATTTGTATTATAAGATTGAAAAATATGGAATTGCAAATGATGGCATGCAATAATTTTCATGTATGCAATTTTTTGCATGGTGTTATTGTGAAATATAAAGCGTTTTCATGGGGTTTTTAAGTTGGCACACTTCTTGCATTAAATAATAATGTGTGTTGCAACATGAATCTGGTTAACTAGAAGGGTTTTTGAAAAGGGGTTGAGACAGATGGAATTGGATACTCTTATAACGAGAGCAACCCAATATGAAGAAAAAGTAGTCGCTGTAGCAGCTGCAGAGGATCACGAAGTCATCGAAGCCGTCTCAGAAGCGCTCAAGCGCGACCTGGCAAGTTTTTTATTGTTTGGGGATAAAGAAAAGATCCAGCAAATAATGGAAGAACACGGTTCCATGGCGAACAGCGGTAAAGTGAAAATTATTCACACCAATTCAAATGTGCAAGCGGCGGAGAATGCAGTTAAAGCCGTTAAGCAAAATGATGCCGATGTTCTCATGAAAGGAAATGTACCGACTGCTGTTATTTTAAAAGCTGTCCTTAATAAGGATTTCGGCTTAAGGTCCGGCAGTGTACTTTCACACGTTGCTGTATTTGAAGTTCCTGGCTACGACCGGTTTACTATCGTAACTGACGCAGCTATGAACATTGCGCCTGATTTGCAGCAAAAAGCACAAATCATCCAAAACTCAGTGGGAATTGCTCAAAGCATCGGTATTGAAACACCGCTCGTAGCTCCGATTGCTGCTGTTGAAGTGGTGAATCCTGCTATGCAGGCAACATTGGATGCCGCAGCATTAACCATGATGAATAAGCGAGGACAAATCAAGAATTGTGTGGTTGACGGCCCGCTTGCCCTAGATAATGCTGTATCGCAAATTGCTGCTGAACATAAGGGAATAAGAAGTGATGTTGCAGGCCGTGCAGACATCCTGTTAGTTCCAACGATTGAGGTTGGCAACGCAATATATAAATCACTTATTTATTTTGCGAAAGCTAAGGTCGGAGCAGTTATTGCCGGAGCGAAAGCGCCAATTGTGCTAACTTCCAGAGCTGATTCCGCTGAAAGTAAACTTTACTCATTGGCATTGGCAATTTGCTCTGCTTCTAAATAAATTTGCTTTTTATGGAAAAATTAACTCGGAATAAAACTTTACAATTTTAGGGGGATAAAAAACATGGAAATCTTCAAATATCTTGAGAAATACGATTACGAACAAGTGGTATTCTGCCAGGACAAAACTTCAGGCTTAAAGGCAATCATTGCTATTCATGACACTACATTAGGACCAGCACTTGGCGGTACTCGTATGTGGACATATGCTTCTGAAGAGGCAGCTATTGAAGATGCATTGCGTCTTGCAAAAGGAATGACTTACAAAAATGCGGCTGCAGGTCTTAACCTTGGCGGCGGTAAAACAGTTATAATCGGCGACCCTAAGAAAGACAAAAACCAAGAAATGTTCCGTGCATTCGGCCGTTACATCCAAGGCTTAAATGGACGCTACATCACTGCTGAGGATGTAGGTACAACTGTGGCTGATATGGACCTTATCCATGAAGAAACAGATTATGTAACAGGTATTTCTCCTGCATTCGGTTCATCAGGTAACCCTTCACCAGTAACTGCTTACGGTGTATATGTAGGTATGAAAGCAGCTGCTAAAGCAGCATTCGGCTCAGATTCATTAGAAGGAAAAGTAGTAGCTGTACAAGGTGTAGGTAACGTTGCATATAACCTATGTAAACATCTTCACGAAGAAGGCGCACAATTAATCGTTACTGACATCAATAAAGAAGCTGTTGAGCGTGCAGTAAACGACTTTGGCGCAAAAGCTGTAGGACCAGATGAAATCTACGGCGTAGAGTGCGACATCTATGCTCCATGTGCTCTAGGTGCAACTGTAAATGATGACACTATTCCACAATTAAAAGCAAAAGTGATTGCTGGATCTGCCAACAACCAATTAAAAGAAGAGCGCCACGGCGATCAAATCCATGAAATGGGCATTATCTATGCACCAGACTATGTAATCAATGCCGGCGGTGTTATCAACGTTGCTGACGAACTATACGGCTACAACAGAGATCGTGCAATGAAAAAAGTTGAAGGCCTATACCAAAGCATTGAAACGGTTATCGAAATCTCAAAACGTGAAAATATCCCAACATACAAAGCAGCTGACCGTATGGTTGAAGAAAGAATTGAAAGAATGCGCAACTCTCGCAGCCAATTCCTTCAAAACGGCCATCACATCCTAAGCCGCAGAAAATAATTTATCACTTTAAAGCATTGGGGGTCTGTCCCCCATTACAGTAATGCATTAAACCAGTGGGGAGCCCTTGAAACTTTCGAGTTTCGGGGACCCCGTTTACGTTAATGCTTTAATCTGATGGAGGTTTACACTTCCATAAATGGAGGTAAAACAGTGCAAGAACAGACATATCGAATTCTCACAATCAATCCTGGTTCGACATCCACGAAAATTGGAGTGTTCGAAAATGAAATTTCTATTTTTGAAAAAACACTGCGTCATGATGCAGATGTAATAAATTCCTTTGAAAATATCATCGACCAATATGAATTCCGCAAAAATGTTATTCTTGAAGCGCTAGATCAAGAAGGCATGAACATCTCCAAATTAAGTGCAGTTTGCGGCCGCGGCGGATTGTTAAAGCCAATCGAAGGCGGAACCTATGCGGTTAATGAAGAAATGCTGACTGATTTACGTGAAGGCTATGCGGGCCAGCATGCTTCAAACCTTGGCGGAATCCTAGCGTTCGAAATTGCATCTGCTTTAAATATTCCATCATATATTGTTGACCCTGTAGTGGTTGACGAACTGGAGCCGATTGCACGGATTTCCGGTTTTGCGGGAATTGAACGCATCAGTATTTTCCATGCATTAAACCAAAAAGCTGTTGCAAGAAGAGTGGCAAAAGAATTAGACAAAAAATATGAAGAATTAAATCTGATTATTGCTCATATGGGCGGCGGTGTGACGGTTGGTGCCCACCAGAAAGGCCGGGTTATTGATGTAAATAACGGTCTTCACGGAGAAGGTCCTTTCAGTCCTGAGCGCGCCGGAACAGTACCTGTCGGAGAATTAGTGAATCTTTGCTTCTCAGGCCAGTTCTACCGTGATGAAGTCATGAAAAAACTAGTCGGACAGGGCGGTCTTGTCGGATACCTTGGCACTAACGATGCAGTTAAGGTTGAAAAAATGATTGAAGCTGGCGATGAGAAAGCTAAACTTGTCTACTCTGCTATGGCTTATCAAGTGGCAAAAGAAATTGCCTCAGCAAGTGCAGTGCTTAAAGGCAAAGTTGACGCCATTATCATCACCGGCGGATTAGCCTACGGCAAAGACTTCGTTAAAGAAATCAGTGACAGAATCAACTGGATCGCTGATGTCATTGTTCACCCAGGAGAAAACGAATTGCAGGCTCTTGCAGAAGGAGCACTGCGCGTACTCCGCAAAGAAGAACAAGTAAAGCACTACCCAGGTAACGTAAGAGAAACGGTCTTAGTATAAGTCATCCAGGGGTGAACCCCAACATGTTAACGCATTACCGCATTGGGGGCCTGACCCCCAGCGGAGCAGCGCGTTACAGCGATGGGGGCCTGACCCCCGGTGGAGTAATACGTTAAAGCAACGAGCAATTCCCTTAATGTACTAGGGTTCGCATATTAGATCGGTTGTATAGGAGGAAACGCAAGTGGCAGAAGAATATGATTTGGTCATTCTTGGCGGAGGGACTGGCGGTTATGTAGCAGCGATCCGCGCGTCTCAGCTTGGTTTAAAGACAGCTATTGTTGAAAAGGGAAAATTAGGCGGAACATGCTTGCATAAAGGCTGTATCCCAAGTAAAGCCCTGCTAAGAAGTGCAGAAGTATACGCAACAACCAAACGCGGCGAAGATTTCGGCGTATCCGTAAGTGACGTCAAAGTAAACTTTGGCAAGGTTCAAGAAAGAAAGAGCGGGATTGTTGAACAGCTTCATAAAGGTGTACAGCATTTAATGAAGCAAGGGAAAATCGATGTTTTTGAAGGTCTTGGCCGTATTTTAGGCCCATCTATTTTCTCTCCAATGCCTGGAACAATTTCTGTTGAAATGAACAGCGGCGAAGAAAACGCCATGCTAGTTCCTAAGAACGTCATTGTTGCAACAGGTTCTCGTCCACGCACGTTACCAGGACTTGAAATCGGTGGAAATGTCATGACTTCTGATGAAGCGCTGGAAATGCAGGAAATCCCTAATTCCATCATCATTGTTGGCGGCGGCGTTATCGGGATTGAATGGGCTTCTATGCTATCAGACTTTGGTGCACAAGTAACAGTCGTTGAATATGCAGACCGTATCATTCCGACTGAGGATAAAGAAATTTCTAAGGAAATGCAGCGCATTATGAAGAAAAAAGGCATCAACATCATTACAAGTGCCAAAGTTCTTCCAGAAACGTTAAAACAAACGGACAGCAATGCAACGATTTCTGCAGAAGTGAAAGGCGAACAGCAGGAATTCACGGCTGATAAGATTCTTGTTTCTGTTGGCCGTCAGGCAAATACTGAAGGAATCGGCATTGAAAATACAGATATTCAACTGGAAAAAGGCTATATCATTACAAACGAATATTTCCAAACAAAAGAATCACACATTTATGCTATCGGTGATGTCATCGGCGGTCTTCAGCTTGCACACGTTGCCTCCCATGAGGGAATTGTGGCTGTTGAGCATATTGCAGGGCAAAATCCATCACCAATCGATTACAACCTTGTTTCTAAGTGTATCTACAGCGCTCCAGAAGCTGCAAGTGTCGGCTTAACAGAAGATCAGGCCAAGGAACAAGGCTACAAAGTGAAAAAAGGCAAATTCAATTTCCGTGCAATCGGTAAAGCTCTTGTCTTTGGTGAAGCAGATGGGTTTGTAAAAATTGTTGCTGATGAAGAAACAAATGACATTTTAGGTGTTCATATGATTGGGCCGCATGTAACAGACATGATCTCTGAAGCAGGCCTGGCAAAAGTTCTCGATGCAACACCATGGGAAGTGGCACACACAATCCACCCACACCCAACATTATCTGAAGCAATTGGTGAAGCGGCTCTTGCTGTTGAAGGCAAAGCCATTCACGGGTAATAAAAGAAATGAAGGCATCAAGCTGCATCTCAAAAAGAGGGCAGCTGCCTTCTTCTGTATAAAGGCTCTTGGGCTCCGAAGTACGGAGGCTGGGGCCCCTACATATTGATCTAGGGGGTATTTAAATGGCTAAGAAGAAAAATCGTCATGCTGAACTAGGTTTGGGCGATGAACAAGTATTAGAAATGTATGAAATGATGCTTTTATCCCGCCGTGTTGACGAACGTATGTGGCTTTTAAACCGTGCTGGGAAAATTCCTTTTGTTATTTCCTGTCAGGGACAAGAAGCAGCACAAGTTGGTGCCGCATTTGCGCTTGATCGTGAGAAGGATTATGTTCTTCCATACTATCGTGATCTAGGGGTTGTTTTAACATTTGGAATGACTGCGAAAGATCTAATGCTTTCCGCTTTTGCAAAAGCTGAAGATCCAAACTCAGGCGGACGCCAAATGCCAGGACACTTCGGACAAAAGAAAAACCGTATTGTCACTGGCTCCTCTCCTGTTACCACTCAAGTTCCTCATGCGGTTGGGGTAGCTTTAGGCGGAAAAATGGAAGGCAAAGACCTAGTAACCTTTGTAACCTTTGGTGAAGGATCATCCAACCAGGGAGATTTCCATGAAGGGGCTAACTTTGCAGGAGTTCACAAGCTTCCAGTTATCTTCATGTGTGAAAATAACAAATACGCAATCTCTGTTCCAATTGAAAAACAATTATCATGTGAAAAGGTTTCTGATCGTGCGATTGGCTATGGTATGCCAGGAGTAACGGTTGACGGAAATGATCCGCTTGAAGTGTTTAAAGCAGTGAAAGAAGCTGCTGACAGAGGCCGCCGCGGTGAAGGACCATCCTTAATTGAAACGGTTTCCTACCGTCTAACTCCACACTCTTCTGATGACGATGACCGCAGCTATCGTTCAAGAGACGAAGTAGAAGAAGCAAAAACAAAGGATTCGATCATCACTTTTGCTGCTTACTTAAAAGAAAATGGCATCATGGATGATGCAAAAGAAAAAGAGATCAATGATCGTGTAATGGCAACTGTAAACGAAGCAACTGATTATGCAGAAAATGCACCATATGCTGAACCAGAGCATGCAATGAAATACGTTTATGCTGAATAGTAAGGGGGAACTAAAATGGCTGTAATTTCTTATATTGATGCGGTAACAAAAGCAATCCGCGAAGAAATGGAAAGAGATTCTAAAGTCTTTGTTTTAGGGGAAGACGTTGGAAGAAAAGGCGGAGTATTCAAGGCAACTCACGGTTTATACGAGCAATTCGGAGAAAACCGCGTAATAGATACACCGCTTGCAGAGTCTGCAATTGCCGGGGTTGGAATCGGTGCAGCAATGTATGGCATGCGTCCAATTGCTGAAATGCAATTTGCTGATTTCATTATGCCTGCTGTCAACCAAATTATTTCTGAGGCAGCAAAAATCCGCTACCGTTCCAATAATGACTGGAATTGTCCAATGGTTATCCGTGCACCATATGGCGGCGGCGTACATGGTGCCCTATACCACTCTCAATCAGTAGAAGCAATTTTTGCTAACCAGCCTGGATTAAAAATTGTTATGCCTTCTACTCCATATGATGTGAAAGGTCTGCTAAAAGCTGCAATCCGTGATGATGATCCGGTTCTTTTCTTTGAGCATAAGCGTGCGTACCGTCTAATCAAAGGGGAAGTTCCTGATGATGATTATGTATTGCCAATCGGAAAAGCAGATGTAAAGCGCGAAGGTGAAGACTTAACCGTTATTACTTATGGACTTTGCGTTCACTTCGCTCTTCAAGCTGCAGAAAAGCTAGCAAAAGATGGCATTTCAGTTCATGTACTTGATTTAAGAACAGTATATCCGCTTGATAAAGAAGCAATCATAGAAGCCGCAACAAAAACAGGTAAGGTTTTGCTTTTAACAGAGGATACTAAAGAAGGAAGCATCATGAGTGAGGTTTCTGCAATCATTGCTGAAAACTGCTTATTTGAACTAGACGCTCCAATTAAGCGTTTGGCAGGCCCAGATGTACCAGCTATGCCATATGCACCAACAATGGAGAAATACTTCATGGTAAACCCAGATAAAGTTGAAAAAGCAATGAGGGAACTGGCAGAATTTTAATCTAATCACATTAGTTGATTGAAGCGCCTCTCGCTGCAATCAACGGACAAATTTAATAGTGGCTATTTATAATAAACTTCTGCAAAGAATGCAGCAACTAGAAATGGATAGGCTCAAGGAGGTAAAACCTAATGGCAATCGAACAAATTAAGATGCCTCAGTTAGGGGAAAGTGTTACTGAAGGTACCATCAACAGATGGATGGTTTCCGTTGGCGACAAAGTAAATAAATATGACCCGCTAGCTGAAGTAACTACAGATAAAGTAAACTCTGAAATTCCTTCTTCTTTTACTGGAGTGATTAAAGAATTAATCGCACAAGAAGGCGAAACTTATGAGGTTGGAGAAGTTATTCTAACCATTGAAACAGAAGGCGGCGGTACTGCAGAAGCAGCACCAGCAGCACCACAAGCTGAAAGTGCACCAGCTCCATCAGCACCGGCACCAGCAGCAGCTCCACAGGCAGCAGCGAATGCTGCACCAGCTCCAAAAGCAGCTGATGGCAGCAAAGTACGCTATTCACCAGCTGTATTAAAGCTGTCCCAAGAGCATGGCATTGACTTAAATCAAGTAACTGGAACAGGCGCAGAAGGCCGTATCACTCGCAAAGACTTAATGCAAATAATTGAGTCAGGCAATATTCCACAAGCTGGCCAAGCACCAGCGGCGGCACAGCCTGCACAGCCGTCAGCGCAAATGGCTGCACCTGCAGAAACAGCTGCACCAAAAGCGGCTGCTCCTGCAAAGCAAGCATCTGCACCAAACGTACCAGTGGTTCCTGGGGATATCGAGATTCCAATATCTGGTGTGCGTAAAGCTATTGCAGCTAACATGACTCGCAGCAAGCACGAAGCTCCTCATGCATGGACAATGGTAGAAGTAGACGTTACCAGCCTTGTTGACTACCGTAACTCCATCAAAGGCGAATTCAAGAAAAAAGAAGGCTTCAACCTTACATTCTTTGCTTTCTTTGTAAAAGCAGTTGCTCAAGCACTGAAAGAATTCCCGCAAATCAATTCTATGTGGGCAGGCGACAAGATCGTTCAGAAGAAAGACATCAACCTTTCTATCGCTGTTGCAACAGATGATGCCCTATACGTACCTGTTATTAAAAATGCCGATGAAAAAACAATCAAAGGCATTGCCCGTGAAATCAATGAGCTTGCAGCAAAAGTTCGCTCAGGCAAATTGAGTTCTGCAGAAATGTCCGGCGGTACATTCACTGTCAATAACACAGGATCTTTTGGTTCCATCCAATCAAACGGAATCATCAACTATCCGCAAGCGGCAATCTTACAGGTTGAATCCATCGTTAAGCGTCCAGTCGTTATGAAAAACGGCATGATCGCTGTGCGTGACATGGTTAACCTATGTCTATCCCTAGACCACCGTATCCTTGACGGACTAGTTTGTGGCCGCTTCTTACAGCGTGTTAAAGAAATCCTTGAAAATACTTCAAAAGAAAATACATCTGTATATTAAGCAGAAAAACGGCTGCCGGCGACGGTGGCCGTTTTTTATAAGTGGAAGTGGTTCCCTTTAGACAGAGCAACGCGAAAATGGAGTGAGGGAGTCCAAAGTCGCTCGCCCTTTAGACAGAGCAAGCAGAAAATGGAGTGGGAGAGTCCGAAGCCGCTCGCCCTTTAGACAGAGCAAGCAGAAAATGGAGTGGGGGAGTCCGAAGCCGCTCGCCCTTTAGACAGAGCAAGCCGAAAATGGAGTGTGGGAGCCCAAAGTCGCTCGCCCTTTAGACAGAGCAACGCGAAAATGGAGTGAGGGAGTCCAAAGTAGCTCGCCCTTTAGACGGAGCAAGGCGAAAATGGAGTGGGGGAGTCCAAAGTCGACTGCACTTTAGACAGAACTAGTAGAAAATGGATTGGAAGAGTCCAAAGTTGTTGGCCCTTTAGACAAAGCAAGAAGAAAATGGAGTGGGAGCGTCTAAAGTTGTTCGCCCTTTAGACAGAACAAGCAGAAAAGAGAGTGGAAGAGTCCAAAGGCATCCGCATTTCAACGAGCCATTTCTCCAATTGCCACAATCCCATATGTATACTAAAATAAAATTAAGAATTTTACTGAAAATTCATTCCGCTAAAAAGGGGGGAAGCTGTCTCTTTCAGACAGTGGCATATGACACTAGAAAAGATGATCCATCAAACCTTTGAACAGCAAACTATTGAGAACTGGCAGCAAAAGGCCGAAGAAGCATTAAAAGGAAAAAACATCTCAACATTATATCGTCATACATATGAAAACATCGACTTGAAACCGCTTTATACAAAAGAAGACCTGGAAAATCAGCAGGTCTCCCAATTACCAGGCCAAACTGATTTTCGCAGAGGATCTGCATCGCTTGGTTATCTCACCGACGAGTGGCAGGTCGCACAAAAGCTTGAACCCAAAGAGGACACAAATTTAAATGAAGCAATCAAATCGGCAATGAAAAAGGGACAAACAGCAATTGCTTTTGACGCAGAAAAAATAAACATTAACGAACTTAAGTCACTCGGCACCGACCTATATAAACAATTTCCCTTTAGTCTAGAAGGAAATAATAATCAGCAGGAAGAAATTCTTGCAGCTCTAGCAAGCCTTGAAAACAGCGAAAACATTTCGGGCTACATTGCGGCAGATCCCGTTGCCGATGCGGCCAAACAGGGAGTAGCCTTAGACAAAAACTCACTTGATAAATGGGCTGAAACCATTCAATCCGCACATAAAGCAATGCCCAAACTAAAAACGATTTTAGTAAATACAAGCGTCTATCACAATGCGGGGGCAAACGCGGTACAAGAGCTGGCAATCGCCTTAGCGGCTGGTGTTCATCATACCGCTGAGCTTCTTGAACGCAAACTAAGTCTTGAAACCATTTTATCGAAGCTGGTTTTTAAATTTTCCATCGGCGGTAATTTCTTCATGGAAATTGCCAAGCTTCGCAGCGCTAGATTGCTTTGGAGCAAAGTGGCTGAAAGCTTTGGGGCAGATGAGCAACAGCAAAAAATGGTCATTTCTGGTGAAACATCAGGATTTACAAAAACTGTCTATGATCCATATGTGAACATGCTCCGCGCTGGAAACGAGGCATTTGCTGCTGTTCTTGGCGGAATCCAATATTTGCATGTCAGCCCGTACAATGAGCCGGAAAATCAAGCCACTTCATTCTCTGACAGAATTGCACGAAATACCCAATTAATTTTAAAAAATGAAGCCCATTTAAAAAATATCGTTGATCCAGCAGGCGGATCCTGGTATATCGAAAGCCTGACTAATCAGCTGGCAGAACAAGCATGGGCACTTTTTCTTGAAATCGAAGAAAAAGGCGGCATAACAAAAGCACTTGAAACTGGCTGGCTTCAGAAACAAATACAGGACGTTCTAAATAGAAGAAACAAGGATATTTTTACAAGAAAGCAGAGCATAATCGGTACAAACATCTATGCAAGCTTAAAGGACACCCCGTTAAAGGCAGAGGCTAAAACAAAATCGGCTCTTCCGCAGGTGCGCCTATCTGAACCATACGAAGAGCTTCGCAGAATCTCGGAGAAAATCAGCCCAAAAGCAGGCCTTATATGTCTTGGTGAACTTAAGGCCCATAAAGCACGCGCAGACTTTATTACAGGGTTTCTGGCACCAGGCGGCATCAGTACTGTAAGGGCTTCTGATATCAATAAGGGGGAGCAAGCTGCAGCGTTTGCAGAACAGACCAAGCTGACACACTACATCATTTGCGGATCAGACAGCCAATATCATGAATTAGCAGCCGAAATCGTCCGTTCAGTGAAAGAAATTCAGCCTAATGTAAAAATAATGCTGGCAGGACTGCCTGAAAGTCAGGAATCCTTCCTTGAGGCTGGCATCGATCAATTCATTCACCTGAGAAGCAATTGCTATGAGATCTTAGCGAAACTGCTGAGCGAAATGGAGGCGGAAAAACATGACTAAAAAACCTGACTTTAAAAACATATCTCTTTTTGAAAATAAAAAGACTGCCGAAATTCCGCCGAGTGAACTGACCTTTGAAACAAATGAACAGATAGCAACGAAACCGCTCTATACTAAAGCGGATCTTGAGGAGCTAGAGCATCTTGATTCAAAGCCAGGACTTCCGCCATATACAAGAGGTCCATATCCAACAATGTATGTCAATCGTCCATGGACAGTCCGGCAATACGCAGGCTTCTCAACAGCAGAGGAGAGTAACGCGTTTTACCGCCGCAACCTTGCGATGGGACAAAAAGGATTATCGGTTGCTTTTGACCTAGCGACACACCGCGGCTACGATTCTGACCATCCGCGAGTAGTCGGTGATGTCGGAAAAGCAGGTGTGGCGATTGATTCTGTTCTTGATATGAAGACATTGTTTGATGGGATTCCTTTGGATCAAATGTCTGTCTCAATGACGATGAATGGTGCTGTACTTCCCATTATGGCGTTCTTTATCGTGACCGCCGAAGAACAGGGAGTCAGCCAGGAAAAGCTAGCGGGCACGATTCAAAATGATATTTTAAAAGAATACATGGTCCGCAATACTTATATTTATCCGCCAGACATGTCGATGAAAATCATTGCTGATATTTTTGAATACACCTCCAAGTACATGCCTAAGTTTAACAGCATCAGTATTTCAGGCTACCATATGCAGGAAGCGGGGGCACCAGCGGATATTGAACTTGCCTACACATTGGCCGACGGTCTGGAATATGTCCGCACAGGCCTAAAAGCAGGAATTGACATTGATTCCTTTGCGCCAAGACTGTCCTTTTTCTGGGCAATCGGCATGAACTATTTCATGGAGGTCGCAAAAATGCGTGCGGCGCGCTTCATCTGGGCAAAAATGATGAAGACCTTTGAACCGAAAAATCCAAAATCAATGGCACTCAGAACCCATTCGCAAACCTCCGGCTGGAGCTTAACCGAACAGGATCCATTTAATAATGTTATGAGAACGTTAATTGAAGCCCATGCAGCGGCTATGGGGCATACACAGTCCCTGCATACCAATGCCCTGGATGAAGCCATCGCACTGCCGACGGACTTCTCTGCACGCATCGCACGGAATACTCAGCTTTATCTGCAGGAGGAAACAGGTATCACCAATGTGATCGACCCATGGGCTGGTTCTTACTATGTGGAATCCTTAACAGACCAACTGATCAAGCGGGCCTGGGAGCATATTGAAGAAATAGAAAGCCTTGGCGGCATGGCAAAAGCGATTGAAACCGGCTTGCCAAAAATGCGCATCGAGGAAGCAGCAGCCAGAAGACAGGCGCAAATTGATTCAGGCAAGGAAACGATTATAGGCGTTAATAAATTCCGTCTAGATCAGGAAGAGCCTATCGACATTCTTGATATTGACAATACCGCTGTGCGCTTGAAGCAAATCGAAAAGCTTGAAAAATTAAAAGCATCACGCGATGAGGAAAAAGTGGCAGAAGCCTTGGCTGCGATTACTAAAGCAGCAGAAAGCGGTGAAGGCAATCTTCTCGAGCTATCTGTACAGGCAGCAAGAGTGCGTGCCACACTCGGTGAAATTTCTGACGCGATTGAAAAGGTAGCAAACCGCCACAAGGCGATCATCCGCTCCATTAGCGGCGTATACAGCTCACACTTTTCAAATGAAGATGAAATTGCTGAAGTGAAGAAAATGACTGATGAATTTTTAGAAAATGAGGGCAGAAGACCGCGGATCCTTATCGCCAAAATGGGTCAGGATGGCCATGATCGCGGAGCGAAGGTCATTGCTACAGCCTTTGCGGACCTAGGCTTTGATGTGGATATTGGTCCATTATTCCAGACACCGGAAGAAACAGCGAAGCAGGCGATTGAAAACGATGTCCATGTCATTGGCATCAGCTCGCTTGCTGCCGGCCATAAAACCTTGCTTCCACAGCTTGTGGAGGAACTGAAAAAACTGGATCGCGAAGACATCTTGGTTGTTATCGGCGGGGTCATCCCGGCACAGGATTATGCGTACTTATATGAAAAAGGGGCTGCAGCCATTTTTGGTCCTGGAACTGTGATCCCTGTTGCTGCGCAGAAGGTGATTCGCGAAATCTATACCCGACTTGGATATGAGGAAGTTTCAAATGGATAAGGACAAAAAACCTGAATGGTTTGATCGGGAAAATCCTGATCAATTTACCAGTGTAGTGCGCAGAGGCGTTGAGGTCGCACATGATCAGGCAAGCTTTGTCAAGAATAATCGTTTTAAGAAAAAAGCGAAGCAGGATATTAATATTGATGAATGGGCTGCCGGCATTCTTGCCGGCAACCGCACGATCATGGCAAGGGCGATTACTTTAATTGAAAGCAATGCTGAACAGCATTTTCGAAAAGCACAGGATCTCTTGCAAAAGATCCTCCCTTATTCTGGAAAGTCCATTCGCATTGGCATTACCGGTGTCCCTGGTGCAGGTAAGAGTACATTTATTGAAGCTTTCGGAACTTATCTATGCGATTTGGGTTTCAAAGTAGCCGTGCTGGCAGTTGATCCAAGTTCTAGCCTGAGCGGAGGAAGCATTCTTGGTGATAAAACGCGAATGGAGCAGCTTTCCCGCAATCCGCAAGCCTTTATCCGGCCATCACCTTCAGCCGGTAAGCTAGGCGGTGTTCACCGTAAAACAAGGGAAACCATGATTTTATGTGAAGCGGCCGGCTTCGATGTGATATTAGTAGAAACGGTTGGTGTCGGCCAAAGCGAGGTCATTGTCAGAGATATGGTTGATTTTTTCATGCTGCTTGTTTTAACAGGAGCGGGTGATGAGCTTCAAGGAATGAAAAAAGGGATTATGGAGCTCGCCGACGCCATTATCGTCAACAAAGCAGATGGTCCTAACAAACAGCTCGCTAATAAAACAAAAGCTGAATATAACCGAATCCTGCACTTTCTTCAGCCGGCAACCAAAGGCTGGACAACGAAGGCTTCCACCTGTTCTGCCTTGGAAAACGAGGGGATGGAAGATATCTGGAAACTTATCCGTCAATTTGAGGAAACAACAAAGGAAACAGGTGTCTTTGAGGAAAGAAGAAGATCCCAGACAAAGGAATGGATCTACTCGATGATCATTGATCAGCTGCAGATCAGCTTTTTTTACGATCAAAACATTAAAGCTTTGCTTCCTAAAATAGAAAACGAAGTCATCGCAGGCTCCAGAACCGTTACTTCCGCAGTTGAAGAGCTTTTTTCCGTGTATGCGGGAAGATCAAATAATGAACCCCTTTAGGGATCCGAGTTCCCAGCGTTGAAAAATACATGTAACTATTGGTATGATGGTATAAAGCTAAATTTTAAGGAGGAACGATAAATAATGAGCATGGATTTCAATATCTTTATGAATGATGTTGTTAATCAGGCGCGTCAAGAGATTGTGTCTGCTGGCTATACAGAATTAAAAACAGCTGATGATGTGAAAGAGGCTCTAGAGCAGAAAGGGACAACACTAGTAATGGTGAACTCCGTTTGCGGCTGTGCCGGCGGAATTGCTCGTCCAGCGGCAGCACACGCCGTCCACTATGATAAGCGACCTGATCAGCTTGTGACTGTGTTTGCAGGCCAGGACAAAGAGGCAACAGCGACAGCACGTGAATATTTCACAGGCTATCCGCCATCCTCACCATCTTTTGCTCTTTTGAAAGATGGTAAGATCGTGACCATGGTCGAACGTCATGACATCGAAGGCCATGAGCCAATGGCAGTCATCCAAAAACTGCAAAATGCGTTCGAACAGCATTGCGAAGAGCTTTAATGATAAAAAGTCCCGAACTTCGGGGCTTTTTTTATTTGGCTTTCGTATAAACTGATAAGGATAAACAATATACCTATATTAAAAAAACATTTCCAACTGCTTAATCCCTTATAGAAAATCGGTTTAATTATTAATAAAAAAGAATAATCTATGCATAAATAAACCATGCTAATCCTGTTATTCATACATGAAAAATAGCATTTGTTCACCTGTTTATATAAAACTATTGCATAAAAACAAAAATGTGTTAAAATACATTTAGATGAATAAATATTAATAAAAAAGAAGCTTGAAAATTGATAGAGTATAGAAGATAATATAAATTGACATTATTATCAATTTTCGGAATGCTATAGGGGGAAAACAAAAATGAAAAAAATCTTCTCTTATTTTTTCGTTAGTATACTAGTAATCGGCTTACTTGCAGCCTGCGGAACAAGCGAAGAACCAGCATCAGAGGGAAGCGGCTCAGCAGATGACCAAAAAACAGAGAAAAAAGTATTAACAATGGGAACATCAGCAGACTATGCACCATTTGAATTTATTGATACAGCTAAAGGCGACGATATTATCGGGATTGATCCTGAAATTGCAAAAGCAGTGGCAGAGAAGCTAGGCTATGAAGTGAAAATTAACGATATGGATTTTGGCGGATTGATTCAAGCGCTTCAATCTGGACAGGTAGACTTTGTTATGTCAGCGATGTCAGCTACAGATGATAGACGAAAAAGCGTTGATTTCAGTGAAATCTACTACACTTCAAAACATATGATCGTTTCGAAAAAAGACAGTGGCATTAAAAAGGTTGAAGACCTTAGCGGTAAAAAGGTTGGCGTTCAATTAGGCTCCATCCAAGAGGAGAAAGCCAATGAACTGGCAGAAGAAGTAGATATGACGGTTGAAAACCGCAATCGTATTCCAGAAGTGATTCAAGAAATTAAAGCTGGCCGTTTTGATGCAGCGATCATCGAAGACACTGTGGCAGCGGGCTATCTTGAAAACAACGAAGACCTAGATGGTTTTACAATCGAAGATGCTGACGGCGGATATGCAGCTGCATTTCCAAAGGACAGCGAACTAACTGAAGAATTCAATAAAGCCCTTAAAGAAATGATTGATAGCGGAGAAATTGATGCTATCATCAAGAAATGGTTTGAAGAATAAAAGTAAATACTTCAGGACGTTCAGAAGCACCACACTTCTGAACGTTTTTTGAAAAATCAGGGAAGCTTCTCCCAAGAGGCTGCCCTCCTTTTCTTTTAGGATGTGTGAAAGGTTAATGTTGATTTTAACAGCATAGTTGACTTGAGCGGAAATTAATGGCTAAGCTTAACAAGAGCCATCATTAAAACAAGTTCATGCAATATTAGAAAATAGCATAACCTATGAACAACAAGCTTACGTCTCGTATCTGTCCTCTCACCTCTAGAGGTCAGTAGGTATCGTTTAAAATGAAAAAATCTAGTTGATAGTGAGAGGATTGAGTTTTACAATGAATTTCGATTTTACATCCGTTCTCCCATCACTGCCCTATATCCTTCGCGGCGTTATTGTCACACTCCAGATTGTTGCAGTCGCAGCGCTATTAGGGTTTGTTCTTGGGATTATTTTATCGCTTTTTAAAATCAGCAAATTTAAACCGCTCGTCTGGCTGGCAGATGCTTATACATCTATCTTTCGCGGAACGCCATTAGTCTTGCAGCTAATGATTATTCACTTTGGCTCGCCGCAGATTTTTGGCTACCAAATTGAACCTTATGTTTCGGCTGTACTTGCTTTTGGCCTGAATTCTGCGGCCTATATTTCTGAAATCATCCGTGCTGGAATTATGGCTGTCGACAAAGGACAGAGTGAAGCAGCAATGGCACTAGGGGTTCCATATGGGAAAATGATGCTGAACATCATTTTGCCTCAAGCCCTGAAAAATATTTTGCCAGCGCTAATGAATGAATTCATAACGCTTACTAAGGAATCTGCGATTGTTACAACCATCGGGGTCATGGATATCATGCGCCGGGCCTATCAGGTAGGTGCAGAAAAGTTCCGTTTTATTGAGCCGCTTTTGCTGGCCGGTCTCATTTATTACCTAATGGTGATCACCTTAACCTTACTCGGAAAGGTACTTGAAAGGAGAATGAGACGCAGTGATTAAGGTAGAGAATTTGCATAAGCAGTTTGGAAAGCTAGAAGTCTTAAAAGGAATTACCACCACGATTAAAGAACGTGAGGTTGTGGCCATTATCGGCCCATCTGGTTCGGGAAAATCAACCTTTCTCCGCTGCATCAATTTACTTGAAATGCCGACAAGCGGTAAAGTATGGATCAATGATCATGAAGTGACGGATAAAAAAACAAACATTATGAGAATCCGCCAAAAGGTAGGAATGGTGTTTCAGCACTTTCATCTTTTTCCTCATAAGACGGTTCTTCAAAACTTAACATATGCACCTGTTAACGTAAAAGGATTGACAAAGGCGGAAGCAGAAAAGATTGGCCTGGAATTATTGGAAAAGGTCGGCCTGGAACAAAAGGCCAATGAATACCCAAGCCGATTATCCGGTGGGCAAAAACAGCGGGTAGCTATTGCGCGTGCCCTGGCCATGCAGCCGGATGTCATGCTGTTCGACGAGCCAACATCTGCGCTTGACCCGGAAATGGTAAAGGAAGTACTCGATGTTATGAAAACACTGGCAGACTCGGGAATGACGATGGCGATTGTCACACATGAAATGGGATTTGCCCGTGAAGTAGCCGACCGTGTCCTCTTTTTAGACGGAGGCGTCCTTGTAGAAGACGCACCGCCAAGCGAATTTTTCACCAACCCATCCTCCGAGCGCGCCAAGGACTTCCTGCAAAAAGTTTTATAGTTGATTTGAAGATGACCGTTTTCTGGTCATCTTCTTTTTTTTCGGGACAAGGGCTCGTTGTCCGTCGGTTCACAGGTCCGCCCTTTGTCCAAAAGGACAAGGGGACAGGTTCGTTGTCCCAAATCGATATGGACATGTTTTAAGCTAACACTATATAATAAACAGGCATGGACTTGAATTTTAGGAGAAAACAATATGAAGTTTCGCATTGGTTACCGAACGATAAAAACAGCTATTGGTACGACAGCATCAATTATTTTGGCGTCAATCTTCGGCTTTAGTAATTTTGCCTCGGCTGGAATTTTGACGATCCTTTGTATACAAACCACGAAAAAAAAATCACTGCGGACATCCGTGGATCGTTTTATGGCATGTCTTTTGGCCATTGTGTTTTCGGGAGTGATTTTTGAAGGAATCGCCTACCATCCTATTATGATTGGATTTTTATTAATCTTTTTTATCCCGACGGCTGTTATGCTTCGGGTAAGTGATGGGATTGTTACAAGCTGTGTCATTATTTTGCATATTTTTTCAGCAGGCGAGATGACAGCAGAACTGGTTGTCAATGAAATTGGGATTATTACAATTGGTATTGGGGTCGCACTGCTTGCGAACCTGTTTATGCCAAGCCTTGATCAAAAGCTTAAGGAATACCAGCTGCAGGTTGAAGAAAATTTCCGACGGATTTTTGAAGAAATGGTCATCTATTTGCGGACAAACGAAAGCACTTGGGACGGTTATGAGATTACTGAATCAGCCCGGCTGATAGAAGAAGCCGAATCTTTGGCCTTTCGTGATGTGGAGAACCATTTTCTGCGCAACGAAAACATCTATTTTCATTACTTTAAAATGAGAGAAAAGCAATTTGAAATCCTTGAAAGAATGCTGCCGGTTGTCACTTCGATTACGCATACTGTCGAACAAGGTGAAATGATTGCCGATTTTTTGGAGGATTTATCGAAAAATATTCACCCGGGAAATACTGCACACCGATTTTTAGATAAGCTTTCAGAAATGAAGCATTATTTTAGAGACATGGATTTGCCGAAGAGCAGGGAGGAATTTGAAGCCCGGGCAGCTCTTTATCAATTTGTGCGTGAAATGGAAGAATATTTATGGATTAAAGGATCGACCAAAGAGCTTCCAGTTGGAAAAAGGGAGCACGTGACTGGGTAACATATATAGTTGTAGATGTAAAAATGTTTTAACAAAGCATAACGCTTTTAAAAGTGGGTTTTCCTAAGAAGCAGCATGAATCCTGCAAATTAGGGTTTGCAGCAGCAAGAAGAATGTGACTGTTGGAGCAACAAATGCATGAATCTGCGGCCAATGTGTACACTAAAGGGAAAAAAGTGGGTGAGATTGCATGTTCAAGCTGTTATCCGCTCTGATGATTGCTCTGTCCATATCCCCTTTATGGCCCTTAGGAGAAAACCCCATGCCTGGGGATCCTTTTGTCATTGTGAATAAAAAGACGAATGAGTTAGCTTTCATTCATGATAACAAGGTTCAGACCGTGATTACGGCCGCAACCGGGAAAACGGAAGAATTAACTCCAGAAGGTCTTTTTACCATTACGGTCAAAGCCAAGGATCCTTATTACCGGAAAAAAGATATTAAAGGCGGGGACGACAACAATCCATTGGGAACCAGATGGATCGGTTTTGATGCAGCCGATACGGATGGGAGAATATACGGGCTCCACGGCACAAACGACCCGTCGTCCATTGGCAAATACGTCTCACAGGGCTGCATCCGGCTCCAAAACGAAGCCATCGAATCACTGTACGACTTTATCCCGCTCGGCACGAAAATCTTAATCGTTTCCTCCTCCGAAAGCTTTGATCAGCTCGGCAATGCGTACGGAGCAATTAACGATAATGGTAGTGGACAAACAAGATGAATATTCAGTGTAAAAAGGCCTTCATCAACTTGATGAAGGCCTTTGTTTGTGTAATTTTTGTGCAAGATGTCCTTCATCGGACGAATGAAGGACATTTAGTGTGAAATACGAGGAGAGCTTGTCCTTCATCAGGCGAATGAAGGACATTTAGTGTGAAATACGAGGAGAGCTTGTCCTTCATCAGGTGAATGAAGGACATCCGGTGTGAAATGCAAGGAGAGCTTGTCCTTCATAGGGCGAATGAAGGACATTTAGTGTGAAATATGAGGAGAGCTTGTCCTTCATCAGGCGAATGAAGGACATTTAGTGTGAAATATGAGGAGAGCTTGTCCTTCATCGGGCAAATGAAGGACAAGCAGTGTAAAATATACAAAGAGTTTATCCTTCATGTCAGCAGTGAAGGACTTTTTTTTGAAACTTTCTCAGCTTTTTGCCCCTAAAATGACCTAATTGTCCGAAATTCCGCTAATGGTCTAATGAAGTTGTCCAAACGGAAATACCCTTTTCGAATATCTTAAAGTGAACCTAAAAAAGGAAAGGGGATTTTTTAAATGTCAGAAAGAAACAGACAGCCAGCAAGACAATCAGTGAAAAACAGCCAGGATATTGATCAATACGAAAAGCAGGGTCTAATTGTCCGCAACTCTCATACGGTTAATGTTACGCAAACAGAAGTTCAAGGACTCCTTCTTATTCAAGCAGCTCTGCAAGCAGCCATCGAAGCATCCATTGTCGTTCTAGGAAGTGACGAAAACAATAATGTTCGTCAGCTGCAAAGAGTGGCTCAATCACTAGATGTCACACAAGTCCAATCACAGCTTACTGTGATCGAAGATTCAGGCGAAGTAACTGTCACTCAAACAGAAGTACAAGTCGACGCAGTTGTTCAAGCTGCAATCAATCTTCTTGCTCAGCTTCTTCTAAAAATTGGCTAATAGAAAAAGGACTGCCGCACTCGGCAGTCCTTCTCTTATTTATCTTAAAGAAACATTGATGCTCCCACAATTAGCGATGATGCAAGCATAGCAAAAATCATTAAATAAACAACAATTTTTCTCATCTTTTTATTCGACAATCAAATACCCCCTTATAGAATATTTCATTACTTCTATTTTACTAAGAAAAACCAAAATGAACAACCGCTCGATATTAACAGGAATTTTTAGTATATTAAGAGTATAGTTAATATAGCATTATATTCAATATTGATAGAAAATATTTTTACAGCAGGAATGGAGGAGGGCAAGATGATCAAAAAAATCGACCATATTGGGATTGCAGTTCGTTCGCTGGAGGAGACGCTTCCTTTTTATACGGATATTCTTAAGCTTCCATTGCTCGGCATAGAAGAGGTTGAAAGTGAGAAGCTGAAGGTTGCCTTTTTGAAAGCAGGGGAAACGAAGCTTGAGCTGCTTGAACCGACATCAGGTGAAAGCGCTGTCGCTAAGTTTATTGAAAAAAGAGGCGAAGGCCTGCACCACGTTGCATTAGGCGTGGATTCCATCCAGGAGCGAATCAATGAAATCAAGGAAAAAGGCATCAGCATGATCAATGACGTTCCAAAGACTGGCGCCGGCGGAGCACAGGTGGCGTTTATGCATCCGAAATCTACTAAAAAAGTTCTCTTTGAACTTTGCGAAAGAAAGGATTGAAAGTAACCATGACGGACATCTATGAAAAAATAAATGAACTCTACGACCGCCGCAGGGAAATTGAATTAGGCGGTGGAGATGAAAGAATTGAAAAGCAGCATGAAAAAGGCAAGCTGACGGCAAGGGAACGAATTGACTTGCTGGTTGACCCAGGAACATTTGTGGAATTGAATCCGTTTATTGAGCATCGCTGCACAGATTTTGGCCTGGAAGATCAAAAGGGTCCTGGCGATGGCGTTGTAACAGGCTATGGCAAGGTCAATGGCAGACCCATTTTTCTATTCTCGCAGGATTTTACCGTTTTCGGCGGGGCTCTTGGGGAAATGCATGCGAAAAAAATTGCGAATGTTATGGATTTAGCCGCGAAAAATGGGGCTCCATTTGTCGGCTTAAACGACTCGGGCGGCGCAAGAATCCAGGAAGGCGTTGTCTCGCTTGATGGATATGGTCATATTTTTTACCGGAATTCCATCTATTCAGGGGTAGTCCCGCAGCTTTCTGTCATCATGGGACCATGTGCAGGCGGTGCCGTGTATAGCCCTGCAATCACTGATTTTGTTTTCATGGTGGAAAAAACAAGCCAAATGTTCATTACCGGTCCAAAGGTAATCGAAACCGTGACGGGCGAAAAAATTTCCTCAGAGGATCTGGGTGGTGCCAATGTACATAATACAATCAGCGGGAATGCCCATTTTAAAGCAGGAACAGAAGCGGAAGCTATTGAACAGGTCCGCAGACTATTAAGCTACTTGCCGCAAAACAATCAGGAAAAACCGCCAAGACTGGAGACAGATCTAGAGGATGATTACCGTCCAGATTTAACGGATGTAATCCCGTTTGATGCGCTCCGCCCATATGATGTCCGCAAAGTCATCGAGCAGGTAGTGGATGCGGATTCCTTCCTGGAAATTCATCAGGATTTTGCGAAAAATATCGTTGTCGGCTTGGCGCGCATCAAGGGTGAAGTGGTCGGTCTTGTCTGCAATCAGCCGAAATTTATGGCAGGCGGCCTTGATATCGATTCATCTGACAAAGCTGCAAGATTTATTCGTTTCTGTGATTCTTTTAATATCCCAATTATTACGTTTGAAGACGTTACCGGCTTTTTCCCAGGTGTTAAACAGGAGCACGGGGGCATCATCCGCCACGGCGCAAAGATTTTGTATGCATACTCTGAAGCGACAGTGCCAAAGCTGACGGTTATTTTACGAAAAGCCTTTGGTGGTGCTTATGTGGCGCTGAACAGTAAAGCGATCGGTGCCGATCTTGTGTACGCATGGCCGAACGCAGAAATTGCGGTTATGGGACCTCAAGGGGCAGCGAATATCATTTTTGCCCGCGAAATTCAAAACAGCGAAGACCCAGAAGCTGTCAGGGAACAGAAAATCGAAGAATATCGTGAAAAATTTGCTAATCCGTACGTTGCAGCAAGCAGAGGCATGGTCGATGATGTCATCGATCCGCGCGAAACCAGAATCAAACTCATCCAAGCTCTTGAAATGCTGCGCAATAAATCAGAAACAAGACCGAAAAAGAAGCACGGGAATATTCCGCTGTAAGTTAGTGGGGTAAAGAAATGCCGGAATGGTGAAACTGGCGGATATCCGCGGAAAACAGGGATATCAGGTTAATCCCGCGGATGTCATGCGGGATTCCGTACTGTAGCTGTATTTCTTAACATTCTAATCCTTTTGCAATTGATATGGACAAAGGTATACTAGAATAGTAAACCACTTACATATTGGAGGAAATATAGATGATTAATCAAGAACGTTTGCTAAACGAATTTTTAGAGCTTGTGCAAATTGATTCTGAGACGAAATTTGAAACGGAAATTGCAAAGGTATTAAAGCAAAAATTCACCGATCTTGGCGTGGAAGTTTACGAAGATGACACAACAGAACAAACTGGCCACGGCGCTGGCAACTTAATTTGTACACTTCAGGGAACAAAGGAAGGCGTGGACACGATCTACTTCACTTCCCACATGGATACCGTCGTGCCTGCAAAAGGCGTTAAGCCTTCTATCAAAGATGGCTATGTGGTATCTGACGGAACGACTATTCTTGGGGCAGACGACAAAACCGGGCTAGCTGTTATCCTTGAAACAATTAAGCTTTTAAAAGAACAAAACATTCCGCATGGAACAATCCAATTTATTATTACAGTCGGTGAAGAGTCTGGACTGGTTGGGGCAAAAGCAATTGATCCGAAATTAGTGACTGCTAAATTCGGCTATGCGCTTGACAGTGACGGCAAGGTAGGCAACATCGTTGTAGCCGCGCCAACACAAGCGAAAGTCAAAGCAACTATTTTAGGAAAAACAGCCCATGCGGGTGTTGCGCCTGAAAAAGGGGTTTCTGCCATTACCATGGCAGCCAAAGCGATTGCAAAAATGCCTTTAGGCCGGATCGATGAAGAAACAACAGCGAACATCGGCCGCTTTGAAGGCGGGACGCAAACAAATATCGTTTGCGATTACGTGGAAATTTTAGCAGAGGCACGTTCTTTAGTTACTGAAAAGATGGAACAGCAAGTTCGTAAAATGAAAGAAGCTTTCGAAAGTGTCGCTGAGCAAATGGGCGGTAAAGCCGAAGTGGATGTACAGGTGATGTACCCAGGCTTCAAATTTGGCGAAGGCGACCATGTTGTAGAAGTTGCTCGCAAAGCCGCAGCAAAAATCGGCCGCAGTTGTGAATTGCAAAAGAGCGGCGGCGGCAGTGACGCCAATGTGATTGCAGGCTTCGGCATCCCGACCGTAAACCTTGCAGTCGGCTACGAGGACATTCACACAACGAACGAACGCATGCCAATTGAAGAGCTTTATAAGCTAGCTGAAATGACGATTGCTATCATTGAAGAAGTAGCGGGAAATTAATGAATTTTTCAAGGAGCGGGACTCGTTTTCCGCTCTTTTTTCTTCAAAAAATGGCATTACTTTAGTACTATGGAGGAAAGGAGTGTTACCGATGGAAGAAAGTAATAAGGCCGTTGTTTTTCAGGTGGGAAAAGAGGAATATGCAATCTCCATCCAGCACGTGATTTCGATTGAAAAAATGGAAGGAATCACGCCAATTCCCCATCTGCCGATTTATGTGAATGGGATTTTCAAAGTAAGGGGCGAGCTCATGCCCGTCATCGACTTCGAGCAAGTTCTGTATAATCGGCCAACCGAAAGGACCGAAGCAACGAAAATTATCGTGCTGCAGACGGACGAGATTTCCATTGGCATCGTCGTGACCGATGCAAAGGAAATCATCTCCATCCCGCAGGAAAACATCAAACAAATTGGGCTCGTTGCCTACAAAAACACAGCTTACATCACTGGAATTGCCAACCTGGAATCAAGGCTCATCACCATTATTGATCCGTCCAGGCTTGTACGCGGCCTTGATGGCATCAAGCAAATCAGGGAGTATATGGAAGAACAGAAAAATCCACAATAACAGAGGAGCTGAGGCTCTTCTGTTTTTATTTGGGATGGATGTTAGTGCCGGAAAAAGAGTTGTGGGCTTTGAAACGGGAACTAACATTGGGTGTTAGTGCCGGAAAAAATGGTGCAGTATGAGAAACGGGAACTAACATTGGAAGTTAGTGCCGGAAAAAATGGTGCATGCAGAGAAACGGGAACTAACATCTCCCACTAGTTTCGGGAAAATCGCAGAACCCTCTAAAACGGTAACTAGATCGCCCAATTAGTGCCGGAAATCCAGACACCCTCGCCAAAACGGTAACTAGATCGCCCAACTAGTGCTGGAAATCCAGACACCCTCACCAAAATGGTAACTAGATCGCCCAACTAGTGCCGGAAATCCAGACACACTCACCAAAACGGTAACTAAATCGCCCAACTAGTGCCGGAAATCCAGACACCCTCGCCAAAACGGTAACTAGATTGCCTAACTAGATTGCCTAACTAGTGCCGGAAATCCAGACACCCTCGCCAAAACGGTAACTAGTTCCCCGAACTGCTGCCGAAAAAACCAGCCCCCAATCCAAATCAGTAACTAGTTCCCCCAACTACTCCCCAAAAACCCGACGCACCCTCTAAAAGAGTAACTAGTTTCCCGAAATGCCTTAACACAACCAGCTAATCTCCCAAAACAGCCACTTGTTCCCGCACCAAACCCCTCCGAAAGATGAACCTCGCTCATGTTTCTGTTAAAATAGTAGCAGAATAAATACAGGGAAGTGCCGGCATGATCAAGCAGATGTATCCGAAAAACGGGCGCGTCATTTTGCATGTTGATATGAATAGTTTTTATGCCTCCGTGGAAATGGCCTATGATCCAACACTGAAGGGGAAGCCGCTTGCTATCGCGGGAAATCCGGAGGAGCGCAGAGGAATTATCGTTACCTGCAGCTATGAAGCGAGAAAATTCGGTGTGAAAACTACTATGCCTCTTTGGGAAGCGAAGAAGCTTTGCCCGCAGCTCATCGTGAAAACACCTAACTTTGAGCGGTATCGGGCGGCGTCCATCGGCATGTTTGAAATTCTAAACGAATATTCCAAGCTTGTTGAACCTGTTTCTATTGATGAAGGCTATGTCGATATTACCGAAAGCTATGAACATGGCACGCCTATCAAAATTGCCGAAACGATTCAGCGGCAGATTTTGCAAAGGCTCGATCTTCCTTGCAGCATTGGCATTGCGCCAAATAAATTTTTAGCAAAAACCGCTTCTGATATGAAAAAGCCCTTAGGGATCACGGTCCTCCGCAAGCGTGATGTTCCGAACATCCTTTGGCCCATGCAGATCGAAGAGATGCATGGTGTCGGCAAAAAAACCGGTGCTAAGCTGCGGACCATCGGCATCCAAACGATTGGCGACCTGGCTAAGGCAAACGACATCCAGCTAAAAACGCTCCTTGGCATCAATGGCCAGCGCCTGAAAGAACGGGCCAATGGCCAGGACAGGCGGCCGGTTGACCCTGAAGCCGCATCCGAATTCAAAAGCATCGGCAACTCAACGACCCTGCCCAAAGACATTGCCAACCAGCAGGAGCTTTTCCATGTTCTCGAGCATCTTGCAAAGACGGTTTCTGTCAGGTTTAAGCGAAAAAAAGTTCTTGCAGCGGGACTTGGCATTACCATCCGCTACAAAGATCGAAAAACCATTACAAGAAGCAAAAAGCTGCCAAACCCAATCCAAAAAGATGAAGAAATTTTCCTGGCAGCAAAGCATTTATTTTTAAAACATTGGAATGGAAATCCGGTCAGACTCCTTGGCATCACAGGAACAGACCTTGTTGAACAAAATGCCGCGGTCAAGCAGCTCGATCTATTCAGCTATGAAAAAGAGGCAAAGAAGGAACCGCTTTTTGAAACCCTGGGCAAACTAAGGGAAAAATACGGCACACATATTATCGAAAGTGCGGCCGGAATGCCGGAAGTAAAGAAAAAGCAGGAGCAAATAGGAACGGAAACAAGCTTTAACAAGGATTTTTTGCGAGAGCTTCCTTTTAAAAAAGATGAATAAAAGAAGGGACGTACAAAGATGACAAAGGCACAATTTGGAGTAATTGGTTTGGCGGTTATGGGGAAAAACTTAGCCATGAATATTGAAAGCAGGGGCTATTCAGTGGCCGTCTATAACCGTTCACGCGAAAAAACAGATGACATGCTCAAAGAAGTAAGCGGGAAAAATATCACTGGTACATATACGTTAGAAGAGTTTGTTAACTCTCTTGAAACACCGCGAAAAATTATGCTGATGGTCAAAGCGGGCGCACCAACGGACAGCACAATTGAACAGCTGAAGCCGCTTCTAGATAAAGGTGATATTCTGATTGACGGAGGAAACACACTATTTACCGATACACAGCGCCGCAACAAAGAATTAAGTGAGCTTGGTTTCCATTTTATCGGCACAGGCGTGTCCGGCGGGGAAGAAGGCGCACTTCATGGCCCATCGCTCATGCCTGGTGGACAGCGTGAAGCCTATGAGCTGATTGCGCCAATTTTTAAAGATATTTCCGCTAAGGTTAATGGGGATCCTTGTACAACCTATATTGGTCCGGACGGTGCAGGTCATTATGTAAAAATGGTTCATAATGGCATCGAATACGGTGACATGCAGCTCATTGGCGAGTCGTATTTTCTTCTCAAGCATGTGCTTGGCTTGAATGCAGCTGAGCTTCATGAAGTTTTTTCCGATTGGAATAAAGGGGAACTTGATAGCTATCTGATCGAAATTACCGCTGATATTTTTACAAAAACAGACGAGGAAACTGGCAAGCCGTTAGTGGATGTGATCTTGGATACCGCTGGGCAAAAGGGTACTGGAAAATGGACAAGCCAAAATGCGCTCGATATGGGCGTACCGCTTCCGATTATTACGGAGTCCGTTTTCGCCCGGTTTATTTCTGCCATGAAGGATGAGCGGGTGGCCGCAAGTAAAGTGCTGCGCGGACCGTCCCAAGCTGCTTTTTCAGGCGACAAGCAATCGTTCATTGAATCTGTCAGAAAAGCGCTCTACATGAGCAAGGTTTGCTCATACGCGCAAGGGTTTGCACAAATGCGCGCGGCATCCGAAGAATACGGCTGGGATCTAAACTATGGTGATATCGCGATGATCTTCCGCGGCGGCTGCATCATTCGTGCGCAATTCCTGCAGAAAATTAAGGACGCTTATGACCGTGATCCTAATTTGAAAAATCTGCTGCTGGACCCGTACTTTAAAGAAATCGTGGAAAGCTACCAGGATGCACTGCGCGAAATCATCGGCACTGCTGTCCGGCAGGGCATCCCTGTGCCGTGCTTCTCTGCCGCTTTAGCTTACTATGACAGCTACCGCACGGAAGTGCTCCCTGCCAACCTCATCCAGGCACAGCGCGACTATTTCGGGGCACATACTTATCAGCGCATCGACAAAGAAGGCGTCTTTCATACAGAATGGATGGAAAAATAAGAACAGTAGGAGCGTCTGGGATTCAAGTCCCAGGCGCTTTTTTTGTCTAAAATATTAAAGCATTTTGTCGAATTAGCAACATTCAGTTTTTTAGTTAGTTCGTATGCTATGCTGAATTTGTAGATATTAACAAAAATATAGTCAAAAAGGCGGTGTTAAAAATGAAAGGAAAGAGTATGCTATCTGCTGTTTTAATCCTTGCATGTGTGACAAGCGGGGGAATGATTGCGAATGCTGAGGCTTTTACAAAGGCGAATGTGACGATTTACGGCGGAGGGATTCATTTTGCAGAAATTCCGCAGGATGTAGATTTTGGTGAAATTACGCTTGACGGATTGGAGATAACGAAAACATCCCCCATGTCGCTGCTCTCTGTGGTTGATGCAAGGGGTACCGGGGATGGCTGGGCAGTACAGATTTCAGCTAGCCAGTTCACAGACACAACGGCTGCTAAAAGGTTAGCAAAGGGATCTCTCGTGTTGAACAAACCAGTCATTGCTGCTGGCTATAATAATCCTTCTGCCAGCCCATTCATCAGACAAAGCTTTGGTATGTCCCAACCGATCGACGGTTATGGCGAAATTGCGTTTATTAATGCTGACATGGAAGCCGGGCTCGGCAAATGGAACTTCGATTGGGAAGGCAGTGATGCGTTGAAGCTGACTCTTAATCCAGGATCAACGAAAATCGGAACCTATGAAAGCACCATTACTTGGACGCTGATTACGAATCCGAATCCTTAGTTCTTATAGGGGGAAATTTTTATAAATATTTGTGAAGTAGTTCACATGTTAATAACCCTAAATGGGGGGATGGGATTCCATGCAATTTTTGAAAAAATATCTGTTTATCATTTGTTTGGCTATTATTATTTTTCCAAAGCAGGTGCACGGCAGTTCATTAATGGAAGTGCCATCTAGCTTTCAGTTTCCCTCAGTTACATTAACCGGAGAAACACAAGATGTTCAGGGCGGGGGCGGCAGGATTGTTGTGGGGGATTTGCTTGGTTTACTAGAAAACTGGCGAGTAACCGTTCAGGCCGCGCCAATTAGACAAGTCGGGGGAACAGGGATCACGCTGCCGATTGGATCACTTCAGCTTAATGGCCCAAGTGCGGGAAATAATACATATGCTCATTACATCAAAGAAGGAAGTCCTTGGATTATTGACCGAGGTGAGCCTGTTGAAATATTAAATAATGGATTACTTGTTCTTGGAATTGGCACGATATATTCATTTGATTTTGGATACGATCCATTTCAATTAACGATTCCTTCAGGGACTAAATTGATCGATTCCGGACAAGAATCTGCGGATTATGAGACAACTATTACCTGGACGTTAATATCCGCTGGAGTATTGTAGCCAGCTTGTAGAAGGTGAAGTTATGTGGAAAATAAGCAAGATGCTCGTTGCAAGCTTATTCATATTTTTAACGTATCCCGTTCCAGTTTCTTTTGCATCGGAAGCAGGGGCGATCCCATTTGAAGTATCGCCTATTCTGCCGGACAACCAGCATGGCGATGTAAGAGGCTATTTTGATTTAGATGCTGTTCCTGGGCAAAAGGATAAGATTTTTATCATGGCTAAGAACCTAAAGGATCACCAGATCACGGTAAAAATAACGCCATTTAATGCGATGACTTCAAATAATGGGGAGATTATTTATGATGTAAAGGCAAAGGAAGATCGGTTCATTGAGCTGCAAGCTGATTTCAAAAAGCACATTCAAAACGAAAATCAAATAGTAATTCCAGCTAAATCGAGTGTGAAAATTCCTTTTGAGATTAGTCATCCTGACGCTGCAAAGGGCATGGCGCTTGGGGGAATACATGTGATTGCGGAAAATGAAGCTATAAGTGAAGAAAAAATCGAGCAGGAACATTCAACTTTTCAGATTAAAAACCAAATTGCCTATGTTATTGGGCTGAAAATCCAGTATCCAGAAAAGGCAGAACCTGATTTTTCATTTGGTGATGTCCGGCTCGATATTCTAGACGGGAAGCCCAAGCTGGTGCTAGAAATGAAAAACTCCGCTCCAGCGGTGATCAAAAATGCTAAAATCCAATATTCGGTGGCCGATAAGCGCGGGACGGTCATTCTTGATGGCACACTTCCCGAAGTTGGCATGGCGCCAAATACAAAGTTTGATTACCCTGTGCAATGGCTTGACGGTGAAATCAAATCTGGGGAATATGAGATCAGCCTTGCCGCTGAATATGGAGGCAAACAAATCACAGACACGAAACAGTTAGCTGTTGAAAAAACGGATGACGTAAAGGAATTCAATAAGCAGACGAAAGCTGAGGCAGCAGACACGGGGATTGCCTGGTGGAACTACCTGTTAACCGCACTGAATGCGATCGTGATTTTTCTATTTGTAGCTCGAAGGTTAAAGAAGAGGAAATAGCCCGTTTTGTTAAAAAAGGGGGTCTGACCATGGGAGAATCAGACCCCTTTGTCTTTCTAACGTCATGGTAGGTGTCTCATGGACAGAGCCCGAGCAAAAAACAGCATGAGTGTCCATGATAGAGCGTCTCATGGACAGAGCTCGAGCAAAAAACAGCATGAGTGTCCATGATAGAGCGTCTCATGGACAAAGCCCGAGCAAAAAGCAGCCAGAGTGTCCATGAGCGAGCGTCTCATGGACAAAGCCCGAGCAAAAAGCAGCCAGAGTGTCCATGAGCGAGCGTCTCATGGACAAAGCCCTAGCAAAAAACAGCATGAGTGTCCATGATAGAGCGTCTCATGGACAAAGCTAGAGCAAAAAGCAACCTGAATGTCCATGAGCGAGCGTCTCATGGACAAGGCTAGAGCAAAAAACAGCCGGAGTGTCCATGATAAAGCCTCTCATGGACAGAGCCAGAGCAAAAAGCAGCCAGGGTGTCCATGATCAACCACTCACATCACACTCACGGACAAACCCCAGCACACAAACCAACCCCCCGCTAAAACCCCTAACCTAACAATTCTCCACATCCAAATCCGTCACCGGCCACCAGAAAAAGCCATCTTTTTCAAGAAGCTCATCTGCTTCCCGCGGACCCATCGTTCCTGATGAATAATTCGGGAAGTTCTCAGCTTTTGTGTTTTCCCACACATCCGAAATTTTATCAACAAAGCTCCAGGAAAGCGCAACCTCGTCCCAATGCGTAAAGTTCGTCGCATCACCGCGCATACAGTCATACAAAAGCTTTTCATATGCCTCAGGCGTATTGATGCCATCCACACCAGTATTGGAAAAATTAAGCTTAATCGGCGTGGCATCCATATGCTGCCCTGCTTTTTTGGCGTTCAAATAAAGCGTGATTCCTTCCTCAGGCTGAATATGGATCACTAGTAAGTTCGGGTTCAGTGTTTTTTCCGATTGATAATACAAATTCATCGGGATATCTTTAAACTGGATGACAATTTTCGTTGACTTGGCGGCCATTCTTTTTCCGGTACGGATGTAAAAAGGCACGCCCGCCCAGCGGAAATTATCGATTAATAGTTTTCCGGCCACAAAGGTTTCGGTATTGGATGCTGGATCCACATTATGTTCATCGCGATAATCTGGGACCTCTTGGCCTCCCATAACACCAGCACCATACTGGCCGCGGACAAAATGCTTCTTAACACCTTCGCCCTCCAATGGCCGCATCGCCCGCAATACCTTTACTTTTTCCGAACGGATTTCTTCCGTGTTCAGCCGAATCGGCGGTTCCATTGCAAGCAGGGCAACCATCTGCAGCATATGGTTTTGCACCATGTCCCTCAGAGCACCGCTTGTTTCATAATAGCGTCCGCGCTCCTCCACACCTAGCACCTCGCTTGAAGTCACTTGGATATTGGAAATATAGCGGTTATTCCACAGCGGTTCAAAAATGGCATTCGAAAACCGGATGACCTCGATATTCTGAACCATTTCTTTTCCAAGATAATGATCAATCCGGTAAATTTCTTCCTCGGAAAAAGCTTGCCTAATTTGTTCATTTAGCTGTTTAGCTGACTCTAAGTCATGCCCGAACGGTTTTTCAATAACTAGACGCTTAAATCCGGCCACATCGGTCAGTCCGTCTGATTTCAAATGCTCAGCAATCGTCCCGAAAAACTCCGGCGCCATCGCTAGATAAAAAATTCGATTGCCCTCAAGTTCGTAATGGTCGTCCAAATTCTCCGCAATATCCTTTAAGCTCATATACGAGCCAGAATCGGTCACATCATGGGAATGATAGTAAAAATGCGAGATAAATTCATCAAGATCTCCGGCATCTTTAATCGCTCCTCTAACGGAATCTTTTACATTTTGCTGAAATTCTTCGTTGGAGAGCGGTCTTCTGGCCACACCGATCACCGCAAAACTATCGGAAATTTTCCCCTTTTGTATTAATCGGTAAATGGACGGGAACAGCTTCCGCTTGGCGAGATCTCCAGTCGCTCCGAATATCATAATCAATGCCTTCGGTTTTTCATTATGTATCAAAGTATGTAGCTCCTTTTTGAAAAATAATATATGACAATCTTAATCGTTTTTTAATTTTTAGAAAAGAAGTTTTGCTAGTCCATAGTTATTTTTTGCGGAAAATGAATTACTATCCGTATAGTTCCTTATGGTATAGTTAACGTATTGAGTAGGAGAAGGGAGTCATCTTATGGATGTGTTTTTCCTTGGAACAGGAGCGGGAGTACCTGCCAAGCTGCGCAATGTGACCTCGGTAGCATTAAAGCTGCTTGAAGAGCGTGGCGCGATTTGGCTTTTTGACTGCGGAGAAGCAACGCAGCACCAAATTCTTCGCACACCAATCAAACCGCGGAGAATTGAAAAAATTTTTATCACGCATATGCACGGCGATCATATATACGGCCTGCCCGGACTGCTGGCCAGCCGTTCCTTTCAGGGCGGGGATACCGAGCTGACTTTGTACGGACCAAAGGGAGTCAAGGATTATGTGCAAATATCTCTATCAGTCAGCCAGACTTATTTGAAATATCCGTTGACAATTATTGAAATTGACGAGGGTACGGTATTCGAAGATGAGCAGTTTATCGTTGAGGCACGCCTGCTTGAACATGGCATTCCATCGTACGGGTACAGAATCGTGGAAAAAGACAAGCCAGGCACGCTTTTAGCAGACAAGCTTACCGAGGCAGGCATCCAACCAGGGCCTATTTATAAAAAAATAAAAAATGGCGAAAAAGTTGAACTAGAAGATGGACGAATCATCAATCCGGCAGATTTCGTTGGTCCTGCACAAAAGGGCCGTATTGTCACTATCCTTGGCGACACGAGAAAATGCGCGGCAGCCTACCATCTAGCGAAAAATGCCAATCTATTAATTCATGAATCAACATTCTCAGCTGGTGAGGAAAATTTAGCATACGAGTATTTTCATTCAACAACATTACAGGCAGCAGACGTGGCAAAAGAAGCGGGTGCAAAAGCGCTCTGCCTGACTCATATAAGCTCAAGATATGACCGGAATGATTGGGCCATCCTTGTTCAGGAAGCGCAGACCATCTTTGCAGACACAGAAATAGCCGAGGATTTTAAAGAAATCCATATTCCGCTTGAAAAATAAATACGAAAGGAACAGCACACGATGAAAACGGTATACTTAATTCGCCACGCGGAAGCTGAAGGGCAGCCATTTACCGCTAATTTGACAAAAAAAGGAGTCAAACAAGCAGCAGACCTCGTAGCTTTTTTCAAAAATAAACCAATCGACTGCATTTATTCCAGCCCATATAAGCGTTCCCTTGATACCATTCGTCCGCTTGCAGAATCGCGCGGCTTGGAAATAAAGGAAGATCATCGTCTCGGCGAGCGGGTGCTCAGTTCTGCATACCTTGAGAATTGGCAGGAAAAGCTTAAGATGAGCTTTGTCGATATGGAGCTTGCTTTTGAGGGCGGAGAATCCAATCATGCGGCCATGGAAAGAGCAGGGTCTGTTTTAAGCGATGTCATCCAATCCGATGATGAACACATCATTCTTGTCAGTCATGGCAACTTAACAACCTTAATGCTTCGCCACTTCAACGAAAGCTTCGGCTTCGAACACCTCATGGACATGTCAAACCCAGATGTGTACGAAATCGTTATTGCTAATGAGCAAGCGACGCTAAAAAGAATCTGGAACGATTAGTTCTTCGGATGATAAGAGAATTTGAAATGAATATTTGCAGATTGAAAAATATTTCTGAATTATTTTCTATTGACTAAACCTATTCTGGCATAATATAATCTACTAATAATTATTATATGAATATAAAGCCGCGAAGAGTTTTATTAAGTCTTATTTCCCTGTAGCTAAGAGAGTCAGTGGCTGGTGAAAACTGATACATAGGTAAGATGAATTTCAGCTTGGAGCTTTTCTTTATCACTTAAGGCGATAAAGACGGTTTAAACCGTTAACATTTAGAGTGGAAAGTCACAGTCTTTCAAAAAGGGTGGTACCGCGTGAGTGATCACGTCCCTTTTTTTGGCTGTGGCTTTTTTGTTTTTCATGTTCGGGAAAAGCTGCACAATAAAAAAAGGAAAACTTGCTCAACAAATTCAAAAACATCTAGATTTAGAAATGAAAAGAGGGGAATACTTATGCAGGAAAAACAACAATGGTCATCAAAGCTCGGTTTTATATTAGCATCAGCAGGATCTGCCATCGGGCTCGGAGCGATTTGGAAGCTGCCATACGTAACAGGAATGAGCGGCGGCGGAGCCTTTATTTTATTATTTATCATCTTTTCCCTGCTTGTTGGATTTCCGCTTTTGCTTGGTGAATTCGTCATCGGACGAAGCACGGGAAAGGAAGCTATTTCGGCCTATAAAGCGATTGCACCGGGGACGAAGTGGCATTGGATTGGCTATCTTGGCGTATTTACCTGTTTTCTATTATTATCCTTCTATAGCGTCATAGGCGGCTGGATTATCCTGTATCTTTTTAAAACAATTACAGGCACGCTTTCTGGCAACTATGAAGCGATGTTCGGAAGCACCGTATCAGATCCGGTTACGGTTGTCATTTTCCAGGGACTCTTTATGATCATTACGGTTGCCGTAGTAGCACGAGGGGTGCAGGCTGGGATTGAACGCGTAAGTAAAATAATGATGCCAGCGTTATTTGTGTTATTCATTATCCTGATCGTGCGCTCGCTCACCTTGGATAATGCCATGGCCGGAGTGGAATTCTTTTTAAAACCAGATTTCACAAGTTTAACTTCAGAAGGTATTCTATATGCGCTAGGGCAGTCCTTTTTCTCGCTTAGCGTCGGGGTTTCCGTTATGGTCACGTACAGTTCCTATTTATCTAAAAAGGAAAGCCTGCTGCAGCCGGCCATTTCGGTTGTCGTGATGAATCTATTTATTGCGATTTTAGCAGGATTGGCCATTTTTCCAGCGGTCTTTTCACTAGGATTCGAACCAGCAGCGGGACCGGGCTTATTATTCATTGTCCTGCCATCTGTCTTTGATCAAATAATATTGGGAAAATTATTCTTGATCCTTTTCCTTGCCTTATTCCTATTCGCGACGCTGACATCAGCGTTCTCAATGCTGGAAATCGTTGTCGCTGCTACAACAAGCAAAAGGGAAAAAGGCCGGGGTGCAATGTCCTGGATCGTTGGGGCCGCTATTTTCGCTGTCGGCATCCCATCCGCTTTGTCATTTAGCACACTGTCAGACATTACTTTTTTCGGAAAAAGCATTTTTGACAGCGCGGACTTTCTCGTCAGCAATATTCTTATGCCAATCGGCGCACTGCTCATCTCCATCTTCGTTTCTTATAAAATGAAGAAGGACCTTTTAAAGCACGAGCTCATCCAGGGATCGAAGGACTTAACAGCCGTATTCACCGTTTGGCATCTGCTTATGCGCTACATTGTGCCAGTTGTCATTATCGTCGTGTTCCTTGATTCACTCGATATTATTTAAATATAAAAAATGTTATAATGTCATTATTATTTTAGGGGAGTCATTGTGCGATGATCTCCCCTTTGTATTTTTTCTAGAAATACGAGAAATAGGGGATTTGCATGCTTTTTCCAAATAAAATGATGGCAAAATATCCAGAAGCAGCTACGCTGATTCTAACTGCACTAATAACTGCGTTTGCAAGTGAACTAAAAGTCATCCCCTTCGATGGGGCCGCCTTTCGTTTTGGGTTGGGAAGTATTACATTTTTTCTGCTGATTCTCATTTGGCCGCCAGCATCGATCATACGAACAGGTCTCGTAACCGGGATAATCATTATTTGTTTTAGGACCGCGGAGGACCTTCTACTATATGAAATTCCTATGGGGGTCAGCATAAAAAGTCATCTGCCAACCTTTTTTTATTACTTTTTCTTTGCCCTTGGCCTGCATAAAATTAAAGTGGAAAGGTACAAAACATCTCCGCTGATTTTAGGTGCCTGGGCTGCCCTATTTGAATTTATTGGAAACAGTACAGAATACTTGACTCGCGAATGGATGATGAACGAGGAAAAACTGGATATATGGACGTGGATGTTAATAGCAGGGGTGGCCATTTTTCGCAGTTATTTTGTTGTCGGGTTATATAGTTCTATTACCATTTCTGAACAAAAGAAACGGATGCAGGAAATGCTTGAAGTCAACTCAGAATTATATGGGGAAACACTTTACCTGCAAAAATCAATGAATCATATCGAGCAAATTACTGCTTCCAGCCATGAGTTATATCGACAATTAAAACAGCAAGAGCAGCACCAATTAAGCATTCAGGCATTAAAGATTGCCCAAGAAATTCATGAGGTGAAAAAAGATTCACAGCGAATTTTATCTGGGCTCACAAAGGTGACGAAGCGAGAACCGCATCGCTTTTTCCTGCTTTCCGATGTGATCCAGCTTGTCATTTCTGCAAATCAAAATTATAGTCATCTTTTAAAAAAGGATATTATCTTTCATATTGACTGTTCCGTAGATTATGAAACGAATCAGCAAATACCGCTGCTAGCCCTGTTGAACAATCTGACAGCCAATGCGGTTGAATCCATTACCGAAAAAGGCGAAATTCATTTTAAAATATTTGAGGAATCATCGTATACTTGTTTTGTTATTAAAGATTCTGGCAAAGGGATTCCAAAAGAGGAAGCATCAGTTATCTTTGAACCAGGATACACAACGAAATTTAACGTTCAAGGTGTGGCCGCAACGGGAATTGGCTTATCACACGTAAAAGAGATTGTTCAAGAGCTTCACGGGCAAATTCAGATCGATACCCCAGAAAAAGGGGCTATTTTTCGAATCCTTCTCCCAACGAAAATGATACGAAAGCGAGTTGAATAAAACTGCGTTATTTTATTGTAGATGATGATATTGCAAGCAGAACGATGCTGAAGAAGATCATAGCCCAAGGTGAACTTGGTGTTGTCATTGGCGAGGCCGAATCCGGAGCGGATAGTCTTTCAGCGATCCTCACTATTCATCCAGACGTTGTTTTAATCGACTTGCTCATGCCGGAAATGGACGGAATAGAAACGATTGAACAGTTGAGGCTAAAAGGATTCCAAGGACAATTTATTATGATTTCTCAAATCGTTAATAAAGAAATGGTTGCAGAGGCTTATAAAAAAGGCGTTGAATTTTTTATCCATAAGCCAATTAACCGCATTGAGGTCCAGACCATTTTAAAAAAGACAGCCGATCAAATTCAGCTAAAACACTCATTATTAGTGATTCAGGGCTCCTTTGCCCAAAACCATTCATCCACTGTGGTGAAAAAACAACAGCAAAGCGTCAAAGAGATTGTATTATCAATATTAAATGATATGGGGATTATTGGGGAGTCAGGAAGCGATGATATTATTCTAATGATGGAGGTTTTAATTCATAAAAGCAATCAAGCTGTTCAATTGCCGCCATTAAAAGATTTATATGAATCTGCTGCGGTTAGAATGGGAGCCGAAAATGTTAAAAAGGAATGCAAAGCAATCGAACAGCGGATTCGCAGAACCCTTTTAACAGCAGTAAATAATATTGCATCTTTAGGTTCGATCGATTATACGAATCCTGTGTTTGAATACTACGGCCCCCGCTACTTTGACTTTGAAACCATCAGAAATCAAATGATGTATTTTAAGGATGGCCGAAATGGGCCAATAAAGGTAAAAGTAAATATAAAAAAATTTCTGCAATCCCTCTATCATGACACGCTAGAAAAATATCATGAATGATAATGCAAATAATTTTATAGTCATATGAGATTATTTTTATGAGGAAAAATGTCGGATTATGTCGGATTTGATAGGTCACCCTTAAACTTAAGTATAATACTATCTCCAAACGAATTGGAAGCGTTTACTAAGTGAAGGGGTGACTAGATGAAGAAAAAGTTTAAATTTACTTTGGCCTATCAAATTCTTGCTGGATTAATTTTAGGAATAGCTGTTGGAGCCATTTTTTATGGAAACCCTGCAGTAGAAACTTACTTACAGCCAATTGGTACGATGTTTATTAATATGATCAAAATGATTGTTGTACCAATCATTATATCAACATTAATTTTAGGGGTTGCTGGAACAGGCGATCTAAAGCAACTAGGAAAACTTGGCGGAAAAACGCTCTTATATTTTGAAATTGTAACAACCATTGCTATTATCGTTGGTCTATTGTCTGCCAATATTTTCCGACCAGGTGATGGCCTAGATATTTCATCACTTTCCAAAGGGAATATTGATCAATATCTAGAGACGACCGAAGAAGTCCAAAATCAAAGTCATGGTGTTCTAGATATTCTTGTGGATGTTATTCCAAGTAATATTATTCAATCAATGGCTGAGGGAGATATGCTTCCGATTATATTCTTTTCCGTTTTATTCGGTCTGGGAATTGCGGCTATTGGTGAAAAAGGGAAACCCGTGCTTGCATTCTTCGAAGGTGTAGCAGATGCGATGTTCTGGGTAACCAATTTGATCATGAAGTTTGCACCATTCGGTGTATTTGCATTAATCGGTGTAACGGTTTCAAAATTCGGTTTAGAATCGCTGCTGCCACTTGGAAAATTAATGATTCTTGTATATGCAACCATGCTCTTTTTCATTGTTGTTGTGCTTGGCGGTATTGCGAAGCTGGTGGGCATTAATATTTTCCACTTGGTCAAAATTTTAAAGGACGAACTGCTTTTGGCCTATTCCACTTCCAGTTCGGAAACTGTATTGCCGAAGGTTATGCAGAAAATGGAAAAGTTCGGCTGTCCAAAAGACATTGTTTCGTTTGTCATACCTACCGGTTACTCCTTTAATCTCGATGGATCTACCTTATACCAAGCTCTTGCAGCGCTTTTTATTGCGCAAATGTACGGGATTGATTTAAGCATCACAGAGCAAATCACGCTTGTATTGGTATTGATGGTAACATCCAAAGGAATCGCAGGTGTACCGGGAGTTTCCTTCGTAGTTCTGTTAGCAACCTTAGGAACTGTCGGAATCCCGCTTGAAGGACTGGCCTTCATCGCTGGAATCGACAGACTGCTTGACATGGCACGTACCGTTGTCAACGTCGTCGGCAATTCATTAGCTGCCGTCGTTATGTCAAAATGGGAACGCCGATTTGATTCAAAAAAAGAAGTCGTATACTACGAATCATTTAAAAAGCTAGCGTAAGCTTGATGCCTGTCCCCGCTTAGAAATTTGTCGAGTTTGACAAATTTCCGGCGGGGGCAGGCTTTTTTTGGGGGATTGCGAGTTCATTCTGACAGGTCAGGGGATGAACCTCGCAAACTAGTCAGAAAGGCGGGTTCATTCTGACAGGTCAGAGAGGAAACCTTGCAAACTAGTCAGAAAGGCGGGGTCATTCTGACAGGTCAGAGCCGGAACCTCGTAAACTAGTCAGAAAGGCGATCTCATTCTGACAGGTTAGAGGATGAAACTCGTAAACCAGTCAGAAAGGCGGGTTCATTCTGACAGGTCAGGGGATGAACCTTGCAAACTAGTCAGAAAGGCGGGTTCATTCTGACAGGTCAGAGCCGAAAACTCGCAAACTAGTCAGAAAGCCGATCTCATTCTGACAGGTCAGAGGATGAAACTCGTAAACCAGTCAGAAAGGCGGGTTCATTCTGACAGGTCAGAGCCGAAACCTTGCAAACCAGTCAGAAAGCCGAGCTCATTCTGACAGGTCAGAGCCGAAACCTCGCAAACTAGTCAGAAAGCCAAGCTCATTCTGACAGGTCAGAGAGAAAACCTCGCAAACCAGTCAGAATGCCAGCCCATCCTATCAGAGTAAGAGAAAAAACTCCCAACCCTGTTCTAAAACATCATCCTCCACTCCCCAAAAAAGATCGACCTATTCAAAATAAGTATCTCTAGTATGTCCAATCATCGTATAGTTTTTCTTTAAAACCCTTGCAATGGTTCTTTGATGTAGGTCCGCATTGCACCAATCATGAATGTTGGAGGAAGTAATCTTCCGTTCAGGAAATAGCAGTTTAAATTCCTCAATACTCCGCAGTATCGCTGATTCAACTTTTTCATGTCCCCCACACTTTTTGCACACAAAGCTGTAATTATGAATGGCGACCAAAAAAGACTGGCAGGTTTTACAATAAATTCCCTTTTGCAGCTGATCATAGTCATAGTTCGGCAAGATGGTATATGGATTTTTAATTTGATGCAACGAGATCAATTTTTCAGCAAGTTTCTTGTGCCCATCATTTAACTTAGAAGGCGTGTTGCTTAAGACATTCAAAAACCGATTTAACTGTGATAGGAAAATAATGGGGCGGTCCCTTGGCGCTTGATACAAGGTGAATTCAGGGTTGATGAAGATTACGGAGGATTCAAAAAGGTAATTTTGCTGGAGGCTTTGCAGTAGCTGTCCGAATAGAGTCGTACTCCTTTTTAACTGATCCAAAGGGTTTTTATACTCGCGGCCGGATTTCACGGAATAAAGTTTGTCTGATTGCAAGTAAAAATCACCTTCAAAATTCTTTATATCCAGAAGGTGTATCACTCCCTGTGAAATAATCAATGAATCGATTTGAAAATAGGAGTTGTTTATTTCAAACAGCAAGTCATTTAAAATATACCGCTCATCCTGAAGACTTTCAGCCAGAGCATCAAATTTCACTTCCCCCTCATATCCTTTTTCAAGTTTTGAATAATGATACTTTTCCTTAGGCGTCAACTCCATTCGTGGGTTTAAATACCGCATTGTAAGCAATTCCGCTGATTCAGTTCTGCGTTTTAATAACATATTTCACAACCTTTCTTGATTTTAACCGCTTTAGTTGATTGGAGTGGAAACCAACGGCAGGATTTAAAAGATCCTAAAAATAAAGTCTAATAACCAAATTAAACCTAAGAGGATCATCTCCGTCAATATCCGTAAATTTTAATATTCTGGGGGCGGAACAGGCACTTTTTTTAAAAATAAGGCAGTAATCCGTACCGATTTAGTAAAGTTACATACTCTGTAAAAGTAAACAAGCTAAAGGAGTGATCATCCGATTGTCTAAACAATATATTGGAGTTCTGCTGCAAAGATCCTTGTATAGGAGATTAAAAGAGGGAAAACGAAAGCAGATTGATATTGGCTTTTTTGAAGAAGCTGCAAGAAAAAACAATCTCATTCCCTGTTATTTTCTTGTCAGGAATCTTGCGGGTAGGCAGGATACAGCACCTGCTTTGGTAAATAATAATGGGGTTTTTCAAGAAAAAATAGTAGAGGTCCCTCGGGTCATTTATAACCGTGATTGGAATATGCCCAGCAGGCAAAGAATTATAAACCAACTAACCAAACAGGGGATCATTGTGTTTAACGAAAAAAATTATCTGAGGAAATACAAATTTCAAGCGATATTGGAGGATAACAAAGAGTTTCTGAGGTATTTGCCTGAAACAAAAATAGCCAGTCCCCAAACTCTAAAAGAAATGATGCAAAAATATCATCAATTAATTTTGAAGCCAGAAAATGGTTTGAGGGGGAGAGGGATTCACAAACTGCAAAAATTGAATAAAAAAGAATGGAAAGTATCCTATAAAACTGAGATAGGGGAAAGAGGCGTCTGGAAAGAAATCATCTTTAGTGAAACGATTCCGGAATATTTAGAGCAGCTTATCAAAAAAAATACCTATTTAATTCAGAATTTTCTTCCGCTAGCTACGTACCATGGATCGCCATTTGACTTAAGAGTGGCTACGCAAAGGAATAGGACAGGGGATTGGGAGGTCTCAGCCATTATCGCAAAAGTGGCTGGGGAAGGAAGTTTCTTGACAAACATCGAGCAGGGAGGCACCTCCTATACGCTCAATAAGATCCTCGAACAGTATCCGCACCTGAATGCCGAGCATGTTAGGGAGCAAATAGTCTCACTGGCAATTAAAATAGCCAATCTATTTAGTCGGCACCTTCCCCATATTGGCGACCTAGGCTTTGACTTTGCCATAACACCAAAGGGAGATCTATATTATATTGAATGCAATTTCGTTTCCGGTTACAAAGGGTTTACCATCAAGGATGGAGTATTGCTTCACGATGAATGGAAGGCTGTATTTACAAAACCCGCAGATTACGCTCGTTTTTTATTAGATGACAACTTCCAGAATTAAAATCGGTGCCAGTCACCACTAGAATGAGACAACATTCGGGCGGTGACAGTGGCACTTTTTTTATGAAGATGGGTGGCTGGTACTGTCGCGAATGAGCAAGGATGCTCCATTTATAATCTGGCCTTGCTCAATTTCTTCGTCCTTTCCTTGGATCCTTTTTATCAGTTTGCTAACCGACTCTCTGCCCATTTCATATAATGGCATTTTTACGGTTGTGAGCGAGGGGAAGAGGGAAGACGCAAATAATACATCATGAAATCCGATGATCGAAATATCCGATGGGATTGATAATCCGCGATCATAAATGGCTTTCATGGCACCCAAACAAATCAGAATATTGGCTGCAAAAATAGCTGTAGGAGGAGCAGGTAAATCTAATAGCACTTGAGCGGCTTTGTATCCGCCCTCCACAGAGTATTCGCTTTCCTGCAGATAACCTGGGATAAATTCAATCTGTTCTTCCCGCAGGCCCTCACGATAACCCTGAACCCTGCTGAGACCCGTCCCCGTATAAAGAGGCCCTGAAATATGGGCAATCCGTTTATGCCCAAGCTGAGCTAAATGCTTTGTTGCTAATTTTCCTCCGTTGACATCGTCCAAGATCACATAATCATTGATGCCTGGGACATAGCGATTGACCAGAACAAAGGGTTTATTTTTTTGTTTCAGCTCTAGAATATCTTTTTTATCAGATTCAGAATTGGCGATTAACAATCCGTCAATACGGCCCTCTAACAGGTGGGAAAAATATTTTTTTTCCAGCCCTTTTTGCTTCATGCTATACACAAGCAAGTCATAGCCTTCCAGCGCAGCCTGATCCTCCGCGCCATGGATGATGCTTGCATATACGGGATTTGAGAAATCAGGGATGATCATGCCGAGCAATTTTGTCTCATTTTTTTTAAGATTCCTAGCAGCTAGATTCGGACGGTAATTCAATTCTTCAACCGCCTCTAGAATTCGAGCGCGTGTTTCTGCTTTTATATTTAACGCCGGATCCTTGTTTACCACCCTTGATACAATCGAAGGGTCTACACCAGCTAGTTTTGCAACCTCTTTTAACGTGGCCAATTTTTACATGCACCTTTCCCTTGAAAAAAGTTTTTTCTTTTTACATGTATTATATAGCAAGAACTCAGCGTTATCTAATAAGGCGGAAAGTTGTTTAAAAATTAAAAATCTATTGACAGGAAGACGCCCATCCATTAATCTAAAAAATATCAAATTAGACAAACGTTTGCCTAATCAAATGAACATAGTCGGTATATTATACCTATATATTTTTTTATAAAATTAGACAAACGTTTGCCTTGGTGCATTTTTAATACGTTTTGCCCAATTGTATTTTGTATACGTTTACACAATTTATTTAGGAGGTATTTTAATGGCTTCATACGTGATTGATTCGGAGCTTTACAAAGGTATTTACACGTCAGAGGAAATGAACAAGGTTTTTTCAGATGAATCCTTGCTGCAAAAATGGCTGGATGCAGAAGCGGCGTTAGCACTTGCAGAAGCTGAAGCTGGTTTAATCCCAGAAGAGGCAGCGCAGGAAATTGCTAAAAAAGCTAAGTATGAAAATTTAGATATGAAAACAATACGCGAAGGCATTGTTGAAACATCCCATCCGTTAATTACGTTAATTCGCTCATTAGAAAAAGTTTGTGATGGCGATGCCGGCGGTTATGTTCATTGGGGGGCCACCACTCAGGATATTATGGATACCGCTGTTGTTCTGCAAATGAAGGAAGCGCAAAACCTGCTCTTAGAACAATTGCATCAGTTTTTAGATACTTGTCTAAAGCTAGCCAACGATCACAAGGATACAATTATGCCTGGCAGAACCCATGGTCAGCATGCTTTACCAGTGACCTTAGGCTATAAAATTGCGATTTGGGCAGATGAAATTGGCAGACATATCGAGAGATTAGAGGAAGGTAAAAAACGTTATCTGATGGGCCAATTCGCAGGTGCTGCCGGAACGCTTGCATCGATCAGTGAACATGGATTGGATGTTCAAGAAAGATATTGCCGAATATTAGGGCTTGAGCAGCCGACAATTACTTGGCATGTGGAACGCGATGGGTTTGCCGAATTTGCCAATATCATTGCCATGATTTCAGGAACGGTTGGAAAAATTGCCAATGAAATTATTAATCTGCAAAAATCCGAAATCGGCGAAATCGAAGAAGGATTTGCTATGGGTAAGGTGGGCAGCAGCACGATGCCGCACAAACGTAATCCAATGGTCTGCGAGTATGTCGTCGGATTAACAAGACTAGTGCAAAGAAATGCAACCTTAGGCTTGGATGGAATGATTCAAGAGCATGAAAGAGATATGACCTTCTGGCTAACGGAATGGGCATTTATCCCGCAAATCTGCATTCTAACCAGTTCAGGCTTGCAGCAAATGCAGGGTGTCCTTGAAGGATTAATCGTTCACAAGGAAAATATGAATCGAAATCTATATTTATTGCAAGGTTTAATCGTGTCAGAAAATCTCATGCTAACATTAGGTAAATTTGTCGGCCGCCAGGTAGCACATGATTTAGTCTATGAAGTTTCTATGAAAGCTTTTGAGGAAAAGCGGCCATTGCTGGAAGTGACTTTGGAAAATAAAGAAATTATGATGCATTTGAGCGAAGAAGAAGTAAGAACCCATTTGGATCCAAAAAGCTATATTGGGTTATGTCCGCAATTTGTTGATCGCGTGAATCATAAATGGCTGCCAATTGTAACCGAATACAAAAAGAACCAGGCCGGTCAGCCAGTCTAATAAATCATTGAATTCAATATAAAGGAGGCAAAAACCGCATGTCCGCAGCCACGATAACACTTCTTGTCTTATTATTAGCAGCCATACTATTTGTTACAGAAATCATTCCAGTTGCCGCGACTGCTCTAGTAGTGATGTTTCTCCTGTATCTAACAGGTGTTATTGATGCTGCTACCGTATTTTCAGGATTTACGAACAATATCGTCATTTTGATCACAGGTATGTTTGTCATTGGTGCAGCTTTATTTGAAACAGGAGTAGCAAAGAAGATCAGTAATCTTATAACAAAATTTGCAAAGACAGAAAAACAGCTTCTGCTGGCCATCATGGTCATTGGAGCATCGCTTTCAGCATTTTTATCCAACACAAGCACGACAGCGGTTTTAATGCCTATTGTTATTTTAATCGCAGATAATATGGGATTTTCCCGGGCAAAGCTGTTAATGCCTTTAGCTTATGCCACAGCACTTGGCGGTCTGATTACCCTCGTGGGAACGAACAGTAACCTTGCCGCACAGGGTGTGATGGAAAATGAAGGAATCCCGGTTTTTGGATTTTTTGAATTTGCTAAAATTGGCATTCCATTAACCGTGATAGGCATTATATACATGATGACAATCGGTTATAAGCTAATTCCAACCAGAGAAAATCCAAAGGATGAGACGGCAATAGCTAAAGAAGAAGCAGCAGCGGCAATAGCTGCGTCCGATAGCCAGAAGGACAATCCGGTTAAACAGTTTATTGCAGTGGCCATATTAATTCTTACTATCATCTTTATGGTCTTTGAACAACAAATCGGCATTCCATTACACATTGTTTCTATTATGGGTGCCTTATTAATTGTCCTCACGCGAACAATGACGGAAAAACAGGCCTATAAATCTCTTGATATGTCTACAATCATATTGGTTGCGGGGATGATGCCTTTAGCCACGGCCCTTTCAGAAACCGGAGCGGCAAAAATGATCGCCGAAACCGTTATGGGATCGGTTGGAAATGGTGCGGGTCCCTATGTCATAACAGCGCTGATATTTATAATCACAACAGTCTTAACATCAGTTATGTCTAATACGGCAGCCGCTGCCCTAATGGCGCCTATCGCGATTGTCATTGCCAGCAGTATGGGAGCAGATCCAAGAGCGATCTTAATGGCAGTATGTATAGGTGCTTCAGCTGCCTATGCTTCACCAATTGGCACGCCGCCAAACACCATGATTTACAGCCCCGGCAACTATCGATTTATTGATTATATAAAATGCGGATTGCCATTTATTATTATCCAGCTGATTATTTGTGTCCTGTTAGTGCCGTTATTCTGGCCATTTTATAATTAATCTATAGAAAAAGATTGGATGACTATAAAATGGTCATCCAATCTTTTAATTCATGCTAAAAAGTCTTCAATAAGCAAGTTACTTAGACTCCAAATCCTTTCAACATTTTCGGGATTTACGGCATAGCTAGGATAGGTACTTGAGCCAAGAATGTTCTTCAATTGCTCTAAGCCTTTTTCAGTGGTCGCTGGCTGAACAATCTCTCTTTTATGATTGATTAGCTGGCCAGTAACTTCCTTAAATTCATCCGAAGTGCAAATATAAAAATAGGTATCTGCCATCCCTGATGGTAAAGGATTCGTGAGATTTTGCGCATACGCTAACACTTGCCAAAAAGAATTCATCTTCTTAATCGTCTCTTTTGATAGTTTGACACGGTTAATTTGCAGGGCATTAACTTTAATCCCTCTGCTTTTATATTCCTCAGCCATTTTGAAGGTAAGCATTAATAATCCCATTTTTGAATCGCCGTACATCTTATAGGTACTATAAAGCTGTGAGTCCTTTAGTTCTCCGCGCAAATTATCGAACTCGATCTGTCTTTTTGGGTCAAAGAAATTTTTGATATTGGTGGTACAAGCATGGAGGATTCGCGGGTCTGATGATTTTGCGAGATGATCGGCCAGTAAACGTGTCATGAAAAAAGGACCAAATGTATTGGTAGCGAAGGACAATTCGATATGCTCGGGACTGAGTTTATATTCTTTTTCACCGTGATTTAAATAAGCGGCGTTATGTATTAGAATATCCAATCGCGGGTATTTCGCTGTAAAAGCAGTGGAGAACGAACGGATGGACTCAAATGAAGAAACGTCTAGCTCCATTAAATCTACATTTGGATTTTTGGCGGTTTCCATGATGTCTTTTTGTGCTTTTGAACTAATCTTTAAATTGCGGCAAGCCATGACCACAAAATAGCCTTCTGCTGCAAACTTAAGGGCTGCTGCATGACCGATCCCTGAATTTGCCCCAGTAATAATGACATATTTGTCTTGCATGCGTAAACCTCCTTTTCTAACGTCTTTTCTCTGTAAGCAATACGCACTATGCATATATTACCAAGAAAGAAATGTAGAAAATGTCGAAGCTTGAATGAAACGATTTATTATTCGGCAAATAATTTTATCAGTTTAAAAATTACACACATTGACATGGGTGTGAATTTGATTCATAATATTCATAATCTATAAAATTGAAAATGATTCGATATTAATAAAGTAATGATAGGGAACTAGTAGGCAGTCCTCAGGTAAAAGAGAGTAAAATTCACCGGCTGAAAGATTTTACGACCTGCAATGCTGCCGAACCTGTCCCTTGAACTGTTAGGCAAAACCTAACCGTATTCCTCGCGTTATAGGGTGTTTGAGTGGATATTAGATTGATTCTAATGTCAATGAAGGTGGTACCACGAGAGACTAGCTCTTTTCGTCCTTTTTAGGGACGGGAAGGGCTTTTTTTTTCGAGAATAATTGGATGGTGAATGAAGTGAAAAAGAAACGAATTGTTGTCAAAATAGGCAGTAGTTCTCTGACTAATACGAATGGCGGACTTTCCACCGAGAAGCTGCGTGAGCATGTTGATGCTCTTGCAAGCTTAAGGAAGCAGGGGCATGAGGTTATTCTTATATCATCTGGAGCCGTTGCGGCTGGCTTTGCAAATCTCGGCTATCCCGCGCGCCCGAACACCATTGCCGGCAAGCAGGCAGCTGCAGCCGTTGGTCAAGGATTATTATTAAAAGGGTATACGGAAGAATTCAAACGACATGGAATTGTGGCCGCACAATTATTGTTAACCAGACAGAACTTCCTGCACAAAGATCAATATAATAATGCCTATGCCACCTTATCCGAGCTATTAAAACGCCAAGTGCTGCCGATTATTAATGAAAACGACTCTGTTTCCGTAGAAGAATTAACCTTCGGAGACAACGATATGTTATCGGCATTAGTCAGCGGGCTGATACATGCAAACCTGCTAATCATCATCACGGATATTAATGGGATCTATGATCAAAATCCGCGAAAACACCCGAACGCCAAAAAGTATAACTATCTTAATGAAATAAATGAGGAATTGCTGCGCAATGCTTCTGGAACGGATTCGAAGGTTGGCACTGGCGGGATGAAATCAAAAATTGAAGCAGCCCGCACCGCCTTAGATTTGGGCGTGAAAGTGTTTATTGGATCCGGTATCGGAGATGAAAAATTTACTGATATTCTTTTAGGAAAAGGGGATGGGACTTATATTGGCGGCACTGCGCATCCCAGTATGAAAACATCCAAGCAATGGCTAGCACTGCATTCAATTCCAAGCGGAAAAGTTGAAGTCGATCATGGAGCGGAAATGGCTATGCTAAAGCATGGAAAAAGCCTGCTTCCTGCTGGAATTACCAATGTCATTGGCCACTTTGGGGTTAACGATGTTGTTGAGATTATCAACCTCAAAGGCGAGATGATCGGAAAAGGTAAAGTGAATTTTTCTTCAGATCAGCTATTGGCCATTAAAGGATTATCAAGTTCGGAAGCGATGGTTATCGCTAACAGTGATCAAAGAGTTGTCGTTCACCGGGATCATTGGGTAAGTCAAAGCGAAAGGGGAATTATGTTATGAGTGACATGCTGCAAGTGACGCAAAGCAGTGAATTAATTGAAAAAGCTCAACAGGCTAAAAAGGCAGCAAGCTTACTGGCAAAAGCAAATACTGACGAGAAAAATCAGGCACTACATATGATTTCTCAACAGCTAATGAAGGAACAAGCCTTTATTTTAACAGAAAACAATAAGGATGTACTGGCTGGAAAAGAAAATGGCATGAGCGAATCTTTAATTGATCGTCTGAAGTTAACACAACAGCGTCTCCAAGATATGGCAGATGCCCTGATTCAGTTAACCTCACTGAAAGACCCAATAGGGGAAATATTGGAAGGGTGGGAACGTCCAAACGGTCTGGCTATCTCCCAAGTTCGCGTACCGCTTGGGGTAATCGGCATGATTTATGAAGCAAGACCAAATGTGACGGTAGATGCCTCCAGCCTTTGTTTAAAAACAGGCAATGCTGTCTTGCTTCGCGGCAGTTCAACAGCCATTCATTCCAATAAAGCAATTGTTAAAGTGATCCAGCAGGCACTCCAATTAAGCGGCTTGCCGATTGAAGCGGTCCAGCTGTTGGAAGATACCAGCCGGGAAACGGCATCACAAATGTTCAAATTAAATGAATACCTTGATGTGCTAATCCCGCGCGGGGGCGCAAAGCTGATTCAGACTGTCGTACAAAACTCGACCGTTCCCGTATTAGAAACGGGTGCAGGCAATTGTCATGTCTTTATTGATGAAAGTGCCGATCCAAAGATGGCCATTGACATTGCAATCAATGCGAAAACTCAGCGTCCATCGGTCTGTAATGCGTGTGAAACGATCCTTGTTCAGAGAGACTGGGCATCGAGCCACTTACAGGAGTTACTTGCGGCATTACGGGAAAAAGAAGTTCGCATACATGGGGATGAAACCGTCCAGCAGGCAGGGGTGGATGTCATTCCTGCTAGTTTAGAAGATTGGGGCAAGGAATTTTTAGGACTGGAAGTCGCATTAAAAGTGGTTGAAAACGTGGAAGAGGCAATTGCCCATATTAATCAATATGGCACAAAACATTCAGAAGCAATTATTTCAAAAACAATGGCGAATGTTGAAAAATTTTTCACGGAAATCGACGCGGCAGCCGTCTATCACAATGCCTCCACCCGATTCACAGACGGATTTGAATTTGGCTTCGGCGCCGAAATCGGCATAAGCACCCAAAAGCTCCATGCCCGCGGACCAATGGGGCTTCAGGCTTTGACCTCGACTAAATATATTATTCGGGGAACTGGGCAGATTAAGTAAAGAAAGATAGATAGAGGTTCGATTTTATTTGAAGGACATTTCCCCTGGGTTTTCTATGGGATTTGTCCTTCATTGCTTATATGAAGGACAAGTAATGGCAATTTTCATTAGAGAAAGTTCATCATGAACCTGATGAAAGACAAGTTACCTTTGTTTTTCGGTGAGAAAGTCCATCATCGCGAGCATGAAGGACAAGTCCCCGTAATTTTCCTAAAAGAAAGTCCATCATGAACCCAATGAAAGACAAGTTACCATTGTTTTTCGGGGAGAAAGTCCATCATGGCGAACATGAAGGATAAGTCCCGGTAATTTTTTTCAGAGAGTATCCATCATCGCGAGCATGAAAGACAAGTTTCCATAATTATCCTAAAAGAAAGTCCATCATCAAGACAATTCCCACTCGATTTCTCCGAAGTTTATTTTATAAAAGCAAAAGAATCACATTTATAATACCAAAAACAGCCGTTCCAGCTCCTCCATCTCATCACGCGACAAGATACTCTCGGCCAGCGGAAATAGCACTTTTTCTTCCTTAGCAAAGTGCTGTGTCAAGGTCGCATGGGCTTGGACTGCGTATACGGTAAGCGCTTGGGCATTGTCTTCATCAATGGCAGAACCCGCAAGCTTAGCTTCAGTTAAAAAATCTTCGAGATGCTGCTCGGCCTTTTCGTGTTCATACTCCATCACTTCGATCGTATGATCATTCTCATCAAGGCGGCGGGACATCATTGGGAATAATCCTTCTTCCTCCCGCCTAGAATGGGCCTTCAGCTTATCAGTAAAAGTCGCAACCTGCTCGTACAATTGCGCAAATAGTTCAACGACAGCTGGTCCTGACTCATATTCAATCTCTTCCGTCATTTCATAGAAAAGGTCCATGTCTGCCCGCAATGACACATGCTCATTTGTTAACTGCCGGAGCGGGGCACTTAATTTCGAAACGTCCATCAGCAAAACCCTCCTCCTAAATTCAAACAACCCTATTCATTCTTGTTACAGCATACATCAAAAGTGCTGATAATTTTATGATGGCAATCACGGAAAAAGGGTTACAATAGAAAAATCATTTTTTATTATTATGATATTATATACGTTAGTTTCGTAAACTCACATAACAGGAGGGGACATGTTGAAGTTTATTTTACCTTTGCTGGTCATTCTAATTATTGCAGGGCTAGCTGATATCAAATATAAAGGTTTATTTTATCGGTCATTGCCAAAAAGTGTTCAAAATTTATTAGACCGCAAGCAATAATCTTAAAAGGCCATCCTCAATCATCTAAAAGGATGGCCTCCGTTTATTTCGGATACATTCCTTCCTTTTAAAAATAATCCCTGGACAAATTCTCCATTTTTATTAAAATACCAAAAATAAGGCGATAATCCGTACCGACTAGGTATGCTTACATACTCTGTCTAGTAAACAAGTAAAAGGAGTGGTTATCGGATTGTCTGGACAATATGTTGGATTTCTCATACAAAAACACCTATATCAGAACTTAAAAAAAGGCGGACAAGCTCCAAAAAGTATTATTATTCAAGAAGAGGCAGCAAGGGAAAATAGCCTTATTCCTTGTTATTTTCCTTTTAAGCATCTTTCAGCAGGGCGCGATCAAGTTTTAGCTATAGTAAGGAAAAATGGAATTTATCAGGAAAAAATAATTCAAGTTCCTCGCGTCATTTATAATCGTGAATGGAGTACCCCGGGCAGGGATAGAAAAATAAGATATTTAACCAAAAAGGGAGTCACTGTATTTAATGAAGGGAATTATCTAAAAAAATATAAGTTTCAAGCTCTCTTGGAGAAAAAGGAAGAGTTTCGCAGGCATTTGCCGGAAACCAAGATTGCCAATGCCCAAAATCTAGAATACATGATGAAAAAATATAACCAATTAATTTTAAAGCCAGATCATGGTTTGGTAGGGAAAGGGATTCATAAGCTTTACAAAGTAAATGAAAGGGAATGGTGTTTAACATTCCAGATTAAAAATGGGAAAAAAAGAAGCTGGCAGGAATTCAGATTTACCGAAACAATTCCAGAAATTTTACAGCAACTAATGGAAAATAACTTCTATTTGAGTCAGAACTTGCTGCCATTAGCTACTTATCAAGGATCACCGTTTGATTTTAGGGTAGCCACGCAAAGGAATGGGACAGGGCATTGGGAAGTAACAGCTATTATCGGAAAAGTGGCCGGGGAAGGTAACTTTTTGACGAACATCGGTCAAGGCGGCTCCGCCTTTACTCTTGATGAGTTAATTCAAGCGTATCCGCACCTTAATGCGGATTTTTTAAGAGAACAAATTGTCGCACTGGCTATAAAAATAGCCAATCTATTTAGTGACCACCTACCTCATATTGGAGACCTCGGGTTTGACTTTGCGATTACACCAGACGGAGATATTTATTATATTGAGTGCAATTTTATTTCAGCGTATCCAGCACTTACTATGAAGAATGGAGTATTAATGCACGACGATTGGAAAAATGTATTTATCAAACCGGTAGATTATGCACGTTTTTTATTAGATCATCACTAATTCACTGCAAAACCAGCTAATCTCATGAAAACAATTAGCTGGTTTATCTGCTGGAACTTGCTTAATCAGCGTTGCCATCACAATAAGAAGCAACCACTGCAGCCATAGCTTTCGCACTGATGATCAAGCTTTTCTCATCAATATCAAATTTAGGGTGATGATGCGGGTAGGTTTCGCCTGATTCAGGAGCCGCACCGACATAGAAGAAACATCCAGGCACTTTTTGAAGGTAGTAAGCGAAATCTTCTGATGGCGGCTGTGGCGGTGTTTCCAGTACAGCCTCTGCCTCAGGAATGGATGCTTGTTGAAGCGCTTGGCGCACCTGTTCAGTAACGTCCGGATCATTATATAGAACAGGATAGTCATTTTTATATTCAAGAATGGATTTTACTCCATAGGAAGCCTCTAATCCTTCCGCAAAAGCCTGCACTTCTGATTCGACGATCTCTCGAGTCTCAGAAGACATGGTTCGAACATCGCCTTCAATCGTAACCGCATCCTTAATGACATTAAATGTCCCTTTCCCATCAAAATTACCGATCGTAATTGAAGCGGTATCAAAGGGGTTGATTCGGCGGCTGACGATCGTTTGCACATTCATGACAAATGAACTTGCCGCCACAATCGCATCATTGGCCAGATGGGGGGACGAGCCATGCCCGCCTTTACCTTGAACAACTAGCTTAAAATAGGATCGGCCTGTTTGCGTGTTTCCGCTTCTGTAATAAATATGTCCCGTCTTCATATTGCTCATAACATGGATGCCGAGGATGGCATCAACCCCATCAAGCACACCGGCTTTAATCATCCCGATGGCGCCACCCGGAGGAGCTTCCTCTGCGGGTTGATGAATCACACGAATGATCCCTTTTAATTGATCCTTAAACTCCGCCAAGGTCTCAGCTAATACCAGCATGTAGGCGGTATGGCCATCGTGTCCACACGCATGCATAACTCCCTCGTTTTTCGAAGCAAATGGCAGCCCTGTTTCTTCCTTGATAGGCAACGCATCAAAGTCCGCGCGAATAGCAATGGTTTTTCCAGGTTTTGCACCGTTAATCGTTACAACAATCCCACGCTGCCCGCCAAAATTGGTTTCTACGGAATCGACGGGAACTTCTTTATAAAAATCGGCAATATATTTAGCCGTCTCTTCTTCTTGAAAGGAAAGTTCCGGGTGTTCATGCAGATAACGGCGAATCTCAATAATGCGTTCCTTTTTTTCGTCTAATTTTTTCATTAGTTCATCTACTAACATTGGATGATCCTCCCAAAGACTGTTTTCCAATCACTTTTTTAAAAAATACCTTAATGAACGGGATCTGGCTGACCAGGATTCGGCTTTCTAACCCGTTTTGCCTGTTCAGGTGCCTTGAGTTTTCCGGTATCCCGAGGGACCATAAATATAATGGAAAGAATCGAAAGGACACCAAATATGACGTTAACAATAATCCCTGCAGTTGCAGCTGTTTCTAGGCTGGTAAAGGCTGAGATTGAACTGTAGGCAGTTGCTGAAATCGCAACCCCGAATGCTCCGCCAAGCGAGCTAGCCATTTTGTAGATGCCCGCCGCTTCACCCACTTTGTTTGCAGGTGCATTTGATACAGATGTGTCTGTTGATGGAGTGGCGTAAATCCCAAGACCAAGGCCAAATAAAGCAAATCCAATAAAGACAACTACGGTATAAACAACATCTGATAAAAATGTTAATCCCATCATCGCTACGCCAACAGTTGTGATAAGGGCTCCCCAAATCATCGGTGATTTTGCCCCTGCTTTTTGTAAAATTTTCTCACCGACACGAATCATCGCTAACACGGCTACTAAATAACCCAGTGATAACATTCCAGATTGGAAGGCATTAAATCCTCTGCCAACTTGTACATAAGTGTTTGCCACAACAAGCGTTCCAGCGATGGCATTTAACAAAAAATTAGAAAAAGTGGCACCAGAATACGGTTTATTTTTAAATAAAGCAAAGTCAATAAGGACGATCTCTTTACTCTTTTCAACTTTGATGAAAACAATGGCTCCAATGACTGTGACGACAGCAAGACCGATCGTAATCAGGCTTGTCCAGCCTAAATCAGAACCAAAAGTAATAAAAACATTTAGTGCAAGCATGGTAATGATGAAAATAACTAATCCAGTGTAATCGAACTTAAAGGAACCGGATGTCTCTGCTCTACTTTCCGGAGTATCCTTAATTAGCCACATGGCAAGTAAAGAGAAGACGATAGAAAAGATAAAGATCCATTTCCATCCCAAATACGTGGCAATCGCACCGCCGGCAAAAGAAGCCACTCCAGACCCGCCCCAAGAACCAATGGACCAGTAACTAAGAGCCCGCTGGCGTTCTGCCCCTTCAAAATAAGCTTTAATCAACGCGATAGTTGCCGGCATAATACAGGCTGCCGAAAGCCCTTGAATCGCACGGCCGACTATCAGTAAAACAGACCCCTGCGCTAGCACAAGGCAAAGGGAGCCAATCACACTAAGGATTAACCCAATGTAAGTCAATTTTTTTCGCCCCATTTTATCCGCTAACCCGCCGGCAGCAACGATGAACATTCCAGAAAATAAGGCCGTTAAACTAATAGCAATGTTTAATGTTCCAAGAGAAATGCCGAGATCTTCCTGAACAGCCGGAACCACATTGACCATGGCCTGAGCAAAAAGCCAAAACGTGATCACCCCGAATACAATGCCAATAATCATTTTATTGGTGCCTTTATAACTTGTTGTAGCCATACGTGTGCCTCCATTATGATAGGTTTGTTATTAATCTTTGCAGTCCAAGATAGTCTCATCCTTAAAAAATGCCGTCTTGACGGAAGTACAAAAATTTTCTAACAGTACTTTTATGGTAAAATAATGCAAAAGTAGAGGGGGGATATTTATGATTAGATACCCGTTTTTAGAAGAAAGGGCAACAATAGGGGTTACCGCACCCTCATCGGGGGTACCAAAAGAATTACACGGACTTGTGGAAGCTGCCTGTAACCGTATGAAATCAAAAGGGTTTGATGTTATTTGCGGCGATACGGTTTGGACCCAAAACAAAGCAAGGTCTTCGTCAGCTAAATTTCGGTCAGAAGAGTTTAATAAAATGATGCAGAATGAAAATATTAATCTGATTATTCCGCCATGGGGTGGAGAACTATTAATTGAGATGATTGAATATGTAGACTTTGAAAATATACAAGATAAGTGGATATTAGGCTATTCTGATATTAGTGTATTATTATTAGCTATGACTTTAAAAACCGGTCTTGCCACCGCTCACGGAACAAATTTAGTTGATTTAAGGGGAGAATATTCAGATGAAACGACAGCGATGTGGCAGTCTGTTTTATCCACGAAAAAAGGAGGGTCAATCCAGCAGCATTCATCAGAAAAGTATCAAAAAGAATGGCAGCATGATAAACCTACCCCATATATCTTCCATTTAACCGAACCAACCGATTGGAAAGCCATTTCAAACAATCAAGTCAAAATACAGGGGCGTTTACTTGGAGGATGTATTGATGTGATCAGACATCTAATCGGCACGCCATATGGAGATGTAACGGCCTTTAGGAAAAAGTATATTCAAGATGAACCAGTTATTTGGTTTCTTGAAAACTGTGAACTCTCATCGACTGATTTGCGCCGGTCATTGATTCAGATGAAATTAGCTGGCTGGTTTGATCATTGCTCAGGTATTATGTTCGGCAGAAGTCCAGCCAACACCCCTGTCGATGAATATACAGTTGAAGATGTATATAAGGAACTTTCAGACGAACTTCAAATCCCCATTATATATAACATTGATTGCGGACACGTTCCGCCTCAAATTACTTTTATAAATGGTGCCTTTGCTGAAATTGAGACAAACAATGGAAAAGGTACGGTAATACAGCATTTTAGATGAAAAATAAACCAGAAATGCTCAGAGATGGTCTGAGCATTTTTAAACTGTATCTTTAAAAGTTGTGGTTTATTAGAAGTTAATCGAAGGGCGCCTTTTAATTTGTTAAGCCCGTTTTTATGACATTTCTTTCCCCGGTACAGGTGACGGGTAGCTGACAATGACTGTATCGGCTTTTGCTGCCTTTTTCTTATTAACCAAGTGAAGGGCTAAGGCTGTAAAAATAAAGCCGCCAATAAAGTTGCCGATTGTCACAGGAATTTGATTCCACAGCCACCAATCGCCGAGTGAAATATCAGCACCCATAAGCATAGCTGTAGGAATCACAAACATGTTAACAACGGCGTGCTCAAAGCCATGTGCGAAAAATAAAAAGACCGGAAGCCACATGGCAGCAATTTTTCCAATCGTTGAGCTTGAAACAAAAGCCATAAAAGCACCAAGCGTAACCATCCAATTACATAAAATAGCCTTGGTAATCGCAACGATTAGCCCCTCTCCGCCAAGGCTTTTATAGGCAAGAGTCTTTCCCTCGGCCACCGCAATAATCTTCTCAATCATCGCACTTTCGGTAATGTGCCCAAGTTTTGTCGCAACGATATAAAATAAAACACCATACAAAAGACTGCCTAACAGATTTCCAAGAAACGCCCAGAAAAAGTTGTAGATGACCTTACTGCTGGCAGTAAGACCTCTCAATCTAGCAAGCGGGAGCATCGCGAAGTTCCCAGTGACTAGCTCGAGACTTAATAATAATATAAGTACAAATCCCACTGGAAAGACAAACGCACCAGCAATACTAAGCTTTGTTTCAATCGCAGCAGTAAAGGCAAGCGTTGTGGCAAAGCCCAAAAAAGCACCTGAGAGAATCCCTTTTATTAAAATATCACTCACACTTAAGGTGGATTTATAAGCACCAGCATGTGCCACATCCTCTACTAAATCACCCGGTTTAATATAATCCAAAGTCATGACCCCGTTTCTTTTAAAAAAATAATCCTCTTACCATTGTAATGAGTTACAAATTCCTATGACAAGAATTATTTACAAAAATTTACAATTTTACAATTTGCATGGTGGAAACAGTGGGCATAGATGATATGTTGATTATCTTGTCTTGAATTTCAGCTTTAGACAGATAGGAGTGGTAACTGGTACGCAGAGTCCGAAGTTCATGCAGCTTTAGACAGAATGGAGTGGTAACTGGTACGCAGCGTCCGAAGATCGTGCAGCTTTAGACAAAGATGAGAGAAGATCGGTTCACAGAGTCCGAAGTTCATGCAGCTTCAGACAGAATGGAGTGGTAACTGGTACGCAGCATCCGAAGATCGTGCAGCTTTAGACAAAGTTGAGAGAGGCTTGATTCACAGAGTCCGAAGTTTATGTAGCTTTAGACAAAGTTGAAAGATGATCGGTCCGCAGAGTCCGTAGTCAGTGCAGCTTCAGACAGAGTTGAGAGATGCTCGGGGTTCAGAGTCCGAAGATTGTATAGCTTTAGACAGAAAAAACGGTAACTGGGTCGCAGAGTCCGAAGCCCTCAAAGTTTTAAACAGAAATGGCAATTTTTCGGTCAGTCTGTCCTAAGTACAATAAACAAGCATTAAGAACGAACATATTTGTTTACATTTTTCATGACAATTTATCTAATTTTTCAATTATCATAGTAAAAATGCTACAATATTGGAAAAAGGAGGCAGAACCGCCATGTACGAATTAAAAACTAAGGAAACTGATAACAGCGTTATTGAGTTTATTGAAAAAGTGGAAAGCCCGAAGAAGCGGGTGGATGCCCACAAGCTTTTGGATATTTTTACCGAAACCACCGGCTATGAAGCTAAAATGTGGGGCCCAAGCATAATTGGGTTTGGCAGCTATCACTACAAGTACGCATCCGGCCACGAAGGCGACGCGCCATTGGTAGGCTTTTCTCCGCGTAAAGCCAAGACCAGCTTGTATTTTGCAACGGGAGACCAGGAGCGGGAAGAACTGCTAAAGACCTTTGGCAAACATACCTCAGGCAAAGCATGTGTATACATAAACAAATTGGCTGACGTTGACGTTGATGTGCTAAAAGCACTAATCAACCAATCCGTAAAATTCTTGCAGAAAACCTACCCGGCCAAATAGGGACACAGGGACGGTTCTCTTGTCCCAAAGGGGGAAGTGCGAACATGACTAAAATGATTTTAAAAATCGCAGGCTTGGAACTGCTAGTAATCTTCTTTTTCACACTAAACGGTGCCTATGTAACAATGACAAACCCATTGAATCCTATGATGCAATATATAGGGGTAGTGCCATTAGCCTTAATGATTGCTCTATACCTGACTTTTAAGAAAAAATGGAAGGATTACTTTTCATTTGAAATATCAAAAATATCACCACTGCTTTATTCGCCGCTGCTGCTAGTATTATTGATTATTCTCGTTGGAAATAATGTTTTAAACACAGCCGAATCTGCATCTAATTTTTTCCTCATCCTAATTAGTCAGCTATTTATTATTGCTTTTATCGAAGAAATGGTTTTCCGCGGGTTTATGATGAACATTTTGCTTGCAAAAGGATTTAAAACAGCGGTCATCATTACAAGCCTTTTGTTTGCACTGACCCATTCCTTGCAGCTGCTTGGCGGGCAATCGCTGGAGGAAACGCTAATTCAAATCAGTTATGCTTTTGTAGTCGGTATGACCCTGTCGCTGCTGATCGTTAACGGGCAATCATTAGTGGTGGCCATTGTCTTCCACGGGATTAATAATTTCCTGCAGATGAGTGCCCCAGATTCCGAAGGCTCTTATATCCTTAGCTGCGTGATAATTACTATTTTACTAGTGTATGCGATTATTTTATGGCGGAGGGCAGTTAATCAGGAGGGAGCTTCATCTAATATCAGTGTGAAAATTGATAGTTACTTGTAAAAAATTTAGGTTGAAGGACAAAACTTGTCTATTCTCGAAATAGTAGTCCTTCATAAAGGGTATGAAGGACAATCTAGGCCATATGAAAAAGGGGAATGTCCTTCATAAGGTTAATGAAGGACAATCTAGGCCATATGAAAAAAAGAAATGTCCCTCAGAAAAACTCTGAAAGACATTTCTTTCCAAAAATTAAACCCAACCACGCTCATACTGCTTAGGCCCGGCAATTTTCACACCAAGCTCTTTTGCAGCTGTCCGCGGCCAGTAAGGGTCACGAAGAAGCTCGCGTGCAAGCAAGATGAGATCCGCCCGGTCGTTTTGCAAAATTTCCTCGGCATGGAGCGGGTTCGTAATCAAGCCAACTGCACCTGTAGGAATATCAGCCTCATGTTTGATTTTTTCAGCATAGTTTACCTGGTAGCCTGGGTATGTATTGATTCTAGCAAGAGCCACACCGCCCGAGCTGCAATCGATAAGGTCGACGCCCTGTTCCTTCATCCAACGCGCCATTTGCACATAATCCTCTACACTCATGCCTTCTTCCATATAATCATTGGCTGAAATCCGCACAAACAGCGGGCCGTCCCAGACTGTTTTCACAGCGTCAATAACCTCGCGCAAAATGCGATAGCGATTTTCCGCACAACCGCCGTATTCATCTGTACGCTTATTGGAAAGCGGGGATAAAAACTCATTAATTAAATAGCCATGTGCACCATGAAGTTCAATGACCTCAAAGCCAGCCTTTCTCGCTCTTTCGACACCTTGCTTAAACGCTTCAACCGTTGCCTTAATATCTTCAATTGTCATTTCCTTCGGCGTTTTCGATTCTTCATTAAAAGGAATCGCAGAAGGGGCAATGATTTCACCTTCAAGAACGGCTTTTCTGCCTGCATGGGCAATCTGAATGCCTGGAACGGCTCCGTGTTCCTTCATTAGACTGGTAAGTTCCTGCAAGCCCGCAATATGATCATCGCTCCAAATGCCAAGATCATTTGGCGAAATCCGGCCCTGTGGGGTAACGGCAGTGGCTTCAACAATAATCAGTCCAACCTGGCCAACTGCACGGCTCGTATAATGAGTCCGATGCCAATTGGTGACCATGCCATCCTCCTGATCACAGGAATACATGCACATCGGCGACATCACAATCCGATTTTTTAAAGTAACATTTTTAATGGTAAAAGGGGTAAACAGCTTCGCTTCCATATTAAATCCTCCTTTTTCGTTCTATTTGATAGTATACCAAAATCTGCTAATCCTTCTCACGCAATTCGCTCAAACGATACTTTGTTCCCCGCCAAACGATGCCCCCTCGGCGGTAGGTCAAGAAGCTCGCACGAATGATGGAATAGATAAAAATCAGCGCAGTAATCGGAAATACGAGAAAAAGCAGCGGTGAATAAGTGGTCATTCTTTTAATAATCATTGTATAAATAATGGCAATCAGAATAATGTTTCCAAGACTAAGAATGGTCCAATGTGCCGAAAACACGGTGAAAAAGGGAAGCACCTGCGAAATAAAGACACCAGCAATGGCAAACAGCACCATGCTAATCCGGTAATGCAGCCCGGCAAATGTATTTTTCTCCAGCCCCACAAGAGCTTCCTTCAGATTGCCGTACCACTCAACCTCCAGAAGCTCCATAGCAGTGACAATCCGCTGCTGCATACCCATCTGCTTAATTTTCATGCCAAGCATGAGATCATCGTCGGGCCGCATTTTAATACTTTCATGAGTCCCGAACCTCGCGTAGGCTTCCTTGGAAATCATATTAAACGCACCGATCCCCGTTCCAATTTTCGAGTGTGGCCGGTTCGCCATCCACGGCCGCTTAAAATAGGAAAACCCAAATAAGAAAAAGGAGACAAACGTGCGCAGCCAAAAGCTTTTTCCATGTAAATTCGGTGCTGCCGTCAAATGGTCAAGCTTATTTCTGATAAAATAACGGACAGCCTTGCCGACGGCGTCTTTTTGAAAAAGAACATCCGCATCTGTAAAAAGCAGCAGCTCACCAGAAGCATGCTGTGCACCATTATACAGTGCATGGTTCTTCCCAAGCCAGCCATCTGGCAGGGTGCTGATATGAATAACATTAACCCGCGGATCCAGTTTTTTAAGATGGTCCATGATTTGCCCAGTACGGTCAGTGGAGCGGTCATTGACCAGAATCCACTCGATATTGGAATAGGTTTGCTTTAATTGGCTGAGCACACTTCTCTCAATATCCTTTTCCTCATTCCTGGCCGCAACAATAATCGAAACAAGCGGGCCCTCTGAAAGCGGGGCTTCATCTTCAAGCCGGTGTACAGTTTTTAAACCGACAAAGGAGTCAACGAAGATCCCGGCCCAAACGAGCAAAGAGAGTATAAGTAAAATAGTGATAAGCAAGCAGGGCGCCCCCTTTCTAAGGTCTCCTTGAAAAGCCGTTTGTGTAACCGCAGGAAAATAATGATGAAAGCGAGTCCGAAGCACCACCAACTTCGGACAGCCGCCGTAGAAAAACGGTGCTATGAGTCTGAAGCAACACCAACTTCGGACAGCCGCTGCAGAAAAACGGAACCGAGAGTCCGAAGCACCTCCAACTTTGGACAGCGATCACGGAAAAACGGTGCTGAGAGTCCGAAGCACCACCAACTTCAGACAGCCATCGTAGAAAAACAGTGCTGAGAGTCCGAAGCACCACCAACTTCGGACAGCGATCACAGAAAAACGGTGTCGAGAGTCCGAAGCTACACCAACTTCAGACAGTCATCACAGAAAAAACGGGCCGAGAGTCTGGAGAAACACCAACTTCGGACAGTCGCCGCAGAAAAACGGAACCGAGAGTCCGAAGCAACACCAACTCCGGACAGCCGCCGCAGAAAAACGGGGCCAAGAGTCCAAAGCACCCCCACAAAACCCCTCTTTAGATAAATTCCCTTAATTCTCCAAACGGGATAAGCCCTCGAATAACCTTCCTCAGACCAATCCATTAATCAAATTGTATCCCATCACCAGGCCAAACTCCAAAACCAAGCCCTTGTCAGAAAAAGTCCAAATGAATTCCTACAAAAATAACATAATTACTGTTATTATTAGAAAATACAGAAAATTTATTAGAGACAAAGGAGGTAACAAAAAATGCTCGTCAAATTAAGAGAAGTTGCCCATGCAAGATCCGGAGAGAAAGGCGATTTGTCCAATATCTCCGTAATCGCCTACAACGAAGAAGACTACGAAATTCTTAAAAATCAGGTCACCGTTGAAGCTGTCCGCAAGCTTTATGGTCCGATAACGAAAGGGGACATCATCCGCTATGAGGTACCAAGAATCGGTGCCCTAAACTTCGTGCTGCACGGCATCCTTGAAGGGGGACGCTCACGGACGCTAGCCTTTGATGAGTCAGGGAAGGCATTATCCTCTTTAATGTTAACCATGGATATTGAGGTTTCCGATACATACATCACCAGATCGGCAAAAATGCAATCACTGAAAGGAGCGAACTAAATGAAAACAATCAGACTCGGCGCAGCCACCGGATGGTCAAGAGACAAGTTTGATGCGGCAGAGGATTTGGTGGAACACGGAAACATCAATTATTTATGCTTTGATTCCATGTCTGAAATCACTATGAGTGCGGCTCAGGTCAGCAAAATAGAAAAGCCCAATCTGCCCGGCTATGACCCATACTTGGAGAGCCGAATGACCCCGATTTTAAAATCATGCCACGAAAAAGGGATAAAAATCATCACAAATTCCGGATGGCTGGATCCAGTGGGTGCTGCGCAAAAGGTGGCAGAGATCGCAAAGAAAATGGGCCTTCATGATTTAAAGGTGGCTGCCGTCAGCGGGGGCATTTTAACAGAAACCATTGCCGACATGGGATTAGACTTTATGGAAAACGGGGAGCCAATAAGCAGCTGCCGGGACAAAATCGTTTCGGCTGAAGTGTATCTAGGGGCAAAGGGGATTGTAGAGGCACTTGAAGCGGGAGCGGATATCGTAATCACCACTCGGGTCGGTGATGGCTGTGTGTATCTAGGACCGCTAGCTTATGAATTCAAATGGGATTTTTCAGACTATGATGCCATCGCCAAAGGGATGATAATCGGACATTTGATGGAATGCGGTGCGCAAGTATCTGGCGGGTATTTTGCCGATCCAGGCTATAAGGATGTGCCCGACTTGCATGATGTCGGCAACCCTATTGCTGAAGTGACAGAAGACCAAATTTTTATCACGAAAAATCCACATAAGGGCGGCGTGGTTTCCACAGAAACCTGCAAGGAACAGCTTCTTTACGAGATTCAGGATCCATCACGCTATTATTTGCCTGATGTCGTGGCGGATTTAACAAAGGTATCTTTCCAGCAAGTGGAAAAGGATAAGGTAGAAGTAATCATTGTTGATGGAGCAGGTTTGCCTGAAACGGATACTTACAAAGCTCTAATCGGTTTAAAAGAAGGCTATATGGCCGAGGAAATGGCGGTCTTTGCAGGCCCTGGCGCGATGGAGCGGGCGGAGCTGACCAAAACCATATTAAATGAAAGTTTTAAAAAGCTTAATCTGAACGCAAGTGAAATTCGAATGGATTATTTGGGCTTAAATGCGATTCATCGGGAATCATCACCAGCTTCTGGCCATATACCGTACGAGGTCATTCTGCGAATGGCTATTAAAACGGAGACAAAAGAAGAAGCTGAAAAATTACGGATAGCGATTGATCCTCTGGCTGTCAACGGTCCGGCTGGTACAGGAAAATGGGGATCCATCGGCGGCTCCCGGGTCCGTCCGATTATTGGATTAAACTCTGCCCTAGTTCCAAAGAAAGATGTTCCATATGAAGTAACAATAATCGATTTAAAAAGCTCGATTACTCAATAAGGCGAGGGGGGCTGCTAAAAAAGCCCCCAGTATTATTCTTACAATACCTTCATCTCAGCTCCAAATGCTTTGCCAAGCCGTTTTGATTGCTCCGTTGCTTCTTTAATGCAGTCCACAAACGCATTTTGCACACCATAGGAATCAAGGACTTTAATGCCGGCCTCTGTCGTTCCGCCTGGGCTTGTCACTTCTTTTCGTAATTGCTGCGGTTCTTTTGGCGATTTTGACAGCATTTCCGCGGCTCCAAGCAATGTCTGCACAATCAGTCCTTTGGCCACATCTTTTTCCAGACCGATGTCAGCTGCACTTCTTTCCATAGCTTCAGCGAGATAGTAGATATAGGCAGGACCGCTGCCTGATAAGCCAGTCACCGCATCCAGCTGCTCTTCCTTCACGATTGCCGTCAGCCCAACTGTATCGAATATTTTGCGGCCAAGCTTCTTTTGTTCTTCCGATACCTGATCATTTAATGCCAACGCAGTCGCCGATTTTCCGACTGCTGCTGAAGTATTTGGCATCGCACGGATAACAGCCAGCGATTTTTCAGCTAAGCGTTCAATGCTGTCGATCGCCACCCCAGCCAAAACAGAGATAACTAGCATATCCTTTGTTAAATATTCCTTTATCCGAGAAATTCCGTCAGTCGCATCCTTTGGTTTCATAGCCAAAAAGACAATATCCGCTCCTTGAAAAAATTCTTCCAAATCATACGTTGTCTGCACGCCATAGCGATTATGCAGCTCCGTTAATTTATCCTGATCTTGACGATTAGTGACCCAAATATTTTCACTGCTTATGATTTGATTTTCAACAATTCCAGAAATTAAGGCTTCTGCCATCGATCCAGCTCCAATAAATGCCATCTTTTTCATCATGTTGCCTCCTTTTATTCGCTATCTGCATATCGCCATATAAATAAAAAAGCCCTTTCATCCACTAAAAAGGACGAAAGGACTATGCTTCGCGGTACCACCTTCATTACCTTCACCATATACTGGAAAAAGGTATCTCTGCTCCGTTAACGCCGGATGTACGTTTAGGTTTGCCTAACTGCTCATAAGGTAGGTTCAATGGTCAAGTGGACGGTGAAGCCTTTCAGCCGGTGAGCCTCACTCTCTTTCGCCGTTTTCCATTTACTGGCCCTATTCATTGCCTTTTCACGATGTTCTCTGGGAACTGCCCAGAATTTTCGAAAGATATTAATAGTGATTATGGACGAGGACAAGGCTGTTTGTCAAGGGGTGTTTGTTGAAAAATACAGAATATTTACGAAACCAAATTTGAACATTTTTTAACAATCCTTGGATTTAAGAGATTTCTAGAGAAAACTTGGATAGAATATATATAAAGGAGGCGTGACCGATGGCAGAAAAACGACACACATCAGAAACCGATCCGAAACTACGTGAAAAAAAAGAAGAAGAAATCGAACAAGAATGGCTCCCATCCACTGAGGAATATGTACAAATGATGGAGTGGGGAGTTCTCTAGTCCCCAGCCATAATTTATTTTCAATACACCCGAACCTTAGCACCCTATTGGAGTGCTATTTTTGTTTTTAAAAGCTCTTATTGATTTTATTGTCCCTGAAAAATAGACGGGAAAAATCCGTTTAAATTTAAAAATACTTATATTTTCCCAAAAATAAAGGAGGTTTTTCCGGTTATATATCCAAATCTTTGATTTCTGTCTTATTTAGAACAGTTAATCGGAGTATCTTCTCTTATTTCTGCGCTTTTAGCGTCCACTATATACATTAGCAGGAAACTCTCTGTTTATGAATTCTCATATCTCCACGATCCTGTCATCATCCTCATTATACCCCACACGCAAACACCACTTGTAACTTTCAAAAAATGCAAAAACATGACCCATATGACCCAAAAATCAACCTCATCGATTTTATTCCACAAATTATTGAATTTTACAAAAAATCTAAACATTACTATCATTAAACTAAATAATGGCATTAATTTGGAGGGTGGAAGATGAGTCAGCATTTTGAGTTGTCATGCATTATCGGTGGTCAGCAAGGCGAAGGAATTGAGAGTGTTGGTGAAATTTTAGCGAAGACGATGGGGCGTACGGGTTATTTTTTATTTGGTGCCAGAAACTTTTCATCGCGCATTAAGGGCGGACATACAGATTTTAATCTGCGAATCAGCAAGGAGAGGGTCTATACCACTTCTGAGCAGGTTCATATCCTGTTTGCTTTTGACAGGGAAACGATTGAGCTCCACCAGCATGAGCTTGTGGATAACGGTATCATTCTTTATGATCCAAAAACAGTTCCGATGAAAGATATTGAGCTGCGCCAAGGTATTCAAGCACACGAAATGGCCTTTACTGATATCGCAGGAGAAATTGGCAGCAAGCTGATGAAGAATATTGTCGCTGTTGGGGCGGCTGCAGCCCTATTGGATCAGCCTTTAGAGGTATTTGAAACCGCCATCATCGAGCAGTTTGAGAATAAAGGCAAAGCGATTGTGGAAAAAAATATTTTGGCGTTCCGTAAAGGTCATGAGGATTTACAGGCCATCACAGCAGCTAAATTCTCGCTTGAACAGCCTGAAACTGGAAATCGCATGTTCCTGTCAGGCAATGATGCGATTGCCCTCGGTGCAATTTTAGGCGGATGCCGCTTCATGGCAGGTTACCCGATCACACCTGCATCTGAGATCTTAGAAAACCTTATGAAATTAGTACCTGAATACGGCGGAGTGGTAGTTCAGGCAGAGGATGAGCTGGCATCAGCCGCATTGATCATTGGTGCTGGATATACAGGTGTTCGCGCCATGACAGCGACCGCAGGACCAGGATTATCCTTAATGCAGGAAGCGATTGGCTTGGCTGGGGCGACTGAGGTTCCAATCGTCATTGTTGATTGTCAGCGCGGAGGTCCAAGCAGCGGGATGGCAACTAAGATTGAACAAAGTGATTTGAATGCAATGATCTCTGGTTCCCACGGTGAATCACCAAGAATTGTCTTAACGCCAAGTACGGTGGAAGAAGCCATGATGGATATGCCGAAAGCCTTTAATTTGGCAGAAATGTTCCAATGTCCTGTATTTGTTGCATCAGACTTAATGATTGCTACCTCAAAGCAATCATGCATGGTTCCGGATTTTAGCCAAATTGAAATCAACCGCGGAAAAATGATTAGTGAGGAAGAGCTGCAAAGCTTGGAAGGACCTTTTTATAAAAGGTTTGCTCCTTCTGCAGATGGCATTACCCCACGAAGCATTCCTGGACAAAAGAAAGGCATGCACCATGTAACAGGAATCGAGCACGGACCAACCGGACATCCGAGTGAAAATCCGGACAACCGGATTCAGCAGATGAATAAACGTGATCGCAAATTGGAGTTTGTCCCGCAAAACGATGCGGTTAAATATGAAGGTGCAGAAAAAGCAGACGTCTTGCTCGTTGGATTTGGCTCCACATACGGCGCGATTCGCGATGCACGAAAGCATCTGGAGACCCTTGGAGTATCTGTTGGCCATGCGCATATCCGCATGATTCATCCATTCCCAATGGATATTCTAACCAACTATCTTGACGAAGCATCAACGGTGATCGTTGTCGAGCAAAACTCAACAGGCCAGCTGGCAAGCTTGATTAAGAAGCATAAGGATGTCCATCAAAAGCTTCACAGCTGCTTAAAATTCAGCGGCGTGCCTTTTGCAAAATCAGATATTACATCCTTCTATAAAGACTTAGAAATTCCAAATGTATCTATTCATTCATAAGGAGTCGAGATAAAAATGGTCACATTAAAAGATTATCGTGTCGATATTAAACCAAACTGGTGCCCGGGCTGCGGAGACTTCTCCGTGTTGGCTGCTATCCAAAAAGCAGCTGTTAATCTAAACATCGAACCGGAGAATTTTGTCCTTCAATCAGGAATCGGCTGCTCCGGAAGAATTTCTGGCTATCTGAATGTATATGGCATGCACTCCATGCACGGTCGCGCTCTTGCCGTTGCTCAAGGGACAAAACTGGCAAACAAAGATCTCACAGTAGTTTGTGCCGGGGGAGACGGTGATGGCTTTGGCATCGGCGGTAACCACTTTGTCCATGCTGCCCGCCGGAACGTCGATATCACCTATATTGTTATGGATAACCAAATCTACGGTTTGACAAAAGGGCAAATGTCGCCAACAAGCCCGCAAGGATTTATCACAAAATCAAGCCCAGAAGGAAATCCGGATAATCCAGTATCACCACTGCAGGTAGCACTGGCAGCCAATGCCGGATTTATCGCACAAGGATTCTCCGGGGATATTAAGCATATTACGTCACTTATCGAGCAGGGCATGCAGCATAAAGGATTTTCGTTTATCAACATTTTCAGCCCATGCGTTACGTTCAACAAAATCTTTACCTTTGAATGGTTTAAGAAAAACCTGCAAAACGTCGACGATGATCCAAACTACGATTCTAGCAACCGCTCCATGGCATTTGACAGAGTCGAGCAAACAGGCGGATTCATCACAGGTTTAATCTATCGCGCCGAACGCAAAGATTATGTAGAATCCCTGCCAGGGAAAGCTGGAAAAGAGAACTTAGTTAAACAAGATTTGAAGCTATCTAATGAGCAGGTTCAGAGTTTAGTACAGAAGTTTATGTAAGCAGATGCTGGAGGGAATCGAGGAGGTTAGATCGATTCCCTTTAACTATGGAAATTGTTGTTTGAGGGAATTGATGGGGTGGAACGATGCCCTTGTGCTGGGAAAATTGGTGTTTGAGGGAATTGATGGGGTGGAACGATGCCCTTGTGCTGGGAAAATTGGTGTTTGAGGGAATTAATAGGGTGGGACGATGCCCTTGTGCTGGGAAAATTGGTGTTTGAGGGAATCGATAGGGTAGAACGATGCCCTCGTGCTATGAAAATTGGTGTCCGTGGGAATTGATAGGGTAGAACAATGCCCTCATGCTATGAAATTTGGTGTTTGAGGGAATTGATAGGGTGGGACGATGCCCTTGTGCTGGGAAAATTGGTGTTTGAGGGAATCGATAGGGTAGAACGATGCCCTCGTGCTGGTAAAATTGGTGTCCGTAGGGATTGATAGGGTAGAACGATGCCCTTGTGCTGGGAAAATTGGTGTTTGAGGGAATTGATGGGGTGGAACGATGACTAAAGGCAATGAAAATAGTTGTTTGAGGGAATCGTTGCCCCGAACCACCTTATACTATGAAAAATCAGTGAGTGGAATTATGCTCAAACTCTACGAAAATAGTGTATGAAGGTAACGCAAGCCCCCGAATCGTGCCCAAGATCGAAGAAAACGATAGGCGGAGGTAACGCAAGCCCCTGAACCGTGCCCGAGTTCGATGAAAACGATTGGTGAAGGTAACGCAAGCCCGCGAATCGTGCCCGAGCTCGATGAAAACGACTCGCGAAGGTAACGCAAGCCCCTCTACCGTTCCCATCCCCGGGAAAAATCAGTCTCAGAGGGAACGATAGCAATCTAATACCCTGCTAAAAAATATAAAAGGAGGCCAAAAATCAGCCTCCATCACTGCATATTAAGCCCTTCAAAAGGCTCTTTTACAAGTTTTAATTTCGACTCCAGCAGCGCAAGACTCTCAACGGCACTGGAGCGAGGAAATCGCTGGCGAATTTTATAATAGGCCCGATCCGGCGGGGAGTCTTCCAATTTGTATAAGGAATAGGTGCCTAAGGCAGCAAACTTTCTAGCCATCGACATCGGAATAATCGACCATCGCCCTGGATTTTCCAAAAGGGTCAATATAAGCCCGGCAGAATCGACCCGAACACCGGAAAATTCTATACCTTCACCGCTTCGTTCATACCAGGTGCGAAACGATGGGCTCCATTCATGATACAGTTCGTTTGCCCGATCGAGATCACGAAATTTTATTAGCCGAAACGAATGATCGGCTTTATCTTCATTACGAATCACAACCATCGGTTCGGAATAAAATTTTTCCACAATCAGATTGGGCACCGGTTTTTCAAAAAGGGCGAAAGCGATATCAATTTCGCCTTGCTCGATCAATGAATAGAGCTCAAATCCAATATATGTTTTTAAGACTAGTTCTATCTCCTGTGAATGAGAAATAAGCGACCGGTAAACGGGCGGCAACAGAAAATTATGTACACTATCAACAGAGCCAATAATCAGTTTATCCTTCTTAGTACTATCCCGGATAAATTTCGTTTCGTTTATCAGTTCTTCCCATTTTCGCGCAAGCTTTAAAAACTCCTCCCCAGCAGGTGTCAAAGATAGTGACTTGATGCCTCGGCCGCGGTCTATCAAGTTTGTGCCGACAGCCTTTTCCAGCTGCATGATCCGGTGACTGAGGGTGGATTGTGATAAAAAAAGAGAAGTGGCTGCCTCCGTTAAAGTGCCGTGCCGCACAACCGCGAGGAACGATTCAATCCAGAGTGAATCCAATTGGTTCACCTCATTATAATAGTATAGTCATATTATATCGAAAATTGATAATATTAGCAATTTGAGAGGATTGATAGAATTAATAAAACCTAATATCAATAAAGCCTGACATATTACACTATTAGAATAGCAGCTCGATGTTTATATAGGAAAATGACACAATGTAATTTTTAGCGGTAAAGAATAAATCGGCAGGAGGCTTTTTCGATGTATACAAAGGTATTAGAAGCATCTAATCGGTTAGAGGGCGTAGCCCATAGGACACCAGTAGTTACTTCAAGTCTGCTTGATGAACACACTCGAAATAACATATTTTTAAAATGCGAAAACCTTCAGCGAGTGGGCGCCTTTAAATTTCGCGGTGCCTTTAACGCAGTAAGTTCATTGCCGGAGAAGATACGCCAAAAAGGGATCATAACCTACTCTTCAGGAAATCATGCCCAGGCAGTGGCCTTGACAGGAAAACTATATAATATTCCCGCAACAGTGGTAGTGCCCTCGGATACATCGCCAGTTAAGATTGCTGCCGCTGAGGCCTATGGAGCCCGTATTGTTTACTATAATCGGGAAAAGGAGATACGGGAAGAGATTACCAAGCGCTTGATCGCTCAGCATGATTATACGTTTATCCCGCCTTTTGATCATGAGGAAGTACTAGCGGGACAAGGAACGGCTGCCAAGGAATTAATTGATGAGGCTGGAGAGCTGGATTATCTTTTTGTCCAATGCAGTGGCGGGGGACTGCTTAGCGGAAGCGCAATCACTAGTAAACATCTGCTTCCAAAGTGCAAGGTAATTGGTGTTCAACCTGAAATGGCTGATTATGCTGTTCGTTCTTTTAAGACCGGTGTCATTCACCGAATGGATAATGCCCAAACGGTTGCAGATGGAATAAGAGGAACGAATCTGGGGAATCAAACTTTTTCAATCATTAGGGAACTTGTCGATGATATGATCACAGTCAGTGATAAAGACATTGTAACTACGATGTATTATCTATGGACTCGTCTAAAACTAGTTGTTGAACCAGCTGGTGCGGTTGGCCTGACTCCCGTATTTCACCATCATTTTCCAATTGAAGGAAAGCGAATTGGGGTGATTTTAAGCGGTGGTAATTTTGATGTTCGAATGACAGATAAGTTGTTTGCTGGAATCAAGTGAATGTATCTGCTTGTATTATTACTAGTTTACTTTTCATAAAATTTATAATTTTCACAATAAAATAAGGTATTATATTATTAAAACCAATAACATGGAGGCAAGTAATGAAAATCATAATAACCGAAAAAATTCATCAATCAGGCATTGAATTTCTCAAAGAACAATTTGACGTGACAGAAATGTACGATCCTGGCAAAGAACGCTTGCTAGAAGTAATCAAGGACTATGATGCCATTATCCAAAGAGCTTCCATAGATTTGGATAAGGAAATGATTGATGCAGCGACGAACCTGAAGGTCATTGGGATGGCCGGTGTTGGCCTTAATAATATTGATGTCGCCTATGCAAAATCAAAGGGGATTCCTGTGTTCAATGTGCCTGATGGCAGCACAAACGCGGTGGCAGAGCTGACATTTTCACTGCTATTAAATGTCGCGCGAAAAATCACGCCAGCAAACGATTTTGTAAAAGGCGGCGGGTGGAACAAGCATCTGTTCCCAGGATCTGAGCTGAAAAATAAAACCATCGGCACCATCGGATTTGGCAGAATCGGCAAAAGGGTGGGGAAAATCGCGGACGCTTTTGACATGAATGTCATTGCTTATGACCCGTATATCGATCCGAAAGATGTGGCGCACATGAATATGCGTCTAGTAAGCTTTGAAAAATTATTAACAGAGGCTGATATCATTTCGATTCACTGTCCAATCACAGAGGAAACTCACCATCTTATTTCAGAAGAAGAATTCCAGCTGATGAAGGATGGCGCCATTCTACTTAACATGGGACGCGGCGGCATTGTTTCTGAAAAAGCTGCCATAGAAGCTCTTAAATCGAAAAAACTAAAAGCCTACGCAATGGATGTTGTGGAAAATGAACCATATACAGGAGGCACCTATCAATCGGAGCTATTAAACTTCGATAATGTGGTTATCACTCCGCATATTGGAGCGGGAACCGAAGAGGCTCAGGAATACATCGCAAAAACCGTAACAAAAAAAGTTGCGAGTTATTTACTTGGAGAAGGCGTATTTAACTAAACAAAATAGCATTTACATTGAACGTTACCTCAATGACTCAAAAGGAATCAGTCATTGGGGTATGTTTTTATTTTTGAATGCTACAAAGTCACCTGCTCATGTATTACCCAAATTCTAAAAAGGAGATGAGCTCATGAATGTTTTGATCGTCTATGCCCATCCAGAACCAAAATCCTTCAATGGGGCTTTAAAGGATCTAGCTGTTTCAGAATTGACTGCGCTTGGACATCTGGTTAAGGTTTCAGATTTATATGCAATGAATTTTAAAGTCGTTGCTGATCGCGGCGATTTCGAAACCGTTCTTGACGAGAATTTTTTAAAATACCAGATGGAACAAAGAAATGCAGCAAAAGAAAATGGCTTCTCCGAGGATATTAGGGCGGAACAAGAGAAATTGCTATGGGCTGATTTTGTCATTTTCCAATTTCCTTTGTGGTGGTATTCGGTTCCAGCTATTTTAAAAGGCTGGTTTGACCGGGTGTTTGCTTCTGGTTTTGTCTATGGCAGAGGCATTGGGAGATATGATTCGGGAGGTTTAAAAGGCAGAAAAGCCATGCTTTCTACGACAACGGGTTCACCAAAGCATGCCTATACTCCATATGGCATGGATGGCGATATTCATGAGAAAATTCTTTATCACATTAATCATGGTATGCTTTATTTTGCCGGTTTGGAGCCGGTCGAGCCGTTCATTGCCTGGACTCCGGCACATGATGCCAACGACCGAGAGCAATATTTAGAGGAATTCAAGCATCGGCTGCATAATTTGTCAGATATCCCCTCCATCCCTTATCATCCATCTTCACACTATGACGAAAACCACCAATTAAAGGAAGAATATCGACAGAATCATCAATAGCATTTTGCAGAAATCCCATTCTATGTCAATGGGATTTTTTTCGTTGAGTGAAAATAACTATAAAGAATATTAGAAATATTCATATTTTTGTACAAATTAACCATACCTTATCAAAAAGCGAAAAGCTATACTAATAACCACAACAACTCCTTGTCTATTCCTGCAAACGTTTACAAACACTGCCACACGTCGCTTCTATGTTTATACTTTCCATTTTTAAACCAAAAGATTAAAGGAGGAATGAGTTTGAATTCAGGTGTACTTGTTTCAATTGGGATTTACGTTGTTGGTATGCTGGTCCTAGGTTATATTGCCTACAGAAGGACGTCCAATCTTTCTGACTACATTTTAGGGGGCAGAACGATTGGCCCGGCTGTAACGGCACTCAGTGCTGGGGCATCGGACATGAGCGGCTGGCTGCTGATGGGGCTGCCTGGTGCGCTGTATGTTTCGGGGCTGAATGCCTCCTGGATTGCTGTAAGTTTAGTTATTGGTGCTTATTTGAATTGGCTATATGTAGCCCCGCGGCTAAGGGTCTATACAGAAGTGGCCGACAATTCGATGACAATCCCGGCTTTCCTGGAAAACCGATTTGGCGACAAAACAAATATTCTCCGCCTTACCTCAGGAATAGTTATTATCGTATTTTTTACCTTTTATGTTTCCGCTGGAATGGTATCAGGCGGGGTCCTTTTTGAGACTACCTTTAATATGAGTTACCATACAGGCTTATGGCTTGTTGCAGCTGTTGTGGTTGCTTATACGTTATTTGGCGGATTTTTAGCCGTAAGCTGGACCGATTTTGTTCAAGGACTGATCATGTTCATTGCTCTTATTCTTGTTCCAGTTGTCACCATTATGACGGTAGGCGGCATTGGGCCATCGATTGATCAAGTGAAAAGCACAGGTCCTGGCATGTTTGATATGATCACCGGAAATACCTTTTTAGGGATGGTTTCTTTAATGGCATGGGGATTAGGCTATTTTGGCCAGCCGCATATCATTGTCCGTTTTATGGCGATTTCATCAGTGAAAGAAATTAAGAAGGCCCGCCGAATTGGAATGGGCTGGATGATATTTTCTTTGCTGGGTGCGATCATGACCGGATTATTCGGCTTAGCTTATTACACAAAAAATGGCATGGAAATTTCCGACCCTGAAACGATTTTTATTAAATTGAGCGAAATTCTTTTCCATCCGATTATTACCGGATTTCTGCTAGCGGCGTTATTAGCGGCCATTATGAGTACGATTTCTTCCCAGCTTCTTGTCACCGCCAGCTCTTTAACTGACGATATGTATAAAACGTTCTTCCGCCGCTCGGCCACAAATAAAGAGCTTTTGATTGTCGGAAGACTTGCGGTTCTTATCGTATCAATTGTTGCCCTTGCGCTTTCTTATACGAAAAATGGAACGATTCTTTCGTTAGTTGGCTATGCATGGGCAGGTTTTGGCTCCGCCTTTGGTCCTGTGATTATCCTTGGACTATTCTGGAAACGGATGAACCGCTGGGGGGCTCTCGCTGGTATTCTAGCCGGGGCGATTACGATTATTGTTTGGGTCAAAATGGGGCTTTCAAGCGATATGTATGAGATGGTTCCAGGCTTCATTGCCGGTCTCATTGGTGTATGGGCGGTCAGTCTGTTAACGTCACCGCCAAATAAAGAGGTAACAGACGTGTTTGAGCAATTTAAACAGCATCATCGCAATAGCGATTCTATTGAAATGGAGGATACTGGAGAGAAAATTACGTAAATGCAAAAGCAAATCGAAAGGGGCTGATTACTTGAAAAAATACGATATTATCATTGTTGGCGGCGGGATCATGGCTTCCAGCCTGGCTTACCATCTGCGAAATGATGGATTTACTGGGAGCATCGCCATTTTTGAAAAGGATCCTATATATGAATATTCCTCAACCCCGCGAAGTGAAGGCGGAATTCGCCTCTCCTTTACAACAGAAGTAAATATTCAATTATCCCGTTACAGTCTAGAATTCTACAAATCTTTTGAAAGGGATATGGAGGTTAATGGTGAAAAGCCGCAAATTCATTTTAATCAGCATGGATACTTGTATCTTGGAACAAGTGAAAACATGCAGAAATATAGAGAAAATGCCGAGTTTCAAAATCAATTAGGCGCAAATATGGAACTGCTTTCGGTTGAGGATGTAAAAAGGCTTGTACCGGAATTAAATGTTGGGGACTTAACCGGTGCCGTCATGGACACCGATGCAGGGACCATGGATCCTTATACTGTCCTGCAATTCTTTGTGAAAAAAGCCAAAAGCCTGGGAGTCGAATATATTTACGAACCGGTTCAATCTATCCTTGAAGAAAATAGGAAAATTACCGGCATAAGAACAGAATCAGGCGAGGTCTATCAGTCACCTATTGTCGTGAATGCCAGTGGAGCTTGGTCAGGCTTAATGGGAAAAACAATTGGCATAGAAATACCAGTCCGGCCGTTTCGCTATCAGGTATACTGTCTAGATCTTACCCGCAAATTTGCTAAGAAGGTTCCGCTAACGATAGATCCAACGGGCATTTATTTTCGAAATGAAGGAACGAAGATTATTACGGGTCTGCCGCATAGTCAGCCGGATAGCTTTGAATTTGCATTGGAAAAAGGTTCGTTTGAAACGAATATTTGGCCGATACTGGCTGAAAGAAGTCCAAACTTCGAACAGTTAAAGCTTGAGCGCGGGTGGGTAGGGCTCTATGATTTTAATTATATTGATCATAATGCGATTATCGGCGGTCATCCCGAGATGGAAGGGTTTTACACGATTACCGGTTTCAGTGGACATGGCTTCCAGCAGGCGCCGGCAGCCGGCAAGTGCTTAGCGGAACTTATCACCTTAGGAAAATATCAATCAATTGATGTATCTTCACTTTCAATTGAACGGTTTGCCAAGAATGAGTTAATACTGGAACAGGCAGTGTTATAAGGAAAATATAGGAGGTATTTTACATGAGACTAAAAGACAAAGTAGCTATTGTAACAGGAGCCAGCCAGGGAATTGGCGAAGGGATTGCCCGCACATTTGGCCGGAATGGGGCCAAAATTGTCCTCGCAGATGTCAATGAAGAATTAGGCACAAAAGTCGTTGATCAGCTAGCACAGGAGGATATTGAGGCCATTTTTGTCAAAACAGATGTGAGCCAAGAGGACCAGGTAATCGCGATGATTCAAGCTGGTGCTGACAAATTTGGCGGCATTGATCTATTGGTGAATAATGCTGCCGTCAATGTACGAAAATCAGCAAAGGACACAAGCCTGGAAGAGTGGCAGAGAGTGATCGGCGTCAATTTAACTGGTGCGTTCTTATGCTCAAAATATTCTATTCCTGAAATGGAAAAGCGCGGCGGTGGAGCCATTGTCAACATTGCTTCCTGGCACGCGGAAAAAACGATTACCCGCTTAGCTGCCTATGCAGCTTCAAAAGGCGGAATAACGGCCTTAACAAGACAAATGTCATTGGATTGCGGTCCGCTTAATATTCGCGTAAATGCAGTCTGCCCGAGTACGGTGGATACTCCGCTTCTGAAACAAACATTTGCCAGCTTAGAAGATCCGGAAGAGGGTTTCAGACAAACCCTGGATTTCCAGCCATTAGGACGGATTGGAACCGTAGATGATATTGCCAATGCAGCCCTGTTCATGTGTTCAGATGAAGCCTCCTACATTAGCGGCCATTCGCTGATGGTGGATGGAGCGGCTATTAATAAAATTGCTCGTCCGTTAATGTTCGATTAAAATATTTGTAGATCCCTCCTAGTTGATATGGAGGGATTTTTCTTTTTCTAAAAGGTGTTTCTCAGCACAAATATACCCTACACAACACTACCTGCAAAATTTCCTCACAATCAGAATCCGCTCTGCTTAAATCCCAAAACCCCTTTGCACTAGCTGTCCTTGCCGGATTGTATCTTAATAAAAAGCAAAAAGAATGTTAATAGTAAATATGAATACAAGCGTAAATTGATGAGATTGCTTTTACAGGATAAAATAATAGGTATAAAGAAAAAACGAGAATATATCCAAAATCTATTCATATTTATTGACAATATCATTACGCTGTCAGATGAAGACGACAACAAGTTAATACAAGAATTTATGCCAATTATTGAAAAGGAGGAATCAAATATGGGGCTTTCTTTGGAGGATACTTCTTTTGCGAGATATTATCGTAAAGAAGGATTTGAAAAAGGCAAATTGGAAGGTAAATTGGAAATTGCAAAAAACTTATTGAACATTAATATGGACATAGAGGAAATCTGTAGGTTAACAGGATTATCCGCAGAGGAGATTAAAAAGTTAAAGGATAAAAATTAATATCTGTTAATGCAAAAATTAACAAAAGGCATCAGAATGAGTGTTTCATTCTGATGCCTTTTTGTGTACAACTTGAATACCCCAAGTGGTGTTAGGTCACATATTAAATATTAATTACTGATTCGGAAACAGAAGACGGCTCTATTTCTCCCTAAGTTTTTAAAAAATCTCATCTAATTCTTTATAGTCGTTAAAGCCATTTTCAATACTTTTGATGGAATGCTTGAAATGATTTTCTAGGGCTATTTCTAGTTCAGTTACCTTCTTTTGTTCCATTAAGCTTATAATGTGGCTATGTTCATCCGGACTATAAGGTTCTTGTTCCTTATTATTAAAAAACTCATCATAAAGAATTAGATAAATATTCGTTTGTATAATGAGCCTTTCAATGAATTCGTTTAAAAATTTATTGTTGCACTTTTTAGTGATGGCCATATGAAAATCTTTATTTACATTTACAAAGATCTCCGAATTTTTATCGGCTAAAGCTAGTTTTTCATTCTCGATGATTTCCTTAATAGTCGAATAGTCTTCTTCAGTCAAATACTTTATAGATTCCTTTGCTGCAATAAACTCTAATTTTCCCCGAAGTTCATAAGCTTGGATGATCTCACTGAATGTTGGACTCGTCACAAAAGCCCCCTTATTCGGAACCATATCTACTAATCCTTCCAAAGCTAAATTTTTCAGTGCATTACGAATAGGTGTTCGACTCACTTTTAGTGAATTAGAAATTCTATTTTCAATAAGTTGTTTCCCAGGTGCTAATTTTCGGGCTAAAATAGCTGTTTTAATATGTGTGTAGACTTGATGCTCTACTGAATCCTTTTTCATAAACTCTCCACCTTCGTTGTATTGTGCCATCGAAAGCCATAATTTGAACATACATTCTAAATTTTCTAAATATATTGACAGAATATTTTCTCTTAGTATACACTATGAATAATTGTAGTACAATTTTGAACAACAATGAATACTCTTCAGAGCCTTTTTAAAATAAAATGGGAGGAGCTTAACGATTAAACGATTGTAAACGTTACCAAAGAATCTTTTAAAGGGGTTGTAATCATGAGGAAAAAGTTGTTTTTGTCTATTATTATCATTCTATTGATCAGTATGATTGCAGGATGTGTCGGCAGTTCTGAAACAAGTGGAAGTAAAAGTCAATCAGTCTTGGAGAGAGTTGAAGAATCAAAAGTTTTAAAGGTTGGATTTGAAGGAACCTATCCGCCATTTAACTTTGTAGACGATAAAAAGAATTATATAGGGTTTGATGTAGACATTTCAAATGAACTTGCGAAACGCTTAGGAGTAGAAGCTGAGTTTATCGCAACAAAGTGGGATAGCCTTATCGGAGGTGTAAAGGCAGATAAATTTGATATTATTATCGGCCAAATGACGGTAACGGAAGAAAGGAAAAAAAGTGTTGATTTTACAGACCCATATGTTGTAACTGGATCTGTCTTGGTCACTAGAGAGGACACAAATGATATAACAAAGCTTGAGGATATTAAAGGGAAAAATGTTGGTGTAGGTGGAGGAACAACATTTGAAGAAGTTGCCAGAAGTGTGGAAGGAGCAAATGTTAAATTATATAAAGCCGTAAGTGATTATATCCAGGATCTGCAGAATAATAGATTAGATGTTATTATCAATGATCAATTATTAATGGGCTACAACATTAAGGAGAATAATCTTCCTATCAAAATTACAAGCGACATATTAAATAAAGATGAAATTGGGATGGCTGTCAAAAAGGGAAATGAAGACTTTGTGAAAAAAGTAAATGAAGCATTAGCTGCAATGAAAGAAGACGGTACCTATGATGAGATCTATAAAAAATGGTTCGGAGAGAACAAGTTGTAAATCCACAATCTATAAAATATCGATTTAAATAAAGAAGATAAGAGTCTTCAAGTTTCTTCTAATCTAAGAAAACAGGGGGAGTCCAGTATGCGCGCAGTTGTTTTAGGAACGGGAATGATAGGAACAACCGTAGTAAGCGAGTTAGCGAAGTTTCCAAATATTACGTCCGTAACAGCAGTCGATGGTGTTGAGGCTAGTATTCAAAGATGCTTAGAAATTGCTGATAATCCAAAGGTTATTGGCCAAGTAGCATCACTCCAAACCGAGGAAGATATTGCAAAGGTGTTAAAAGAAGCTGACGTTGCGGTGGCATGTTTGCCGCACTCGTTAAGTTTACCAGCTATTAAAGCAGCGATTTCCGCCAAATGCCATCTTGTCGATTTAGTAGGATCCAAGTTTGAAGAGAAAATGGAACTGGATGAGGCAGCAAAAGAAGCCGGCGTAATTATTATGCCAGGTTGTGGGGTAGCGCCGGGAATAACCAATTTTTTAGCGGCTCAAGGAATTGAATTATTAGATGAGGCTGATGAAGCTGTCATGATTTGTGGCGGGATTCCTAGATTTCCAGCCCCTCCACTATGGTACCAGGTTGTTTTTCGATTAGAAAGTGTATTAGGTCTATATACAAGACCAGCACTAGCGGCCGAGAATGGAGAGCTTATTAAATTACCTCCCCTTTCTGGCCTGGAAAAATTAACATTCCCTGAGCCTGTCGGAAAGTGTGAAGCTGTCGTAACAGACGCTCACAGTACAGCCTACACACTCAAAGATAAAGTGAAAAAGCTCTATGAGAAAACTGTTCGTTACGAAGGTCATTGGGATAAGATGGCGGTTTTAGCTGAATTAGGATTCCTAAATGATGAGCCCCTAGAAATAGATGGACATTACATAACTCCAAGAGCTTTTGCAGAGAAAGTTTTATCACCAAAGCTGCAAGGAAGTTCCAAAGAAGATATTACGGTAGTGCGGGTTGAAGTAAGCGGTAAGAAAAATGGTAATCCGACCAAGTACACATGGGAGATGGTTGATTTATATGATCATAAAAGAAATATTACATCCATGGCTAAGACTACGGCATTGCCAGCTATGCTATTGGCCAATTGGATTGCAGAAGGAAAGATCAATGCTGTTGGCATTGTACCAATTGAAAATGTAATTATTAATGAACATTTCAATCCGTTTGTAGAAGAGCTAAAATCACTAGGTGTTGAAATCGCTTTTAGAGAAGAAGTACTTGTTTAAGGATCTTTTTGATATTTAGGCTTTGTTAAATCTTTCAACAAAGCCTAAATATTAGTTCATAATACTGCAAGCTTGTTAGATTGGAGGAAACGTAATGAATCTATCAATTATTATTGATTCCTTACCAACTTTATTAAATGCAACCTTAATGACTATCTTCTTAGCAGTCATTTCAATTATTATTGCACTTTTTCTAGGATTTTTTACGGCATTAGCACGAATATCTAAGATTAAACCTTTAGAGGTCATTGCTAGAACGTATGTATCTATTATTCGTGGAACTCCTTTATTGGTGCAAGTCTTTGTTATTTATTACGGATTGCCGCAAATCAATATCGAGCTAGATCCAATTCCATCTGGAATTCTCGCTTTAAGCTTGAACGCAGGTGCCTATTTATCAGAGTCCTTTCGTGCAGCGATTTTATCCATTGATAAGGGGCAGATGGAAGCTGCAGTATCACTCGGTATGACTTACGTGCAAGCATTGCGTAGGATTATTCTGCCGCAAAGTCTTCGTGTTGCTATTCCGACACTGTCAAATTCCTTTATTATCCTTATTAAAGATACCTCACTTATATCGGTTATTACGGTAACAGAACTATTGCAAATGTCCTCCTTACTCATTGCAAAGACATTTGAGCCATTAACGATTTATTTATTAGCTGCTGCCATTTATTGGGTTCTCATTACTGGACTAACGGTTGTGTTGGACAAGATGGAAAAGCGCGCCTCTCAACATATTTCAATTTAATAATGACTTGAATTTGGAAAAAAGGGAGATGGATATGAGCATCATTCAGATAAAGAATCTTAAAAAGAAATTTGGCGATAATGAAGTCCTTCGAGGAATTGATCTTTCTGTTAATAAAAGTGAAGTGGTCGTACTAATGGGTCCAAGTGGGTCTGGAAAGTCAACATTATTACGTTGCTTGACATTTTTAGAAGAACCAACTGATGGGGTCATTCAAATTGGAAATCATGAGGTAGCTGCAGGAGAAATAAATCGCGCCAGAAAAAATGAGATAAGAGAGCTAAGAAAAACAACAGGCTTCGTTTTTCAGAGTTTCAATTTATTCAATCATAAAACGGCCATTGAAAATGTGATGGAAGGCCCGATTGTTGTTCAAGGGAAAAGCAAGGAGGAGGCCATGAAAATAGCGAAACCCTTGCTTGAAAAAGTTGGTCTTAGGGAGCGCTGTGATCATTATCCATCTCAGCTTTCAGGCGGACAGCAGCAAAGAGTAGCCATTGCCCGGGCACTTTCGATGAATCCATTAGTTATGCTATATGATGAACCTACCTCTGCATTGGATCCAGAACTAGTTCGAGAGGTTTTACAAGTAATGAAGGATTTGGCTCAAGAAGGAATGACCATGGTTGTTGTAACACACGAAATGGGTTTTGCCAGGGAAGTGGCGGATCGAGTCATTTTTATGGACGGCGGAGTAATTGTCGAACAGGGAACATCTGAAGAAATATTTGGTCAGCCTAAGGAAGAAAGAACAAAGAGGTTCCTTTCGATGGTAAGTGGGGAATAACGGGAAGAACTGAAAGAATAGAAAATTAGGAGGGAAATATACATGAGACTAAAAGACAAAGTAGCTATTGTAACAGGAGCCAGCCAGGGAATTGGCGAAGGGATTGCCCGCACATTTGGCCGGAATGGGGCCAAAATTGTCCTCGCAGATGTCAATGAAGAATTAGGCACAAAAGTCGTTGATCAGCTAGCACAGGAGGATATTGAGGCCATTTTTGTCAAAACAGATGTGAGCCAAGAGGACCAAGTAATCGCGATGATTCAAGCTGGCGCTGACAAATTTGGCGGCATTGATCTATTGGTGAATAATGCTGCCGTCAATGTACGAAAATCAGCAAAGGACACAAGCCTGGAAGAGTGGCAGAGAGTGATCGGCGTCAATTTAACTGGTGCGTTCTTATGCTCAAAATATTCTATTCCTGAAATGGAAAAGCGCGGCGGTGGAGCCATTGTCAACATTGCTTCCTGGCACGCGGAAAAAACGATTACCCGCTTAGCTGCCTATGCGGCTTCAAAAGGTGGAATGACAGCCTTAACAAGACAAATGTCATTGGATTGCGGCCCGCTCAACATTCGTGTAAACGCCGTGTGTCCGAGTACGGTGGATACACCACTTTTGAAACAGACATTTGCGAGTTTAGAAGATCCAGAAGATGGATTCAGACAAACGCTTGATTTCCAGCCATTAGGCCGGATTGGAACAGTAGATGATATTGCCAATGCAGCCCTGTTCATGTGTTCAGACGAAGCCTCTTATATTAGCGGCCATACCCTAATGGTCGACGGAGCAGCGATTAATAAAATTGCCCGTCCGTTAATGTTCGATTAAATTATTCGCAGATCCCTCCCTGTTAATAAGGAGGGATTTTTTAATATTATGAATATTGAAATAAATAATTCCTCCTATTATAATAATAAAGGAAATCTAGTGAATGGAGGATACTATGTTCCTTGAAAAAATTGCCCAGACGGTTGCTGATGAAACCAGTAAAATAATTGGTTATCAGGTGAGCATTGCTGATGAAAAGGGATATTTAATTGGTGTCAATGATCCTGCTCGCTTTGGGTTATTTGACAAATTATCGCTAGAAGTCATTAAACAAAAGAAAATGCTCCATTGGACACCAAGGGATGTCGTTGATCTGCCTGGTATTTTTCCAGGATCAAGCGCGCCGATCATTGTAAATAACAAAGCCATTGGGGCTATCGGAGTGATTGGGAAAGCAGAGGAAACGGAGAAATATATCCAATTGGTAAAGAATCATATTGAAATGCTCTGTTTTCAATATTTGAAATCGGAAATGAATGATTTAGAAAAGAAAACACTGGATACCTTAATTCAATACATATATGATTTCGACGGTCAAACTGAAAATGAAGAGCGAATCATGAATTACGGGAAAATGCTTGGATATGATTTATCTAAAGATCGGGTTTGTATCATGATTGAGATTGAAGGACTATCATCGAATATTCCTGCTAGCGACTCTTCTATCCTATCTTTACATCAGTTTCAGCAGGAACTACTGGAACTATTAAACCATCACTTTATCTGGAATAAAGAAAGCTTCTTGGGACAATCGAACCTAGAACAGTATGGCCTATTTGTGGCCATAGATGCAAAGGGAATTGATCAAGCTTTTATTAAAAAAATCGATGAGCAAATGAGCAAGCTCAATCAATTCCTCGAAAGAAAATACAAATCCGCAGCCATAGCATCTATCGGAAACCTGGGAAGAGGCGTACAGGGGATAAAAGAGTCCTATGATAATTCCTTAAGGGCCTTGAGGGCGGGAAAAAGGACAAACATCACTCCAAAAGTTTACTATTACAATGACTGGGCAATCTCATTAGAAATCGTAACAAATGAGCTGCCCCCGAACATGCTGAATGAACTGCATAAAAAAATTCAACCCTTCCTGAATCACACCAACTTCCAGACCCTTGCCTCGGCGTTTATCGTCTATTGCCAATGCAGTATGAATCTAAGTGAAACCGCCCGGACCTTATACATCCATCGAAACTCACTGATCCATCGTTTAGAAAAAATCAAACAATTGACCACACTAGATCCCGCCAACTTCGAACACTGTTTGTTGCTCTATTTGGCTATTAAAGGGAAGGTTTGATAGAGGGAAAGAAAAAAGTTTTATCAGCCGGAATAGAGATGGTGGTGGGAGTAACTTTTCTTGCTTCCCAACAAAAAAAGCGCAATCAGCATTGGTTGTGCTTTTTTTTTATGAAAAACTTCCGATTGTCAGTTTAAAAACTCCCCCAAGGTTTTTATGAAAAATGACCAGATTGAACATCAAAAATAACCATATTTTTATGAATTTTTTCCATACCGGATTAATAAGTGAAAAGTTATACTTGAAACCATAATAACTCCTTTGCCTACCACTTATGTAAACGTTATCAATCTCTTCTTTGTGTATATTTTTCGAATTTTAAATAGCATTTCAAACGAAATAAAAGATTCTGGTGAAAAAATTAGCAGTTATATGGCAGAAGGGGGATGTATCAAATTGAAAAAATACGATTGTATCATTGTAGGCGGGGGGATCATGGCTTCGAGCCTTGCTTTTCACATGAGAAAGGATGGTTTTACAGGCAGTATCGCTATTTTTGAAAGGGACCCAATGTATGAATACGCCTCAACCCCGCGAAGTGAGGGTGGTATTCGTTTGTCTTTTTCAACAGAAGTCAATATTCAATTGTCCCGTGATAGCCTAGAATTCTATAAAAACTTTGAAAGAGATATGGCGATAGACGGGGAGCAGCCGCAAATCCATTTTACCCAGCATGGATATTTGTATTTAGGTACGAAGGACAACATGTCTAACTACATAGAAAATGCCAAAATGCAAAATCGGTTAGGGGCCCATATGGAGGAGCTTTCGGTTGAAGACGTTCAAAAGTTAGTCCCTGAACTAAGGGTTGAAGACTTAACTGGTGCCGTGTTCGACACCGATGCAGGAACAATGGACCCGTATACCGTTCTCCAATTCTTTGTGAAAAATGCTAAGAGTTTAGACGTAGAGTATATTTATGAAGCCGTTCAGTCGATTCAGGCGGAAAACGGGAAAATTACTGGTATAAAGCTGGAATCTGGTAAGGAAATTCAATCATCGATTGTGGTCAATGCATGCGGTGCCTGGTCTGGCTTAATGAGCCAAACAATTGGAATCGAGATTCCGGTACGGCCGTTCCGTTATCAGGTATATTGTCTGGATCTTACGAAGAAATTTACGAAAAGGGTTCCGCTTACCTTTGATCCAACGGGGATTTATTTTCGAAGTGAAGGGGAGAAAATCATCACGGGATTGCCCCACAAGGATCCAGACAGCTTCGAATTTGTGCTGGAGAAGGCTTCCTTCGAAGAGAGCATCTGGCCAATCCTAGCTGAAAGAAGTCCAAACTTTGAGCAGATGAAGCTAGAACGCGGGTGGGTTGGCCTATATGATTATAATACGATTGATCAAAATGCCATCATCGGCGGTCACCCTGATATGAAGGGCTATTATATTATTACTGGTTTTAGCGGACACGGATTCCAGCAGGCACCGGCCGCAGGCAAAGGCTTAGCTGAATTAATCTGCCGTGGAAACTATGAAACCATTGATCTATCACAGCTTTCGATTGAACGTTTTGCGAAAAATGAGTTAATCCTTGAGACAGCGATTTTGTAAGAGGAAAGAAAAAGGAAAAAGCGAATGTATTTATAGATATTGAAGCATTTATTTTAATAGAAATCGGAGGAGAATATCATGAGATTAAAAGACAAAGTAGCGATTGTAACGGGAGCTAGCCAAGGAATTGGCGAAGGGATTGCCCGCACGTTCGGCAGAAATGGAGCAAAAATCATTCTCGCGGATGTTAACGAAGAATTAGGCGCAAAAGTCGTAGATCAGCTGGCGCAGGAGGATATAGAAGCTATTTTTGTTAAAACAGATGTGAGCCAAGAGGACCAGGTAATCGCGATGATTCAAGCTGGAGCTGACAAATTTGGCGGCATTGACCTATTGGTGAATAACGCTGCCGTCAATGTACGTAAATCAGCAAAGGACACAAGCCTGGAAGAGTGGCAAAAGGTCATCGGTGTGAATTTAACCGGTGCTTTCCTATGCTCTAAGTATAGTATTCCTGAAATGGAAAAGCGCGGCGGGGGTGCGATTGTCAACATTGCTTCCTGGCATGCAGAAAAAACGATCACCCGCTTGGCTGCCTATGCGGCTTCCAAGGGCGGAATGACGGCCTTAACAAGACAAATGTCATTGGATTGCGGTCCGCTCAATATCCGTGTAAACGCCGTGTGTCCAAGTACGGTCGATACTCCCCTTCTGAAACAAACATTTGCCAGCTTAGAAGATCCAGAAGAGGGTTTCAAACAAACACTTGATTTCCAGCCATTAGGCCGGATTGGAACAGTAGATGATATTGCAAACGCAGCCTTGTTCATGTGTTCTGATGAAGCTTCATATATTAGCGGACATACGCTGATGGTGGATGGAGCGGCTATTAATAAAATTGCTCGTCCGATTATGTTTGATTAAGGATATTGGTGATCCCTCCTGGAAATTTTGGGAGGGATTTTTCTTATTTTTAAGGAGCTGTTATTATACATTGTTGATTTTCGCGTAGGTATGAGAATTCATAGGCGGAGGATTTCCTGCTAATGTATTTAGTTGGACCTTAAAAAGCAGAAATAAAGGGAGATATTCCGATTAACTGCTCTAAATAAGACAAAACCAAGGATTAGGATAACATAACCGGAAAAACCTCCTTTATTTTTAAGGAAATAGGAGCATTTCCAAATTTAAACGGATTTTTCTCTGTTATTTTTCGAACACAGTAAAATCAATATTTAGTTATTACAGTGGCATTTTAAAAAGAGCGTAATTTATTCAAACTAGTGGCTGAAAAAGCGAAGCTCCTGTCCGAAAAGTTACAAGATGCCCCAACTGGTGCCGGAAGCCCCTGTGAAAAGAGTAACTAGTTGAGTCAAGTCCTTGGTTTTGTGTAAAATCATAGGCAAGTGTTTTAAACCCAAACCGGTCAATGCTCCATTTGGAAGATATTTAAGGGACGCCAAGGCCTATGAAATTGCTGGGGGAAGTAATGAAATCTTAAAAAACACCATTGGCAAAGAAATTAAAAAAGGCTTTGCACTAATTAATTAAGAGGTGGTTATTATGGAATTTAATCCTTTGCTAGAAGGAGCATATGAACTGCATGTTCATAGCTATCCAAGTATTTTCAAACGGAAACAAACCGATTGGGAGCTTTTAGAAGATGCGAAAAAGGCAAAGATGGGCGGCTTTGTGATCAAGAGTCATGAAACACCGACAGCGGAGCGGGCGTTTCTTTTAAAGGAAAAAGAGCCTGCAATGAATGTGTTCGGAGGGATTGTCTTGAATGAGCATGTCGGCGGGCTGAATCCCCATGCAGTCGAGACGTCTTTAAAAATGGGCGGGAAGATTGTCTGGTTTCCTACGCTTTCATCCAGCCAGCATAAGAAATACTTTGCTGGCAGCAAGACGAATCTCTTTAGCGGAAACCCGCTGCTATCAGAATCGACGATTTCGATTGAAAGAGATGGCGTGTTAAAAGAAGAAGTTCATGCCATCTTTGAATTGATCAAGCAATACGATGCTATCCTGGCAACAGGCCACCTGTCATTAAAGGATCAGCACACGGTCATTCGCGCTGCAAAGGAAGCGGGAGTAGAAAAAATCCTGGTTCAGCATGCCGATATGGGGATTGCCAAAACCCCGCTAGAAGATCAGCAGTACTTTGCCTCACTCGGCTGCATGATTGAAAAATGTTTTCTAGCCTGCGGTCCAGATTTTAATGACTTAACGATCGAAGAAATGGCAAGAACCATCGATGTGATCGGCCATGAGCAATGCGTATTGGTGACCGATTACGGCCAGTCCCACAACGAACCGCCCGTACATGCTTTGAATCGGTTTGTTGAAGAGCTGTTGGGCGCTGGAGTAGCCGAAGACCAGATTGTCAGGATGGTGCAAGAGAATCCTAGGTGGCTGTTGGGAATCGAATAAGCAAACTCTTATTTTGCACTCTTTTTAGGGTGCTTTTTTTGTCTCTGAAAAACTGATGTAGGGGCAACTAATTCTAGAAAAATGTAAGACTTCGAGAAAAAGTAACTAGTTATAGTAACTGGTGCTGGAAAAATAGAATGAACTTTTAAAAGAGAAACTAGTAGCATCATTTAGTGCCTGAAAAATGGAAAGATCCCTCCAAAAGGTAACTAGTTACCCCAACTAGTGACGGAAATTACGAATCCTAAATGAAAAAGGTAACTAGATGCCCCAACTAGTGACGGAAATCGCGAAGCCCCCTCGAAAAAGGTAACTAGATGCCTCAACTAGTGACGAAAAAGTCGAAGATCCCAAGAAAAAGGTAACTAGTTACCCCAACTAGTGACGGAAATTACGAATCCTTAACGAAATAGGTAACTAGATGCCTCAACTAGTGACGAAAATCGCGAAGCTCCCGTGAAAAAGGTAACTAGATGCCCCAACTAGTGACGAAAATCGTGAAGCCCTCGAGAAAAAGGTAACTAGTTACCCCAACTAGTGACGGAAATTACGAATCCTCAATGAAAAAGGTAACTAGTTACCCCAACTAGTGACGGAAAAATCAAAGCTCCCAAGAAAAAGGTACCTAGTCACCCCAACCAGTCTCAGAAAAACCAAAAAATCTAAATTGGTATCCCTGCAATCTACCAATAATACCAAATACTGTAACATCCTCCTAAAAAACTAATATAAGTTGATATCCCCATAGAAATTTTCAATAAGAGACTTATCACTTTTCAGTTGTATTATTGTTCATACAACCATATACATAGTAAAAAAAGAGGGGAGGAATCTCTTGGGCAATTTACCTATACCTCGTTATTTTTTAATAGCCAATATGCTTAGAAACAGGATTATTAGCGGTACTTATCCAAAAGGTAAATTAATGTCAACGGAAGAACAGTTGAGCAGTGAATTAAACGTCAGCCGGGTAACGATCAGACAATCTTTGAAGCTGCTAGAGGAGCAGGGATTGATTGTTCGCAAACAGGGCGTGGGGACGTTTGTCAGTGACTCGGTGAAACTGCAGCCCATTACTTTTAATGGCCATATTGAAGATATAATGTATCAGCAAATGAGTACAAAGGTTTGCGATATTAAAATCAAGAAAATGTCACCATCGAAAGAAAAACAGGAAAAATTAAAACTAGCCTATGGAAAGAAAATCACAAAAGTGGAAAGAACCCGGCTTTTAAACGGCGAGATCATGAGTTACGTGGAGAATTTCTTCCCGGAAAAGGTGGCTAAATTTGTTAAGAGAGAAGATGTAAAAGACCATTCGTTTGTTGAGCTGTTTGAAAACTATGGCTTTATTCAACACAATGCAACACAGAAAATCTTTGCCGTACCCGCCACAGCCTATGTAGCAAAAAAGCTTCAAATTCCAAAAGGTGCCCCTGTATTATTTTCGGAAGTCATTATCTATGAACCCGATGGAACCCCTATTAACCTAGTTAATGTTTACAACCATTCTGAAAGATACAATTACACGGTTAATCTATATCCTTATTAAATCTAAAAATATGAAAGCAAGAGGTGTTTTAGTTGGCTGAATATCCTTCCCTATTTTCGCCTTATAAACTACGAAATAAAACAGTGAAAAACCGCATGGCGATGCTTGAACTGGTCAATAACTACTCTGATAATCATGTGCCGAGTGAAAGAGCGGCAAGATTTTATGCCGAGCGTGCAAAAGGAGGGGTGGGCCTCATCATAACTGAAGGTCTTTCCGTTCATCCCACTTCCTTACCGCAGCCTCATGTTCCTGCAGCTTATGAAAAGGAGAATATCCCTCAATTTCGGATGATTGCTGACATTGTGCATGAAAATGATACGATTTTATTAGGTCAGCTCTGGCATGTCGGCCGACAGCAGCTATGGAGCCCAACGATGTCGCCATGGGGAGTTTCCGCCCTTCCTTGTCCATTAAGCAATGCCGTTCCGCATGAAATGACAGTAGAGGAAATACAGGAAGTGATCGATGGATTTGTGAATTCGGCAGAGAATCTTCAGAAAGCTGGTTTTGATGGCATCTCCTTACACGGTGCGCACGGTTACCTTATTACGCAATTTTTATCGCCATGGACGAATAAAAGACAGGATGAATATGGCGGGTCCTTGGAAAATCGGGCAAGATTCGTAGTAGAGATCGTTAATAGCATCAGGGAACGATGCGGCGAGGATTTTATTATTGGGATCAAGCTTACTGTTCATGAATATGTGGACGAGGGTCTCAATCTGGAAGATACCAAACAAATTGTTAAGCATTTCCGGGAATCCTGCTCCTTAGATTATTTTGCCGTCAGCCAGGGGAATTTCAGCTTTAGTCTTGAATATCATGTCCCAGATATGCACTTTCCTGAAACCCCGTTTATTCATCTTGCACAAGGGATCAAAGAAGCTGCCGGTGATATTCCGGTCATGGGAATGGGCAAAATTACAAATCCTGAAACGGCCGAAAGACTGCTGTCTGAAGGCATTATCGATATTGTTGGCATGGGCCGAGCGCTGATTAGTGATCCAGAGCTGCCAAATAAAATATTAGCAGGCAGGAATGATGAAATACGTGAATGTAATTCCTGTAATCTTTGCTGGGGAGAAATCCATGCAAGCAAGCCTCTAATGTGTATTCATAATCCGGCAGCGGGTAACGAAGAGAAGCTAGGTATTGGGACATTAGAAAAAGCCGCCCAAATAAAAAGAGTAATGGTCATAGGAGGCGGGCCAGCTGGACTAGAAGCTGCACGGATTGCCGCCGAACGAGGCCATAAAGTCGATCTTTATGAAAAGGAATCTTATTTAGGCGGACAGCTTGTTGCCGCTGCCAAGCTACCTGGAAGAGGCGATTTACAAAAGACTTTGGACTACTTAATTAAACAAGTAACTTTACATGGTGTGGATGTCCATTTAAATCACTTAATTGATAAGCCATTCATTGATGAGGTAAAACCTGATGTGGTTCTTATCTCTGCTGGTTCAGAACCGAACCTTCCTGAAAAAGCAGACTCAAGGTATCAAATTATCTCTTTCGAGGATGCAGCAAATAAGCAAGAATGGAACGGGAATGTCGTCATTTTTGATGATGACGGAGATATTCCTCCTTACGCCCTAGCAGAAAGAGCTGCCCAAGAAGCGGATCAAGTCACAATCGTAACAAAGAAAACCCATATGGCTAAGGATGTCAATTATGTAAGCTGGATTGGTGTTAATCGAAGAATAAGGAAGTTTAACAATATAACCTTTATTCCTGGGCATAAAATTAGCCAACTTGATGAAGAAAATATCGTGATTGAAGATGTATTTGGCGGTTCAGGCAAGGAGATTCCATGTGATCATCTCGTTATGGTAAATAAAAATAAGCCAAGGGAAGAATTGTATAAAGAAATATCTGAAAATTACGAATGTTATAACGTTGGCGATAGCTATGCACCGAGAAAGCTTTTGGCAAGCATATATGAGGCACATCTAACAGCGAGAAACATTTAATATTTTTTTAGGGAGGTAACAGGATGAAAAAGTTCAGTTTAAGTTTTTTAGTCTTAATGATGGTGATTTTCCTTGCAGCATGTGGCTCAGCGTCAAATACTGCCCAAGAAAAAACGGAGACAAAGACAAATGAAAACACAAATCAGCAAGAGAAACCCGCGCAAGAAACGGCCAAAAACGACGGGTTTCCTGAAAAGCCAGTACGGCTAATTGTTCAGTATCCAGCGGGCGGCGGCGTTGATGTAACGGCTCGGCTGTTTGCCAAACATGCAGAAAAATACTTAGGCCAAAAAATTATTGTTGAAAATAAAACAGGCGGGTCTGGAGCAATCGGTGTTACTTCCGTTGCCACATCAAAACCAGACGGCTACACACTTGGAGTCGTCATTCCAAACACAATTACCGATGAAATGTTATTAAACGACATCAAGTATAATGCTGATTCCTTTGCCCCAATTGTGCAAATTAATGCAGACCCAAGTATTCTTGCTGTAAAAAATGATAGCCCTATCAAGTCACTTGAGGATTTTGTCAATAAAGCAAAAAGCGGAAAAACGACGATCGGAATCGGAGCGGTATGGACAACAAACGATTTTGTTAAATTGCAATTAGAAAAAGAAGCAGGGATTGAACTAACTCGGATTCCTTATCAGGGCGGGGCACCTGTAACCCAGTCTTTGCTAGCCGGGGATATCGATTCCGGGACGCAATATCCAGGTGAAATCATTGACTATTATAAATCCGGGGAGTTAAGAGGCCTGGCTATTTCTACTCCTGAAAAGGTTGATACTTTTTCTGAAATCCCTACCTTTAAGGAACAAGGCTACGATATCGAATTTAATATTTGGCGAATGATCGCTGCTCCAGCGGGCACCCCTCAAGAACATATCGATGTATTAGAAGAGGCTTTCATGAAGGCATTGGAAGATCCTGAAACAGCGAAAGACTTTAATAATGCAGGTTTAGAAATTTCTGCTTTAAACAGTGCGCAGTCTCAGGAAAAACTAAAGTCGGAGGCTGAGAAATACAAAGCAATCATCAGTGATTTAGGATTAGAACCTGGAGCAAACCCATAAAAATAAGGCCTCTTTTTGAGGCCTTCTAACCTATAAAAGATTCACAAAGGGGGGTCAGCTTTGAAAGGGATATTAACCAAACACGACTTTTGGCTAGCGGTGTTATTTATTATTTTCTGTGTTTTTTACTTCGTTGTTTCTTCCTCAATGGATGAGCAGATTGTTGCCTACCCAAAAATCATTCTTACATTTTTGCTTTTACTTTCGATCTTGCTTTTATTCAGAAGCCATAAATCAATGAACAACCAGGAAGAAATTTCAAAGGAAAAAGCGAAAAAGACAATTTCTATTTTACTTATCATCATTGGCTATCTTTTCATCATGAACTTTTTGGGGTTCATTGTCTCATCAGGGATTTTTATCTTTACCTTAATGACATTTGTTAAGAGCCGTTGGCATTGGGGCTGGAGATTGGTAGCGAGTTTTGCAACAGTCGGCATTGTCTACTTACTATTCGCTAAAGTTTTCTATGTTCCTCTTCCATAATTAAAGGAGGAATTATATGGAGTTATCGTTGCTTACAAATGCTGTTGTCAGTTTTTTTGACCCGCAAATTTTATTCTTTGCCATCGCTGGAATGGTGATTGGTATTGTTATTGGAGCCCTTCCTGGTGCCTCAGCTACCATGGGTATTACATTAATGCTGCCAATTTCTTTTAATCTTGGAAGTGAAGCAGCCATTGTCTTATTAACTGCTGTGTATTGTGGCGGAATTTTTGGAGGCAGTATTCCTGCTATTTTATTAAAAATTCCCGGAACCCCTGCATCTGCAGCAACGATGTTTGATGGCTATCCCATGGCTCAGAAGGGAGAAGCGAGTAAGGCCCTGTTATTAACTGTGTATGCCTCCACGTTTGGCGGATTATTGAGTGGAATCATCCTCATGATTGGTGCACCATTGCTAGCGATGATTGCTTTGAAATTTGGACCGCCAGAAATGTTAGCACTAAGCTTATTTGGCATAAGTATTGTTGCTTCTCTAGCTTCTGGCAATCTATTAAAAGGACTCATCATGGGGACTTTAGGATTGTTTATTGCCACGATCGGGGCAGATCCCCAGTTTGGATCACCAAGATATACATTCGGAAATTTGAACCTTTTTGAAGGAGTTCCATTAATCCCCGTTTTAATTGGGGTTTTCTCCATCCCTGAGGCATTAACGATGATGTTAAACAGCCAAGAACCTATGGGGAAAATGCATAAAATTAAGAAACGATTCTATTTAAAATGGAAGGAATTTTCTTCATTACTTCCAACCATGTTCCGGTCCGGAATTGTTGGAAGTATTTTAGGGATCACACCTGCTGTCGGCCCGGAAGTTGCGACTTTCATTGGATACAATGAGGCGAAGCGTGCTGCCAAAGGGAAAGAAGAGTTTGGTAATGGGAATCCAAAAGGTGTGGTTGCATCAGAAAGTGCAAACAATGCCGTAACAGGGGCCTCGTTAGTTCCTACGCTAACACTTGGAATACCTGGATCGGCTGCGGCTGCTGCTGTTATGGGCGGTCTCGTTATCCAGGGAATCCGGCCAGGCCCTGCGTTATTTAATAATGATCCGCAATTTGTCTGGTTCATTTTTGTTTCTTTTCTTCTTTTACAAATCGTGATGTTTATTGCTGGTTCACTTATCGTCAATGTCAGTCAGTATGTTTTAAAAGTGCCAAGCTTCTTTCTTGGTCCATGTATCATCGTTTTAAGTGTCGTAGGTGCTTTTGCTATCAATAATAACTTTTTTAGCATTCTAGTCATGTTTATTTCAGGTCTGTTGGCATTCATTTTAAATAGGTACGGGTTTTCGCCGATTCCCTTTATCCTCGCCCTCATTTTAGGACCGCAAATTGAAGGGGAATTGAATCGGACACTCCTTATTAGCGGAGAAGGATTTATGAATTTGGCATCGTATTTAATTACAAGACCGATATCTTTAATTTTCTTTGCACTAGCCTTTATCACTTTCTTTGTGCCAATTATTCAAGAAAGACGAAAAACAAAGAAGTAACGATTTTAATTAAAAGGGAAGAAGGTAAACAAATGAGCATAATAGAATTAACCAATGATCAGCAGCAAATCCTCAACATGGTACGCAACTTTTGCGAAAAAGAGATTGACCCGATCTCAAGAGAGATGGAGAAAAACGACGAATACCCGCACGAGCTTGTTGAAAAAATGAAGGATCTTGGTTTCTTTGGGTTTACGATTCCTGAGCATTATGGCGGGAGCGGGTTAGATTATGTGACGTATGCATTGATCATCGAAGAGATTACTAGACATTGGATGAGTGTCGCCGGGATCCTGAATAGTCATTTAATTATGGCTTATATTATCGAAAAATTTGGAACAGTGGAGCAGAAGGAAACCTTCCTTCCACAACTTGCAAGGGGCGAGGCCCGCGGCGGATTAGCTTTATCCGAAGCAGATGCAGGAACCGATGTGCAAAACATGTCAACCAAGGCCGTTCGTCAAGGAGATTCCTATATCATTAACGGAAGCAAGATGTGGATTACCAATGCCCGCCATGGCAATACCTTTATTCTAGCTGCCAAAACGGATACGGCGATCCAGCCAAGATATAAGGGAATCAGCTTATTCATCGTTCAAAAGGGACAGCCTGGTTTCCGAGTGGAAAGAGACATCGAAAAATTAGGATACAAAGGCATCAAAACCTGTGAGATTGTGTTTGAGGACTTTGAAGTTCCGGCTAATCAGCTGATTGGATTAGAAGAGGGGAAAGGATTTAAGCAGGTGTTGGGCGGACTTGAGCTTGGTAGGATTAATGTAGCTGCCCGCGGGGTTGGATTAGCCAGAGCAGCCTTTGAAGATTCCATCCGTTATGCCCAGGAAAGAAAAACGTTTGGCAAGCCAATTTGTGAACATCAAGCGATCCAGCTGAAATTGGGGGAAATGGGGACAAGGCTGGAGGCAGCCAGATTGCTAACCATCAATGCGGCCATGAAATTGAACAAAGGTGAAAGAAGTGATCTAGAAGCGGGGATGGCGAAGTTTTTCGCGACAGACGCTGCGTTCGATTTCGCTTCTGAAGCCATGCGAATCCATGGAGGGGCCGGATACACAACAGATTTTAACATCGAACGCTACTATCGTGACGCACCATTGCTCGTGATTGGCGAAGGAACAAATGAAATGCAAAGAATCATTATCAGCAAAGGGTTAGTTGAAAAATATAAAATTTAAGGGAGAGATACGATGAGCATCATTCATACACCATACGGAAGAGTTTACGAGGATTTTCATGTCGGAGATACGATTATGCATTGGCCAGGGCGAACCATCAATGAGGCTGATGACACGATGTTTAGTTTAGTAACCATGAATCAGCATCCATTGCATATTGATAAACATTACGCGGAACAAAGCCAATTTGGACAAAATTTGGTCAACGGCACCCTCGTTTTTTCCGTAGCCGTAGGCATGACGGTCAATGATATTAGCGGCGCCTGCATCGCCATGCTTGAATATGAAAATATTAAACACTTAGGCCCGACATTTCACGGGGATACACTGTATGCAAGAACAAATGTGTTAGATAAATGGGAGTCCAAAAGCAAGAACGACCGCGGCATTGTCTATGTGGAAACGATTGTCAGTAATCAAAGAGAAGAAGATGTCTTGACACTTAAAAGAAAAATTTTAGTGCCAAAACGGGAATACGCAGCACGACCTTATACCCATAAATAGATCTAGGGAGGAGGTATCATGACAAAACCACTTGAGGGGTTAACCATTCTCGCTATTACCCAATATGGGGCCGGCCCCTTTGCCATGCTCCATCTAGCAGATCTTGGGGCCAATGTGATAAAAATTGAGGATCGGCACTCACAGGGGGATATGGCAAGGCGTGTTATTCCCTATTCGGAAAATAACGATAGTTTATTTTTTCAAACCTTTAATCGCAATCATAAGAGCATTACCCTGGACCTGAAATCTGCCAAAGGGAAAGAGATTTTTCACAGGCTTGTGGAGAAAGCGGATGCGGTCTTTAATAACCTGCGCGGAGATGTGCCTGAAAAGCTGGGCATTACCTATAAGGAACTTGGAAAAATAAATCCAGGCATTGTCTGCTGCTCCTTATCCGGATTCGGGACCAATAGTTCAATGAAGCACCACCCAGCCTATGACTACTTATTCCAAGCCATGTTAGGCCATATGTCATTAACAGGAGAACCAGGAGGACCGCCAACGAAATATGGCATCTCGATGATGGATTTCTCCACAGGCGTAATGGCAGCACTTGGCTTAATGGTTGGGATATTTCAGGCAAAAATAAAAGGGATCGGGAGCGATGTCGATGTCAGCTTGTTTGATACCTCGGCGTCTTTCCTAAATTATTTAGCGACCTGGCACTTGAATAAAGGGTATGAACCGGAACGGACGACGCAATCGGCCCACCCAACTCTAGTCCCTTCCCAATTATTTGCAACCAAGGATGGGAACCTGGTCATCATGTGTAATAAGGAAAAGTTCTTCCCGATCCTGTGCGAGAAACTAGGCGTCCCAGAACTGGCAGAGGATAGGGACTTTCAAGATTTTCAGGGGAGATATACCAATAAGAATCGCTTAATTCCTATATTAATCGAGATATTTAAAAAGAAAACGACGGATGAATGGATGAACCTCTTAAGCGGATATGTCCCAGCTGCTCCTGTGAATACGGTAAAAGAAGCGATGGAACATCCGCTTATGACCGAAAGAGAAATGATCGTTCATGTCGAGCATGAAAATTTTGGCGATATGAAAATGCTGGGAACGCCGATTAAAGTATCCAGCCATCGTCCGGAATATAAGCAGGGACCTAAGCTTGGGGAAAATAATGAAGAGGTATATAAAGAGGTTCTTGGGATGACAGAGGATGAGTTTGAGGAATTGCAGGGACGCGGGGTTATTTAAGAAAAAAGTGAGAATTAATTTAAAAAGTAATTTAAGCAGTCCATCTCAGGATGGTAAGAGAATCCTAAAAGGCTGTTGAGAATAAAATAAGCCCCCAAGCGGGAGCTATTCACAGAGCAAACACGTAAAATGTGTTTGCTTATTTTTTGATTAAAAAATCCTCGACAAATTTGGCCCAGATTTCATGGCCTTGTTCATTTGGTGCACTTTGATCTTCGAGCAGGTAGTCTTTGATTTCTTCCGTTTTTGCGTCAGGCCATGCGCTCCAGTGGTCCAGGTAGGTTAGTTGATGATCTTCCGCGAATTTCTTCAGCTGGTTGACCTGGATCGGATAGAACCGTGCGTCGTATAAAGGATGCGGCGGCTGGATGACAAATTCGGTATTTGGATGGGCAGCCGTTACATCATTGATGATGGTTTCAAGATTGGAGATGGAATCTTCCATTCGGACGACACCGTTATCCTTTAAGGTAAATGGTTCGAGAATGATCATGTCTCCGGCTAATTCCTGCTGTTTGCCCTCCTGAACGAATTGGGTTGAATTCATGTCATATTCCAGGACATCGACTGTTACAGCCCCACCGTAAGTTTCCTCCAAACCTGCTTTGACCATGTTCGGCCAGCCTTTGTTTTCTGCTGCTAAGCTTTCTGATCCTGCAATAATAATATGAAAAGGCTGGTTTTCTTCAAGCATTTGTTTGAATTGCTCCTGGCTCTTTTCTGGCCAGTTGGATGCATAGGATAGCAGATCCTGTGTCTGATGATCTGCTGCTGATGCTTTATGTTCACTAGCTGCCTGTGTGACCTGTTCTGGCTCAACGGCCACAGTGGTTTTCTTGTCCCAATGGATATTGCCAAGGACGAGGACCGCTGCACAGGCGATGGCTAATACACTAATAATCGTCGCTTTCATAAATTTCAGAACCCCCGTTTGTCTATCCTTCTATTCTATCAAAAGTTATTCTCTCATTTGATTAGTAATTTTAGATGCTTCAAACAGATTATGGAAATTACAAAAAATGTCTACCAAAATACAAATTTCAGTATAAAATAAGAGACAACAGTAGACGAAATCTGCTAGTTTTATGGAAATTCCGACAAAAACAACAGAATATTCCAATACACCTATGTTATAATATTATCTAGTTTTAATAAAGGTTTTTTCAGGAGGAAACAATGGAAGAGACGATCAGCTTAAAGGAATTATTTCAAACATTGAGGAAGCGCATGTGGCTAATCGCAGTCATTACAATCATTGCTGTCATGGTGAGCGGAATTGTCAGCTTTTTTGTCCTGACGCCAATCTATCAATCTTCGACACAGCTTCTTGTCAATCAGGCGAAAAATGAGCAATCCATGGTGAATTATAGTGAATTGCAAACAAACATTCAATTGATCAATACATATAACGTGATTATCAAGAGCCCAGCCATATTGGATCTTGTTGTCAAAGAGTTAGATATGGATATGACTGGTCAGCAGCTTAAGGAAAAAATTACTGTAGGAAGCGAAAAAGATTCCCAGGTCGTAAACATCTCAGTCCAGGATGCCGACCCGGCTTTGGCTGCTGATATTGCCAATACAATCGCGTCAGTGTTCCAAGAGGAAATTGTGAAAATCATGAATGTAGACAACGTCAGTGTGTTAGCTAAGGCTACAATCAGTCCATCTCCAGTAAAGCCGCAGCCGGTATTGAATATTGCCATTGCTTTGGTTGCTGGTTTGATGGCGGGAGTAGGTTTGGCGTTTCTGCTAGAATACTTGGATAATACGATCAAAACAGAACAGGATATTGAAAAACTGCTTGAGCTTCCGGTACTTGGTGTGATTGCTACGATCGATGATCAGCCAGATTCAAGCTCAAGAGCGGACAGAAAGAGCAGATTGCGAGGGGAAACCGTTGGGTCTTAAGGGAAAGAAAAAGCTAACAGGAGAAAGACGAAAATTAATCACCAAACTTAGTCCAAAGTCACCAATTGCTGAGCAATACCGGACGATTCGGACGAATATTCAATTCTCTACCATTGATGAAGAAGTCCAGACGTTAATGATTACCTCTCCAGGACCTGGTGAGGGGAAATCAACGACGATTGCCAACCTAGCCGTTGTATTTGCCCAGCAGGGAAAAAAGACACTGCTGGTTGATACGGATTTAAGAAAGCCGACGGTTCATTATACTTTTAACATGACAAATACATTCGGATTGACGAATGTGATTACCAAGCAAATGGGATTAATGGAAGCAGCTGTGTCAGCAGAGGACAATTTGTACATTCTTCCAAGCGGACCGATTCCGCCAAATCCGGCCGAGCTGCTAGGTTCAAAAGCAATGAATGAATTTTTGTCAGCAGCTAAGGAGCAATTCGATATCATTCTCTTCGACACACCGCCTGTTGTTGCGGTAACAGACGCTCAGATTTTAGCTAACAAATGTGATGGCACGATTCTTGTCGTTTCAAGTGGAAAAACAGGGATTGAAGAAAGTAATAAGGCGAAGGAACTGTTAGTGGCAGCGAAAGCGAAGCTGATGGGTGTTGTATTGAACAATAGAAAAATGAAGGAATCACAGTATTACTACTATTATGGTGCAAAATAACTAGTTTCGACGCAATTCGACAGCATTCGCTATTTACGAATATTGGAAACAGGTATACCATGAAAATAGTACTAGATAATTGACAGGAAATAGGGGGTCCTTGCGATGATTGATATACATTGTCATATTTTGCCTGGCATTGATGATGGGGCGGTAAACATGGAAGAAAGCCTTGAAATGGCTAAGCTAGCTGTAAAGGAAGGCATACGGACAATCATCGCGACTCCTCATCATAAAAATGGTGTGTATGATAATAACAAAACATCTATTGTAGACAAAGTAAATGAACTAAATGAGGCATTACAAAAGGAATCCATTCCTGTCAAAATTCTGCCTGGCCAGGAGACAAGAATTTATGGAGAGATGGTAGAGGACTATCAAAATGATGAAATTCTCCCATTGAATGGAGGCAACTATCTTTTTGTGGAGCTTCCCTCTAGTCATGTTCCTCGATATACAGAGCAGCTGTTATTTGATTTGCAAATGAAGGGGCTCTCTCCAATTATTGTTCATCCGGAACGAAACCGGGAAATCATCGAACGCCCTGAAAAGCTTTATCAGCTCGTGAAAAAGGGTGCCTTAACTCAAGTAACAGCTTCAAGTGTAGCAGGTTATTTCGGGAAAAATATTAAAAAATTCTCTCTGCAATTAATAGACGCCAATCTCACTCATTTTGTTTCATCTGATGCCCACAATTTAACGAGAAGATCTTTTAAAATGGCCGAAGCATTAGATGTGATCGAGAAAAAATTTGGTATGGAGATGGTCTATCAGTTGACAGAAAATTGCGAACTGCTTGTTGGTGGTCTGTCTGTTAATCGCGATATGCCAGAGCGAATCAAGAGGAAAAGATTCTTAGGAATCTTTTAACCTTCTTTTTTTGCAGTTTTCAATGTTATTTTGAAATAACATCGGTGATGTCTCTTTGCCGCTATCAATGGAGGCACTCGGCTGTGCCGTGGGCATAAGTTGTGTCTTTGCCTTAGACGTGAATCGTCAGTGGTGTGGTGTGAGGGCGGGTTCGATGCCCGATTAAATAAACTTCAATTGGGGAGAAAGCAAATCTTGAATATGCAGTTTAATAGATATCTAATGAAAGAGCAGGAGAGATTCCTGTTTTCCCATTAGATATTTATTTTGTCTTTTTATCAGGGGGTAGCAGGAAAAGTTACATAAGGGGGATGTATGTTGACATATCAGAAACGGCTGACTTTTTTAGTACTATTGGATTCATTAATTGTTATATCGGCGATATACGTAAGTATTTTAACACTTCATCCGACATTAGAGATTTTAAAGTCGAAAACGTTGTTGCTAAGCTCGATTACTTTGCTTTGCAGCCATCATTTTTTTGCTTCTTTCTATCGTTTGTATAACAAAGCGTGGGAGTACGCAAGTATTGGCGAGCTCATGGCGATTGCTAAAGCGGTTACGTTTTCGATTATTACCACAGGAGTTATTCAGCAGATTGTCGTTCATGATGTGTATTTCAGAGCTTTGTTTCTTGCCTGGATGATGCATATTCTATTAATTGGCGGATCGCGATTTTCATGGCGAGTATACAGGGACCGATACATAAAAGCTCAAGAAGATACAAGAAGAGCCTTAATTATTGGCGCCGGAGCAGCAGGAACCATGCTTGCCCGACAATTATTGCATAATCAGGACGCAGGGATTCAGCCGGTGGCCTTTATTGATGATGATCCGCGCAAGTACCGTTTGCAGATTCATGGGCTTCCTGTTGTAGGAGATTCTACTAGAATTGCAAAAACAGTGGAAACACAGCAAATAGATAAGATTATTATTGCGATTCCTTCTTTGAAAAAAGAAGAGATGCAGCGAATCTATGAAGAATGCGCAGGCACTAAGGTAAAAACGGTGATAATGCCGGTGATTGAGGATGTTTTACTGGGGAAAGTATCGGTGAATCAGTTCCGCGATGTACAGGTAGAGGATTTGCTCGGAAGAGAGCCTGTTGAGCTAGATGTGGAAAGCATTTCGAAGAAGCTCAAAGGGAAAACGATTCTTGTCACAGGGGCTGGCGGTTCGATAGGTTCGGAGATTTGCCGTCAGATTTGTAAGTTTGGACCGAAGAAGATTGTACTTTTAGGTCATGGAGAGAATTCGATTTATCAGATTGATATGGAATTAAAGAATCTTTATAAGAATGGGCTTGAGATTGTTCCTTTGATAGGCGATGTACAGGATCGGTCGCGGATTTTTGATGTAATGAGTGAGCATCGTCCAGATGTGGTTTATCATGCGGCAGCACATAAGCATGTGCCTTTGATGGAGTATAACTCTAGGGAAGCTGTTAAAAATAATGTGTTTGGAACGAAGAATGTGGCTGAGGCAGCGGATGCTTTCAGGGTGAAGAACTTCGTTCTTGTTTCGACGGATAAGGCTGTGAATCCGACGAATGTCATGGGATCTACGAAGAGATTTGCTGAGCTGATTATTCAGCAACTGGACAAGCAGAGTGAGACGAAGTATGTTGCGGTGCGATTTGGGAATGTGCTTGGCAGCCGGGGCAGTGTGATTCCGTTGTTTAAGAGGCAGATTCAGGCTGGGGGGCCGGTGACGGTGACACATCCTGAGATGACAAGGTATTTTATGACGATACCGGAAGCCTCACGGCTTGTTTTGCAGGCTGGGGCTTTGGCTCGCGGTGGAGAGATTTTTGTATTGGATATGGGGGAACCTGTTAGGATTGTGGATTTGGCTCGGAATCTTATTACCCTTTCGGGTTTGAGTGTTGAGGAGATTGGGATACGGTTTACAGGACTTCGTCCTGGGGAGAAGATGTATGAGGAATTAATGAATGAGAATGAAATTCATCCGGAGCAGGTGTTTCCGAAGATTCATGTTGGGAAGGCTAGTGGGATTGGGGATGAGGTGTTGAACGGATTGGTTAGTGGGTTGCTGGATATGAGTGAGAAGGAAATGCATGATACGTTGATTGCTGTGGCTAATAATCGGTTTGAGGGTGTGAAGGTTGTGGTTGGGGTGGATTAGTCTCTTTGGCCCTTTGGCTTTTTTGGAGATATGCCCCTTTCGGGGCTTTTAACTTTTTAAGAAGGTTATTGCTATTTAACGTACGTATGACTAATAAAACGCTGACGATTGGGGATAAGCTTATGGTAAGTGGATCTGGCGGTTGAATAAGCAGCTAGTAATAACTTCATAAAAACATTCCTGTACCACCTAATTTACATTTTATCAAAGTGGACGGTGGGATTTGTGTTTAAGATTACTAGGGCAATATTGAGCAGGGGCATTAATAATAAAGGGACTCACACTTGTGGAGGTACTTACTGTAATAGTTATATTAGGAGTAATTGCTGCTAATGCCATTCCCAGTGTTATTCACTTAATCGAAAAGTCAAGGGAAGATGTTTGTTTAGCTAATCAAACAGAGTTGAAAAGGCAATATGAACTGAAACTAGAACTTGAATCTATTGAACATACAGAGCAGGTTTTCAAAAAATATCTTTTAGAAAAAAATGATTATATTTGTCCTAGTGAAGGAGAAATTAGTTATAAAGATGGAGTTGTGAATTGTAGTATTCATTCCCATTCTGATGAGGATCGAGAAGATAAGACTGAGGAAATGCCGTATTTATAAATGAGTATATTTTGGCTGGTTGATTCTATCAGATAAGCAATATTTGACCAGCCTTTATTTTTTTGGGGTTGAATGACGGTTGGGAAGTAAGAATGGTCAATAGATAACTACAACATATTGTGTTAAAATCAGCAAAAAATCATGAAATTATACAATATACGGGATTTATCTATATAACATAGTACCATTTTGTTAGTATATAAAGATAAAATGGCTAAAATCGGGTATTTTGGTTTTGGAAAACGTTGATTTGGCGCGGTTTTTGGCAACCTAAAATATGGAAAAATATTGAATGGAGTTAAGGAAGTAAGAATGGTTAAGAGATAACCACAACATATTGTGTTTAAAACAGTGGAAAATCGCAAAAATATACAATATATGGATTCCGTCTATATAACATATTACTATTTTGTTAATATATAAAGATAAAATGGTTAAAATCGGGGTTTTTGACTCTGGAAAACGTTGATTTGACGGGCTTTTTGGTAACCTAAAATATGGAAAAGTATTGAATGGAGTTAAGGAACTGACTATCGTAATCAGATAAGATGCTGAAAATCTTGCGGGATAAGGGTTTGAGGCGTTTTTAGTGAGATTTATAGACTGATTGAATGGTATATATAATAGGAAGAAACTCGGTTTAGAGTGATTATGAAGTGAATATCTATTTCGTATTTGGTTGTTAGATTGAATAGATATTACGAGGTGAGAATTAGAAATCGATAACAAAACACAATATGTAGTATCGAAATTAAGTTTTCGGTAATAAAAGATACTATATGTTGATATTTTTATCTATTTCTCATATTGAATATTATTTACGAGGTGGGTATTGATAATAGATGAGTTTAGTAGGTTAGTAGTTGGTTGGAATTATAGATTTATTGTTTCCAATTAAGTCCTAGCAAACTAAATAATAAGCTTTGATAAAAATTTGAATAAAGCGAGGCTATTTAAAATGATTGATACCGAATTAAGAAATATACCTTTTTCTCCACCAGATATTACTGATGCGGAGATTGAAGAAGTAATAAAAGCAATGAAGTCAGGTTGGATTACGACTGGACCAAGAACTAAAGAACTTGAAAAAAGAATAGCTGAATTCGTTGGTACAAACAAGTCTGTTTGTCTAAATTCTGCGACTGCTGCTATGGAGCTTACACTTCGTATTTTAGGTGTCGGACCTGGTGATGAAGTAATCACTTCAGCATACACATATACTGCATCTGCATCAGTTATAGAGCATGTTGGGGCTAAAATTGTATTAGTTGATACTGCACCAGACTCTTTTGAAATGGATTACTCTAAACTAGCAGAAGCAATAACAGATAAGACTAAAGTGATAATTCCAGTAGATATAGCAGGGAAGATGTGTGACTACGATACTATCTTTGAAATAGTAGAAAGTAAGAAAGATCTATTCAAGCCTAACAATGAACTGCAATGGTTGTTTAATAGGGTAATTGTTATGACGGATGCTGCACACGCTTTTGGAGCAGAGAGAAAAGGTTTGAAATGTGGGCAAGTTGCAGATTTTACTTGCTTCTCTTTTCATGCCGTGAAGAATTTTACAACTGCTGAAGGTGGAGCTGTTGTATGGAGTAATAATCGTGGTTTAGATGATGAATGGCTTTATAAACAGTTCATGTTGTATAGCCTTCATGGTCAATCAAAAGATGCGCTTGCTAAAACTCAAAAAGGTGCATGGGAGTATGATATTGTTTATCCTGCCTATAAATGTAATATGACTGATATTATGGCTAGTATTGGTTTAGTACAGTTAGATAGATATGAAAGATTGTTGGAAAGGCGTAGAGAGATTATTGAGATGTATGATAGAGCACTTTTACCATTTGGTATTCAAAGTTTGCAGCATTACGGTGAAAGTTTTACTTCTTCAGGTCATCTGTATTTAGTAAGATTACCTGAAGTCAGTGAAACAAAGAGAAATGAAGTTATTATTAAAATGGCTGAAGCGGGCGTTGCGTGTAATGTCCACTATAAGCCATTGCCTATGTTTACGGCTTATCAGAATTTAGGGTTTGATATTAACGATTATCCAAATGCTTATAAACAGTATGTTAATGAAATTACACTTCCTCTTCATACTTTATTGAGTGATGATGATGTAAAATATGTGGTTAAGAATTTTAAAAAAGTACTAAGTGATGTTTAAGGTGGGTTATAAGATGTATAAGAATTTCTTTAAAAGAGTATTTGATTTTACCTTAGCTTTAGTAGCCCTACCATTTTGGTTTATTATTCTATTGATTATAGGGCCAATTATTTACTTTCAAGATAAAGGGTCAATTTTTTATAATGCGCCCCGGCTCGGTAAGGATGGAAAAGTATTTAAAATGTATAAATTCCGTTCCATGAAAATAAATGCTCCTGACCTAAGAAATGATGATGGATCAACTTTTAATGCAGAAGATGATCCTAGATTAACTAAAGTCGGAAAGTTTATCCGTAAAACGAGCCTTGATGAAACACCACAGTTGTTAAACATTATTAAGGGTGATATGAGTATTATTGGTCCTAGACCTGACTTACCAGAACATCGTGAATTATATGAGGGTAACGAGGAAAGAAAGCTTGAAATTAGGCCAGGTGTTACGGGATATAATCAGGCCTACTTTAGAAACACTGTGCCTTGGAAAGAAAGAATTCAAAATGATATTTACTATATTGATCACCTTTCTTGGTGGCTCGATATTAAGATATTTTTCAAAACAGTTATATCAGTTCTGAAACGTGAAGATGTTTTTGTTACTGAAAAGAATACTAATACAAACAAAAATACAGGTGTTGGAATGTAGGGGGATTTCTATGAACAACATAGAAGATGTAGCGACATTTAATGAATTGAAGTGGGATACAGACTTTTTTGGTGTTGCTAGTGCGAAATCTACTCTGCATAAACCTCTTTCATTAAATGAATGGTTTGAATTGAAGATCAGGTTTAAAGATTATCAGTTTATTTCAATCGTGAATATGAATTCTGAACCCATTAATGCACAGTTAATTGGGACAGATACCACAGCGTTTTTGGCAGATATAAATATACAATTTGGGAAAAAACTATTAGGTTTAGATGAAAAACCAAAGAACGTAACAATACACCAAGGGCTAGAAAAGAATGATCAAGTCATTGGAATAGCAGATTTCCAGTTTTCGAAATTTACAGAGGACCCTGAATTAGCCAAACGAGGTGGGGATAAGGTCTATCAACAATGGCTTATTAATTCTTTTGGAAAGACTGACAAGTTTTATGCATTATCTAAGGATGAATTGGGCAATATAAATGGTTTTTTATTATTTTCATATGCAGATAGTTCATGTGTAATTGAGCTTATTGCTGTGTCCCAAATAGATACTAAAGGTGGCATTGGCACTTGCCTATTTAAGGCTGTAGAATATGAAGCACATCAACAAGGTATTAAAGAGATTAAGGTTGGTACCCAAGCACGAAACTTGGGTGCAATTAACTTTTACCATAAAGTTGGTTGTAAACAAGTAGGGTGTCATCAGGTTTATCATTTGTGGAATTTATAAAATTCAATGGTGTAGTTAGTTCGGGGGATTTATATGAAGAAGATTCTTATAGTTTCAACAGTGAGCAGACAGTTTTATTTGTTCGAAGAAGGTAATATAGAAGTTTTGAAATCATTAGGATATGAGATACATGCAGCCGCTAACTTTAGTGATGCAAATGAAAGGTTAGATGCTTTAGATATTATTAGGCATCCATTTGATATTCAACGATCACCTTTATCATTAAAAAATTTAATAGCCTATAAGCAACTGAAAAAAATAATGGAATCAGAGAATTTTGATGCTGTACATTGTCACTCACCTATGGGCGGAGTATTGGCACGGTTAGCTGCTAGATCTGTAGGGATTTCACCGGTGATATATACTGCACATGGATTTCATTTTTACAAAGGCGCCCCCTTTATTAATTGGTTAGTTTATTACCCAGTTGAAAAGTATTTATCAAAATACACTGATGTATTAATAACAATAAACAATGAGGACTATAACGAAGCACGGAAGTTAAAAGCAAAGAGAGTTATATATGTTCCAGGCATAGGTGTTGATACAAATAAAATTAGTAAGGTTTCAATAGATAGAGATGGAAAGCGGGAAGAATTAGGAATAACTAGTGATACAGTAGTGTTACTTTCAATTGGTGAGATGATAAAAAGAAAGAATCACGAGACTGTATTAAAAGCTATTGCAAATTTAAAGGATCAAAACTTTGTATATCTGATTTGCGGTAAAGGAGAATTAGAAAGTTATTTAAAAGGCCTTGCAAAAACACTTGGAATTGAAGAAAAAGTAAGATTTTTAGGATACAGAAATGATATACCAGAAATATGTATAGCTTCAGATTTATTTCTATTTCCATCTTATCAGGAAGGGTTACCTGTTTCTGTAATGGAAGCCATGTCAGCTGGGTTACCTGTAATTTGTTCTTCGATAAGAGGAAACACTGATTTAATAAAGAATGATATCGGAGGTTACCTACTGGAACCAGATGATGTTAAGGGATTTGCTAAAAAGATTAAAAAATTAATCAATAATCAAGAGTTACTGAATAACATGGGCAAAAATAATAAAGAATCGGTAAAGCGATTTGATAAAAAAGAAGTTAAAAACAAAATGGAAGAAATATATAAATATATTTAAATTGATGGAGTGATAATAGTTATGAATATAGCATTAATTATAGCTGGTGGCAGTGGGCAGAGAATGCATCAGGATATCCCTAAACAATTTCTAAATGTACAGGATAAACCGGTAATAATATATACTTTAGAGGCATTTCAAAAACATCCTGATATTGATGCTATTCAGGTAGTTCTTTTGGATGGATGGCATGAGATATTGAAAGCATATGCTAAACAATTTAACATAACTAAATTAGTCGGTGTGGTATCAGGTGGAGAAAATGGTCAAGCTTCAATATTAAACGGTATTTTAGCAATTAAAGAAAAGTATAGTGATGAAGATATTGTTTTAGTTCATGATGCAATCCGTCCGATGGTTTCGGAAGAGATAATATCCGATAATATAGCAAAATGTAAGTTATATGGTTCAGCAATAGCGGCCATTCCATGCGCCGAGGCAATGCTCGAGACAGAAAATAGAAATTTATCAAACTCTGTATATGATCGAGAAAAGTTAATGAGAACTCAGACTCCACAGGCTTTTCCTCTTGGAAAGCTTGTTTGGGCACATGAAAGAGCAAAAGAGGTTGGTATAACCAATTCAGTAGCATCATGTACTTTAATGATTGAATTAGGGCAAAAAGTTCAATTTTCAGCTGGTTCAGAAAAGAATATTAAACTGACAACAACAGATGACCTTGAGATATTTAAAGCACTTCTATCCACTAAAAACGCTGATTGGTTAAAGTAGGTGATAACTTGTATTATAACAATGAAATTTATAAAGAAGATTTGAAGTCAGTATTAATGAATCAAATACCATTGGAAAAAATGAAAGGTTGTAATATCTTAATTACTGGCGCATCAGGATTAATAGGATCCTTCTTGGTAGATACGTTCATGCTGATTAATGAGGTTTATGGTTATGATATTAATGTTTTTGCAATGAGTAGAAATAGAGTAGGATTAGAAAAAAGATTTGAAACACACATTAATAACCGTCATCTAAATATTATTCAACATGATGTGAATTTTCCGTTAGAAAGTAATTATGAATTCGAGTATATTATCCATGCTGCAAGTAATGCATATCCAAATGCTTTTTCTACAGACCCTGTCGGTACAATAATGGGAAACGTATGGGGTGTTTACAATTTATTGGAATACGGAAGAGCCAAAGGATTAAAAAGGTTTTTATTTATTTCTTCCGGTGAAGTCTATGGTGAAGGTAAAGATGAAATAGATTCATTTGAAGAGTCATATAGCGGTTACGTAGACAGTACAAATCCTAGATCTTGTTATCCTAATGGGAAAAGAACAGCTGAAACTCTATGTGTTTCATATGCTCAACAATATGGAATAGATTCTATTATTGCTAGACCTTGTCATATCTATGGACCAACTGCTAATTCAAAAGATAATAGAGCGTCGTCGCAGTTTGTAAATAATGTGATTCAAAATAAAGATATTATATTAAAAAGTAAAGGTCTACAATTACGATCGTACTGTTACGTTGCAGATTGTGTTTCTGGAATATTAACTATACTACTTAAAGGTCAAACCTGTAGTGCATATAATATTGCGAATTCGAATTCTATTGTGACTATACGTGAAATGGCTGATGTTATTGCAGGCATTTCTGGTAGAAAGGTATTATTTGAAATTCCAAATAGCACTAAAGAGTTGGGATATAATCCTGTGTCGAAATCGATACTTAACACTAAAAAACTAGAGAGTTTAGGATGGAAACCTATTTTTGATATAAATAGAGGCTTAAAGAGAACAGTCAAGATTTTGGATGATTTACAAAAAAAATATAGTTAGGTGAGGAATAATGCTAGAAGATTTAAAACTTAAGGTTTACGAAGCAAATATGGAATTACCTAAAAAAGACCTTGTAACATATACTTGGGGAAATGTGAGTGGAATTGATAGGGATACCGGGTTACTTGTTATAAAGCCAAGTGGAATAGAATATGACAAATTACAATCAGAAGATATGGTTGTTGTAGATTTGAATGGTGGACAGGTCGAAGGCCGATATCGTCCATCATCTGATACAGCAACACATATAGAATTATATAAAGCATTCCCAGAAATAGGAGGTATTGTACATACACATTCTCCTTGGGCGACCATCTGGGCACAGGTACGAAGAGGCATTCCTTGTTACGGTACTACTCATGCAGATTATTTCTATGGGGAGATACCGTGTACAAGAGATTTAAGTAAAGAGGAAGTTATAAATGAATATGAAAAAAATACCGGGCTTGTTATTGCCGAAACTTTTGTAGGAAAAAACCCTCTAAGTTTACCAGGGGTTCTTTGTGCGAGTCATGGTCCTTTTACATGGGGAAACGATCCTTCTGAGGCAGTCTATAATGCAGTTGTATTGGAAGAATGTGCAAAAATGGCTTACCACACAGAAATGTTAAATCCAAATGTTACACTTATATCTCAGTCATTATTAGACAAGCATTTTCTTAGAAAGCACGGGATTAACTCTTACTATGGGCAGTATTAAGGTCCTATATTTAATATCATTAATAAATATTATGGGTGATAGAACCGATTTGATAGAAAGTGGGGGAAGTTTAATTCAGATTTTACAAGTTGAAAAGGAATCGGTAGGTGTATATCATGAAAAATAGTAGAGAATATATGGCTGATTTAGCAAATTCCTCGGATATTCTATATGAATTAAGTGAATTTGAACAACAGACTTTGAAACAAATTTTGTTGGAGATGTATTTAGATATTGCGAAGTTTTGTGAAGAGAATAATATTACTGTAATGCTTGGTGGTGGGTCTGCGCTAGGAGCTATCAGGCATAAGGGGTTTATTCCTTGGGACGATGATTTGGATCTTTTGATGTCTAGAACAGATTATAACAAATTTATTAAAATCTTTGAAAAGGAATTGGGTGATAAATACTATTTATGTGCACCCAATGCACAACACCAAAGTAGGACTTGTTTTGCAAAAGTTATAAAAAAAGATACTAAATTTCTTGAAATATTTGATGTTAATTCTCCTCATCATACTGGGGTGTTTATTGATATATTTCCTATCGAATATGTTCCTGATTCCAAAACATTACAAAAAATAAAGGGTTTCTTCATGAACTCTATATCATATATTTCTTTCTCTGTTTATTTATTTAAATATAAAAACGAAGTTATTTATAAGTATATGAGCCAATCTAAGGAAAGTAGTAAAAATTACCAATTCAGACTACTTATCGGCTGTTTATTTTCGTTTCTATCTCATACACAATGGTGTAAATTATTTGACAAGTTGGTAACATCAACGAATACCAAAAAATATTGTGGTATTCCCACGGGGAGAAAACATTATAATGGAGAAATTCTAGAGAAAGAAGTTTATTTTCCAGCCTCCAAGGCTGAATTTGAAGGAATGAAGGTAAATGTTCCAAATGATGTTGATACCTATCTGAAAAATCTATATGGTGATTATTTAAAGATACCCCCGGTTGAGAAAAGAGAGCGACATTATGTCGTTAATTTCAACTTAAATGATGGTGGGGGAGAAAAAAAGAATAATTAAGATAAGATTTTACAATAGATATGTTATCCACATCCTGTAAAAATGTATCCAAAAAAGCGTACCCATTGTTGAATTTCATGTAGCAGATCCCACGATTACTAGTCATTCAGGTGTTTTAATTAAATTGCGCGAAAATAAGGTTAAGGTTTTTAAAGAAAATAATATTAGCTAGGTGAATTAAGTGAAAAAAGTAATTATTTTAATGTCAACATATAACGGAGAAAAATATCTAAGAGAACAAATAGATAGTATCCTTAATCAAACCTATGAGAATCTTGAATTATTTATAAGGGATGATGGCTCTTCTGATTCTACTATAAAAATATTGCAAGAATATGAGGAAAAAACAACTAGGTTAAAATGGTATCAAGGAAAAAACAAAAAACCTGCCCATAGTTTTCTTGAATTGTTAAGTAAAGCAGAAGTTGCCCCTTACTATGCATTTGCTGATCAGGATGATGTTTGGGATGAAAATAAGATAGAGGTAGCTGTAAGTAAACTTGAAAAGTTATCAAGTGCAGAACCATCATTATACTGTTCCACCACAAGACTCGTAGATTCTGACCTAAATATAATATCAGAGGTTGCAAACTGCCAGGATTTTAAGCTTACCTTTGGAGAATCACTTGTTCAAGCAGTTGCACCAGGATGTACATTTGTTTTTAATTATGAAACAAAAAGAATTGTTGATATGTTCGAGTCTGACTATATTAGTATGCATGATTCTTTAATGCATAAAATTGTTTGTGCATTTGGGAGCGTCGTGTATGATAAGGTTCCACATATTAGTTATAGACAGCACGGAGGTAATGTAATAGGGAGTGAAATATCTAAATACAAAGTATTCACAAAAAGAGTTAAAAGGTTTTTATTTCCTAAGGTTCCTAATAGTAGATATAAAATGGCTTGTGCAATTGAAAAGAATTATAAAACATCAATAAGTGAAGAAAATTTAATGGTTTTAAGAACCATTACTAATTATAGGGAATCAATTTCATCGAGACTAAAATTAGCCCTAAATAAGGATGTAAAAATGGTGAAAAAACAAGACAATTTTTTTCTTTTTATTATAGTCTTATTAGGTAGACTGTAAACAAAGATTGTTTAGGAGATTAATTAATGAAGAGCAATTTTGCTACTAAAACAATGAGCATAATTAACCTAAGAAATTATTTTTTGATATTTATATATATAGGGTCTTTACTTATATATCTATATAACCCTAATAAAATTATTATTACTATAGGTATTATAAGTTGTATTTTGATTGCATGGCTAAATCCAAACAAAGGGGAATTTACAATATCTTCTTATGTTGGTGTATTCAATATTAGTCTAATATCAGGAACTAATTATTTATTTGCATATATTCTTTTGAATTTCATTTTCCTTATTATTGTATATCGTAAAAGAATAGTTAGCACAATTAAATTTCCAACCGTAATGCTATTTCTAGTAGTTTGTTTTGTGGGAGTTTCTATAATAAATGCAATTAATATAAGCAAGGCTATAGAAGCATTGTATGTATATTTAGTGGGAGTAGTACTATTCTACAGTATCTCTTTAATAAAAAAAGCAAAAATAAATCTTGAGAACTTATATTGGTATATTACTCTCTTTGTTCTCAGCTTATTAATGGTTTTCTTTATTAGCAACCCTCTGGATCAACTTGTGAATACTCCCAGAGCTTTAATATATCTAGTTGAAGGTGGTGGAACTCGTTCTAATACACTTGCGGGATTTTTTGCAATGTTTTTATTTCTATGTATAGGGAGCTTCAAAAGTAACAAAACAATTTTTAGAAAATGGCTTTCTTCCATTTGCATATTAGGTATTGTGGTGATTTTATATTTTACAATTTCACGTGGTGCCTACCTAGCAATTACTTTTGCGATTCTACCTTTGTTACTATATAAAGTTCAAAAAAAGACCTTTATAGGAGTTTCTTTTATCACTGTGATTCTTATGGTCTTTATTTATTTTAATATAGATGATTTATTTAATAGTAGAATGTTTAATATTAATAGTGCTAATTACTCGAGTGGTAGATTAGAATTCTATACTATAGCAGTAGAACAACTTAAATTAAATCCTTTAATAGGAAACGGAATGTATCAGTTTGGATATCTCGCAGGCATGAATCAAATGGAAGATCCCCATAACTGGATACTTACTTATTTAACTGGCATAGGAATAATTGGTACATTATTCTTTCTGCTGTTTTTGTTTTCTATCATCAACAAGATACTTCGGACCTATAAAAATAAACATACTTTAAATAAAACTGTTCCTATTGGACAAGCTACGATGGTCCCGATTATACATGGTTTAGTAGAACCAACATTAACGACTACATTTCCACTTATCTTGTTTTTACTTTTTGCTGCTGTAATTTATAACTTGAATATTATCGACACTGACAATTAATCTATATCAAAGGTTTTGTATCACCTCTAAAATAACCTATCCATTATTTAAGAGGAAAAAGTTTTATTGTTAAAATACTATTTGAATTATTAAGGGAAATTTATATAAAACCGTTTCTTTTCATGTTAGGAGCGTCTAAAACTTTATGCAGTTTAAGAAAGATCTATTTAGGGTACTCAGTTCAAACGTAATTAATTTACTAATAGGATTAATTAACGGCTTTTTAATACCTGCTTTTTTATCATTAGACCAATATGCTTCTTTAAAAACATTTACCCTCTATATAAGTTATGTAGGTATTTTACATTTTGGATTTATTGATGGAATCTATATTAAGTATGGTGGTAAACATAAAGAAGAAATAGAAAAAGGAAAATTAAAAGGTGAACATAAGTTTTTGGTTTTATTTCAATTAACCGTAACTGTTGTTAGTGGTGGATTAGGACTGTTATTAGATGATCTAATTCTAATTGCATTCTCAATCGCAATATTACCAATAAATTTACAAACACTATTTAAATTTTTATATCAAGCTTTGGGAGATTTCAATATTTACTCAAAGATAATGGTTCTTACCCCAAATATTCTATTAATTTTCAATTTGTTTATTATCTTTATTTTTAAAATTAATAACTTTTGGCCTTTTGTTATCGGGAATATTATTGCTTATTTTATTGTTTTCGTTGGGTTGGAAGTGTATTTTCTAAAGAAGTACAAAGGTATTGCTCCTATAATAGAATTTAAAGAAATATGGGGTCATTTTAAAATAGGTATTTTTGTTATGGTTGGAAATTTGTCATCAATGCTTTTCTATACTTCCGACCAATGGTTTGTTAAATTCACCTTATCTAAAACAGATTTTGCTTATTATTCATTTGCTATTTCGATGATAACAGTTATAAATATACTAATAAATTCTGTAACTATGACATTCTACCCGTATTTAGCACGTGGTAAAAATGATGAACAACTTAAACTGATAAAATTATATTTATTATTTATTGGAACATTATCAAGTGGAGGTTACTTTGTCTTTGAATTTATTGTCTATTCGTTTATGGATAAGTTCATTCCTTCATTAGATGTTATTACAATCTTATTTGCTAGTTATCCTGCGATGATTATCATTCAAGCTTTATATGTAAACTTATATAAGGCAAAAAAACTAGAAAAGGTATACTTGTATACAGTAGTGAAAATGCTTTTAATTTCTATCGTATTAAATACTATAGCAATATTAATCAGTAAGAATAATTCTTCAATCGCTTTAGCAACTATGATTTCTTTTTATATATGGTATTTATATTCTGCGAAGGATTTTTCAATGTTAAATCATAGAAAAAAAGAAGTAGCGTATTTGGGAATATTTTTAACTTTATATTTCACTTGTACTTTTTATTTAAACGGCTTATTGGGAATGTTTATATACTTTTTCATGATTTTAATACTTACGAATACTTTTTATTTTAAAGAGGTCAAAATGTTTATTAAAGCAATTGTGAAGAGGGATTCAGTAATAAAATAGAATAACGCTCTAGTATTGTTATCAAATAGATGTACTGATAAATATATAATTTCAAAAATTATTAAATAGGGGGCTTATATACAGTGAAAGGTATTATTTTAGCAGGGGGGAGCGGAACACGCTTATATCCCTTAACAATGGTGACTAGCAAACAATTATTGCCAATTTATGATAAACCAATGATTTTTTACCCACTATCAACTTTAATGCTTGCGGGCATAAAAGATATATTAATCATTTCAACACCAGAGGATACCCCACGTTTTGAGGCACTGTTGGGTGATGGATCACAGTTCGGAATACATTTACAATATAATGTTCAGCCAAGCCCTGATGGATTAGCTCAGGCTTTTTTAATTGGTGAAGAGTTTATTGGAGACGACTCTGTTGCCATGATCCTGGGAGATAACATCTATTATGGGAGTGGTATGAGAAAAATACTTAAACATGCAGCAAATAAAGAAAATGGTGCTACTGTATTTGGATATCATGTACAAGATCCTCAACGCTTTGGGGTTGTAGAGTTTAATGAGAGTGGAAAAGTTGTTAGTGTTGTAGAAAAGCCAGAAGTGCCAAAATCTAATTATGCTATTACTGGATTATATTTTTATGATAATCGTGTTGTTGATATTGCCAAAAATGTTCAACCTTCTACCCGTGGCGAACTTGAAATTACCTCAATTAATGAAGCTTATTTAAAACTAGGTGAGTTAGAAGTGGAACTATTGGGTCGAGGGTTTACTTGGTTGGATACAGGAACACATCAAAGCTTAGTAGAAGCGACAAATTTTGTTAAGACAGTAGAAGAACATCAAGGGGTTAAAATTGCTGCTCCTGAGGAAGTCGCCTTTATTAATGGTTGGATAACTAAGGAGCAATTATGGAAATGTGGAGAAAAACTCAGTAAAACCGGTTATGGTCAATATTTAATGAAGGTTGCAAATGGAGAAATTCAATATTAAGCATTGAAAGAAGTGAGAAAAATGAAGTTTACTAAAACAAATTTAGATGGTGTTGTCATTGTTGAACCAGCTGTATTTGGTGATCACCGTGGCTGGTTTATGGAAACATACAATGAAGCAGAGTTTTTAGAAGCTGGAATAAACTTGAAATTTGTTCAAGATAATCAATCATTTTCAGCAGTGAAAGGTACATTAAGAGGACTACATTATCAATTGAATCCTAAAGCACAGACAAAGTTGGTTCGTTGTACTAAGGGAGCAATTTATGATGTTGCAGTTGATATACGAAAAGGTAGTTCAACATTTGGAAAATGGTTTGGATTAGAATTGACTGAGGAAAATAAAAAGCAATTACTAATTCCAAAAGGGTTCGCCCATGGTTTTATGACTTTAACTGAAGATGTAGAAGTCCAATATAAAGTGGACGAGCTCTATGCTCCTGATTGTGACAGAGGTATCATTTGGAATGATCCTGAAATTGGAATCGAATGGCCCATGGATGTTAAGCCTATCTTATCAGCAAAAGATGATAAGGCTCCATTACTTAAGGATGCTGAAAATAATTTCAGCTGAGGAGAATGATATTATGAAGATTTTAGTATCAGGTTATACCGGTCAGCTTGGTCATGACGTTGTTCGCCATGGTTTGAAATTTGGGTTTAATATGGTTGGGATAGGCTCTAGGGATTTAGATATCACAAATAAGGGAGAAGTTTCACGATATATTAAGAAATTGAATCCCGATGCCATTATTCATTGTGCTGCATATACAGCAGTTGACAAAGCCGAAGATGATAAGGATACATGCTGGGATGTAAATGTAGAAGGAACAAATTACTTAGCAATGGCTGCTAGGAACATTCAGGCGAAGTTTATGTACATTAGCACAGATTATGTGTTTAATGGAGATGGAGAAACTCCATTCAAGGAAACGGATGAAACTAGTCCAATCGGGCACTATGGGAAAACAAAGTTAAAAGGTGAAGAAATAGTAACACAATTATTGGATAAATGGTTTATTGTTCGTATATCGTGGGTTTTTGGTATCAATGGTAACAACTTTGTTAAGACAATGCTAAGATTAGCAGAAACTCGAAATGAATTAAACGTTGTTGGAGATCAGTTTGGTTCACCAACTTATACTTCTGATTTGGCTAAATTATTAATTGATATGATCAAAACTGATAAATATGGAATATATCATGCATCGAATGAAGGTTTTTGCAGCTGGGCTGACTTTGCTCAAGAAATATTTAGACAAGCTAATATTAAAGTAAAAGTTAATTCTATTTCAACAGAGGACTATCCTACACGAGCTATACGGCCAAAGAATTCACGAATGTCAAAACAAAAACTGATCGATAATGGCTTTAATCCATTACCTAGATGGCAGGATGCAGTAGAAAGATATCTAAAAGAATTAACACAAGAGGTGAAATAGATGACAAAGAAGAAAGTGCTTGTAACTGGTGGCGCAGGTTTCATTGGTGGAAACTTTGTCCAATACTTGGTTAATAAATATCCTAATTATGATATATTTAATTTGGATTTATTAACATATGCTGGAGACTTAACAAAACATCGCTATATTGAAACTAAGGAAAACTATCATTTTATAAAAGCAGATATTGCAGAGCGTGACATAATTATCCCCCTTTTTGAAAAAGAGAAATTTGATTTTGTAGTTCATTTTGCTGCAGAAAGTCACGTTGACCGTTCAATCACAGACCCAGGAGTATTCGTTCAGACTAATGTACTTGGAACTCAAGTATTATTAGATGCTTCCAAGCAAGTTGGAGTTGCAAAATTTGTTCATATATCAACTGATGAAGTTTATGGGGAACTAGACTTTGACCCGACAACATTTTTCACTGAAGACACTCCGTTACAGCCGAACAGTCCGTATAGTGCAAGTAAAGCATCTTCTGATTTATTAGTCCGTGCTTATCATGAAACGTATGACTTGCCAATTAATATAACTCGCTGTTCAAATAACTATGGTCCTTATCACTTTCCTGAAAAGTTAATCCCCTTAACAATATCTCGTGTTTTAAATGATCAAAAAGTTCCGGTATATGGTAATGGGGAGAACATTCGTGATTGGTTACATGTTATTGATCATTGTGCTGCAATTGATCTCGTGTTGCATGAGGGCCTAAACGGTGAGGTTTATAATGTGGGTGGCCATAACGAACGGACAAATCTTGAAGTAGTAAAGACAATTATTAGTACATTAGGCAAATCAGAGGATTTAATAGAGTTTGTAAAGGACCGTCTTGGTCATGATAAACGGTATGCTATTGATCCAACTAAATTAGAACAATTAGGTTGGAAACCAACATATACTTTTGAAACAGGTATTGCACAAACTATTCAATGGTATCTTGACAATAAAGAATGGTGGGAGCAAATAATTAGCGGTGAATATCAAAATTATTTCGAAAAACAGTATTCAATTTAATTTGTATTAATTGCGACAAGTTAAGGAAGGATTGACAAAGGTGGCAATATTAATAACCGGGGGAGCAGGCTATATCGGTTCTCATACAGTTAAGCATTTATTAGATCAGAACGAAGATGTTGTGGTTGTTGATAATTTACAGAGTGGACACAAAGAGTCAGTCGAAGTTGAGCATTTCTATCAAATTGATCTTAGAGACAAAGAGGCTCTTGATAAAGTTTTTAAGGCTCATAATATAGTGGCTGTGATTCACTTTGCTGCTAACTCTTTAGTTGGAGAGAGTATGGAAAGGCCCTATGAGTACTATCATAACAATGTTTATGGCATGATGTGTCTATTGTATGTAATGAAGGATAATGATGTTAACAGAATAGTATTCTCATCAACTGCGGCTACTTATGGTGAACCTAAGAACATCCCTATTCTTGAAGAAGATGAAACCAATCCAACTAACACTTATGGTGAAACAAAATTAGCCATGGAAAAAATGATGAAGTGGTTCGATCAAGGCTACGGTATTAAATATGTTTCTTTGAGATACTTTAATGCTGCAGGTGCTCATGAGAGTGGAAATATCGGAGAAGATCATGACCCAGAAACGCATTTGATTCCACTGATTTTACAGGTCCCACTTGGGCAAAGAGATAAGATTTATATGTTTGGTGATGATTATCCTACAGAAGATGGGACTTGCGTTAGGGATTATATTCATGTAATGGACTTAGCATCAGCCCATTTCCTATCTTTAGAATACTTAAGAAAAGATAATCCAAGTGAAATCTTTAACTTAGGTAATGGAAATGGTTACTCGGTTAAAGAAGTTATTGACACAGCAAGAAAGGTAACGAAACATCCAATTCCTGCCGAAGTGAAAGCAAGAAGAGCTGGGGACCCAGCTATCTTAATTGCTTCTTCAGAGAAAGCTAAAAGTATCTTAGGCTGGAAACCACAGTTTGATTCATTAGAAAAAATAATTACTGATGCATGGAACTGGCATAATAATAATCCTAATGGATATTCTTCCTAATGCCCTAAAATTTAGTAAAGTAATGATTACCCGCTAGGCCTAATTATTGGCTTGGCGGGCTTATTTGTTATGGTTTTTTATTTAATAAATGACCACCACCAAAAGGACTATGTAATTTTTAACATAATCCTCCATATTTAATCCTTCCTATATTTACACAGCATTTCCTCTTTTAAAATTTTACCCCATTCGAGATCAATGAGCATTACATATAAATTTACTCGTAGCGATAAAGGGGGTCTCTTCATGATCATATTAAAATCTTTTTCATCATTAACAACAATAGTTAGTTTATCTGTTTCTAACAATTCTTGCATTGCAATTCGACCATAAAGATGGAATGGATGGAAAGATGGGTGACGGCGTCCGGGAATATGAGGTTTGAAATCTAAATACCATCTATTATATCCATCATGGTCTATGTTAAGAATCATATCGGGAAATCGGTACTTTTCCTCAGTCTTTTCCACACTCCATTTATATGGACTTTCATATAAGTCGGCAAGTATGACTTGAATAAATTTCTTTTCTAATTCATCCATTTGCCTCCTGAAGTTCATTGGAGAATCTCTTTCTATTCCATTGTCTCTATTTTCATCCGCATCATCTCTTCGTGCCAAATGCCCTGCGGCAACCATAAGATCTTGATACGTAACCTCATTGTGTGCTTTTGCCGCAAATTTTGATATCGTTTCTGGAGTGGGAGGTGAAGCAATCATTTGTCTAAGAAACCTGGAGATGTGAGCAGCACTTACACTTGTTTCATTAGCGAAATTATTTATGGATCTATCACCTTTCGCTCGGTCCAAAAGCGCAGCAAACTCCTCTTTATTGAATTGTTCCTCACTATTCATTATAATCCACCTCATCCTATCTTATATCTTTATTATATTTCAATTATTGTTTATAGTCAATGATAAACAAAAGTCAGTTCAATGTATTTGTTGTTTTAATTATACCTCCGTGCTATAATAAATTCGAAAGTAGCAAATGGTAAATTAATAATGTATTGTTTAAACGCTTTTTTATATTTTTTTACACCAACCATTGACTATAAACAATACATAAAATGAAAATTAATCAATGATTTTAAAGTTTAAAGTAAACACAACATAAGGAGATGAATGACATGGCTAATTAAATAGTGCCAAACTGTTACTATTTGGCAACAGTTTACTATTCTCACTATACAGAACGTATGTTCTCGTATAAAATATAATGGAGGAGTTACTTTTCATTTAAAAAGCTTCAACACAGTTGGGAGGAAAACGAATGATTAAAGAAGCTAATATGATGAGAGTCGAGTGTCCAGCATGTGGTCACAGACTAATGGATAAAAAAGAGGATGCAACTGGTAAAATTCAGGTAAAGTGCAATAAAAGTAAGCATGTATGGGAAGTTGATTTAGGCACGAATGATTTTGAATTAATAAGTGGAAGACCTATACCGAGACAACAAGGAGTCAGAAAGTTAGAGGTTTAACATGTTTCTAGAGCTACCTTAAGGGCCGGATAGATCAGTAAATGTTTACTGATGTATCTGGGCCCTTTTTTAATTTGAAGAAAAAAGTTCATACCACGATGATACCGAGCGAGGAATCGACTGCATTACCCAGGCCGGATGATCGATATTTTGAGAAAAAATGATCATCTAGCAAGTGAATGCACATTGAATCAAAAATAATCGGTACCGAGCAATGGAGTCGTGGTGTGAACTACCTATAAGCCGGACATGGATCGCCCTGCAAATAATGCAGTTGGGCGTTCTGTGTCCGGCTTATTTTTTTTGTCTCTTTTTTCCCTACGGCTCCTTGCCGGGCCATAGGAGGAAAAGAGAATGAGCGAGTTTTTTATCAAAGTCGGCAAGGAGCAGGTCTGTGTTAGCGAAGAGATTTACAAAGAGTATTACAAAATGAAAAGAAGAGAGCGGTACCTGGAAGAGGATATTAAAGTTGGACGAATTGCTGTTGATCCTGAGGAGGAAAAGGTTGATTTTATCCCAAGCAAGGAGGATTCAATCAATCGTTTGATGGAACTAGGCGGTGATTTTGAAGATGACCAAATGATAGAAGATATTCTATGTGATAAAGCAACTCTATTAATTTTGCAGGAAGCGATGGCTGAACTGAATGAAAAAGAACAAGAACTCATACAGGCTCTTTACTATAAAGATCTAACAGTAAGAGAGGTAGCAAAGGAAGAAAACATCTCTCATGTAGCTGTGGTTAAGCGGCATAAAAAGGTGTTGGACAAGCTTAAAAAATATTTTTTGTAATTTTGGTTACCAAACCACCCTTCCCGTTGGCTAATAAGTGAAGGGCCATATCTAAAGACAAGGAGGTGACCTGTGATGACAACACAAGTAAAGCAAAAGGGTGTCAATAAAGATATGCAGGAAGAGATGGTTGGCGTCCTTACGGCTATCAGTATTGTTTCAAAAAGACTAGCCAATCGACTGAGTCAGCTTGATGAACAAAATGAAAAGAAAGGAGAAAAGGTAAATGAGCAAAATTAAACTCGCTCTAAATGTGGTGACAGATTTACGAAATCTAGCAGGAAGTATTGAAACATTGGTGTTTGCATTAGAAACCAATCAAACGGGCTCTGCAACTCCCTTTGAGAAGAAACAAACGAAAGAAAATAAGGAACCTAAGAAACCGGCACAACCCCCGAAAGCTAAGTTGCCAACATTGGAAGATGTCAGGGCAAAACTTGCAGCACTTTCACAAGATGGCAAACAGGTGCAGGTGAAAGAGTTGATTACGGGATTTGGAGTAAAGAAACTGAGTGATATTCCAGCGGAAAAATATCCTGAACTATTAGAAGAAGCGGGGAAACTTGGATGAGGAATTTGGGAGTTGGAACTGTGAATCATTCAGAACGAGCCCATGCCAGTTTAGGTGCCTCAAAAGCAAGTCAGTGGTTGGCTTGTACACCAAGCATTCGACTTGGTGAACAGTACGAAGAAACAACAAGTGTTTTTGCAAAAGAGGGTACATTCATGCACGAGCTATCGGAGCTTTATTTGTCTTATGAATTAAAACAAATGACAAAAGCTCAGTTGAACAAAAAGCTGAAGCAGATGAAACAAAATGAATTTTATAACCCAGAGATCGAACAAGCTGTACAAATCTATGTGGATGTTGTTACAGAAAAAATGAATGAGGCTAGGGCAACCAGCAAGGATCCGCTCATTCTTATTGAGGAAAGAGTGGACTTTAGCCCTTGGGTTCCAGAGGGCTTTGGAACTGGGGACGTAATTTTGATCTCCGGCGATCGATTGGAAATTGTTGACCTAAAGGGTGGGAAAGGGGTCAAGGTTTCCGCAGTTGAGAACCCACAAATGCGGTTGTATGCATTAGGCGCAATCAATAATTTTGGTGTACTTTACGATATCGAATCCGTTTTGATGACCATTGTACAGCCGAGATTAGATAACATCTCAACTGACGAAATGCAGGTCGAGGAACTATTGGAATGGGCAGAGAATGAGGTCAAGCCCAAAGCGGAGTTAGCATTCAAGGGTGAAGGTGACTTTGTTGCTGGTGAGCATTGCCGTTTTTGTAGGGTGAAGGCTACCTGCAGAGCAAGGGCGGAGGAAAATCTAAAACTAGCCTGCATGGATTTTCAGAAACCTCCGTTACTGACAGATGATGAAATTGTGGAAGTATTAACTACCGTTGATCAGCTGATGAGCTGGGCAAAGGATGTCCAAGAATTTGCTTTAACCAAGGCGATGAATGAAAACAAGCAGTGGCCAGGGATGAAACTGGTCGAGGGCAGAGGAAGCCGTAAATATAGTGATGAAAATGCTGTGGTTGAAGCACTTTCAGCTGCTGGATATGACGGAGATGTAATTTATAAAAAAACAATCAATACGATTACGACACTTGAAAAGGAACTTGGTAAAAAGACATTTCAAGAATTGCTCGGTTCTCTCGTCACAAAAGCACCGGGCAAGGTAAAACTTGTGCCAGAAGAGGACAAGCGACAAGAAATAAAATCTTCACCTGAAGCAGATTTTCAATAATGAGGAGGAAATAAATTATGATAAAAATCACAATTGGTACGAAGGAAAACCCTGTACGGTTCAGTTATGCAAATGTACATCAAGCAGTCAGCGTTAATGGGAGTGACTTGAAATATTCAGTAAGTATTATTATCCCGAAGTCGGATAAGAAGACCATCAAAAAGGTAAAAGATGCGATTCAAAAAGCGACTCAAGAGAACAAGGATAAATTCGGTGGCAAGGTGCCATCCAACTTGAAAACGCCATTGCGTGACGGTGATGTTGATCGTGAAGATGATGAGGCGTATGCAGATTCTTATTTCATTAATGCCAACAGCAAGATTAAGCCAGGAATTGTCGATGGGGATTTGAACCCAATCATGGACCAAAGCGAATTTTACTCCGGCTGCTATGGTCGGGTTAGTTTGACCTTTTACGGATTTAACGTCAATGGAAATCGCGGGATTGCTGCTGGGCTTCAAAACATTATGAAGACGGATGATGGAGATCCACTTGGTGGCCGTAGTAGTGCAGAGGCTGATTTCGGCGATGATAGTGACGATGAAGAAGATGACATCTTAGGTTGATTTCTATGAAACTCTTATCCATTGATATAGAAACTTACAGTAGTGTAGACCTCATTAAATCTGGGGTCTATGCCTACTGTGAATCACATGATTTTGAAATTCTTCTCTTTGCTTATGCCGTTGATGATGAAGAGGTACAGATCGTTGATTTAGCATCTGGCGAAGAGATACCAGATGACATTTTAAAAGCAATGACGGATCCAGCTGTGATAAAGACAGCTTACAATGCCAATTTTGAAAGAACATGTTTAGCCAAACACTTTCACCAGCCGATGCCGCCAGAACAATGGCGGTGTTCATCGGTTCATGCTTTAATGCTTGGCTTGCCTGGTTACCTTGATGGGGTGGCGAAATGCCTTAGGTTGAAGGATCAGAAAATGAAGGAAGGGAAAGCCTTAATCCGATACTTTTCTGTTCCTTGTAAACCTACTAAAGTAAATGAGGGAAGGACTCGTAATCTTCCAGATCATGACTTGGATAAGTGGGAAACCTTTAAGGATTATTGCAAACAGGACGTTGAGGTCGAAAGGCAAATCCGGAAGAAGCTAGATTCATTTCCTATCCCGAAAATTGAACAGAAGCTCTGGGAGTTGGACCAGAAGATCAATGATGAAGGTGTTCTGATTGATAATTGCTTAGTCACTAACGCAATTCAGGCAGATAAAGAGTTTCAGGATGAGCTTTTTGATGAAGCTGTTCATTTAACGGGACTAGAGAATCCGAATAGTCCAGCGCAATTAAAAGGTTGGTTGCTGAAGCAAGGAATAGAAGTGGATAGCCTTGCAAAGAAAAACGTGGAAGCGCTTATGAATGAAGTAGAAAATCCTGAAGTGAAGCGGCTGTTGGAATTAAGACGGGCCATGTCTAAAACATCAGTAAAGAAATATGAAGCAATGAAGCGTTCCATCTGTCCTGACCAAAGGATTAGAGGGTTGCTCCAATTCTACGGGGCAAACCGTACAGGCCGCTGGGCTGGTAGACTTGTTCAAATTCATAACTTGCCAAGAAACAGTTTAAAAGATTTACAGGTTGCTAGAGACCTATTGAAAACAGGAAGCTACGAAGCCATGGAACTTCTTTTTGAGAGTGTGTCGGACGTGTTATCACAATTAATTCGATCGGCATTTATTCCATCGAAGGGCCATCGTTTTGTTGTTGCTGACTTTTCAGCGATTGAAGCAAGGGTGATTGCATGGTTAGCGGGGGAGCGTTGGCGGATGGATGTATTCCAATCCCATGGGAAGATTTATGAGGCTTCTGCTGCTCAGATGTTCAAAGTTCCGATAGAGACCATTGATAAGGGTAGCCCACTTCGACAGAAAGGTAAGATTGCGGAACTCGCCCTTGGTTATGGCGGCTCTAAAGGGGCTTTGACGCAGATGGGAGCTCTCGAGATGGGCCTCTCCGAAGATGAACTTCCAGAGTTAGTTTCTGCTTGGCGGGAGGCCAATCCAAATATCGTGAAAATGTGGTGGGGCATAGAAGCGGCAGCCATCAAAGCGGTGAAAGAAAAAGTAGTGGTGAAAACGCAATATGGTCTCACCTTCCATTATACAAAGGGCATCTTATTTATCACGTTGCCATCAGGGCGTTCTCTTGCTTATGTAAGGCCCAGAATTGGGGTGGACGAGCGTTTTGGAAAAGAACAGCTTACGTATGAAGGAACTGAACAAGGCTCGAAGCAGTGGGGCAGGATTCCCACATATGGTGGGAAACTTACGGAGAATATTATCCAAGCTATTGCTAGAGATTGTCTAGCTGTATCAATGCTTCGATTGGACGAAGCGGGATACCGCATTAATTTCCATGTTCATGATGAAGTCGTCCTTGATGTTCCTATCGCTACTGGGTCAATGGAAGAAGTCGAAAACATAATGGGTCAATCGATTGATTGGGCACCTGGTCTTCCTCTTGGGGCGGATAGCTTTGAAACCTTCTATTACAAGAAAGATTGACATTCGAATAGGAGTGATGGCGAGTGGCTGACATGGATACAGTGAAATTTTTAATGGACCTAAAACAATACAAAGACGTACTACCAAAACAAACGATGAAAACATTGAAAGGCCAGGCTCTTTCCGGTGATTTGGAAGGAGCCAAAAAAGGCCTAGGTACTGTGTTACGAAGGAGGGCTGGTAGATGTGAAAGGGCTCAGTGAAAGAAGTAGCCATAGTTTAAAACATGATGCAAATCTTACGATTTCAACCGGAAGAAACAGAAAAGAACTGAACTGGAAAAATCGTGAAATGCTTTGGTCCGAAGTAGTTCAGAAGTTAAGTAGCACAATTCGAACTCATGAAACGTATGAGGAATATAAAAAGCTTTCTAAATCAAAACAGGATGAGATTAAAGATGTGGGTGGATTTGTAGGTGGTACCTTAAAGGGTGGCAGAAGAAAACATGACGGTGTAGTTTGGCGGCAGATTATTTCTCTTGATGCTGACTTTGTGAAAGGGGACTTATGGGCATCTGTTGAGACCATGTTTGGCTACGGGTGCGCCATGTATTCTACTCATAAACACCATCCGAAGAATCCAAGGTTAAGACTAGTCATTCCTTTATCCAGACCTGTTACTGCCGATGAATATGTACCGATTGCCAGAAGGATTGCTGCTGACCTAGGAATTGACTTTTTTGATGATACCACCTATCAAGTGCACCGGCTGATGTATTGGCCATCGACATCATCTGATGGGGAATTTGTCTTTAAAGTACTAGACGAGCCATGGATTGATCCAGATGCTGTTTTGGCTAGATATCCAGATTGGAGAGATTCTTCTTACTGGCCCGAAAGCTCGAGAACTGTTCACGAGCGAAAGAAGCTCGCTGATAAGCAAGGTGATCCTAAATCCAAAGAAGGTGTGGTTGGTGCTTTTTGCCGGACTTACACTGTCACCGATGTGATTGAGAAGTATTTAAGTGATATTTACGTTCCTTGCGGGGATCCAAACCGATATACGTATTCAGCTGGTTCCACTGCTGGTGGATTGGTGATATACGAAGATGGTGACTTTGCCTACTCTCATCATTCTACTGACCCTATTGGTGGAAGGCTTTGTAACGCATTTGATTTAGTTCGCATGCATTTATTTGGTGAGCTTGATGAAACGGTGAAAGAAGGAACTCCTATTAATCGCTTGCCTTCCTATAAAGCGATGGTGGAAGAAGCGTTAAAGGACAAGCAGGTCAAACTGACACTTGGGAAAGAACAGTTAAACCTTGCTGCAGACGATTTTGAAGACGGAGAGATGGAGTGGCTAACAGAGTTAACAAGGGATCAAAAAGGGAACATCGTCTCCAGTGCACCGAATGTCATCCTTGTTCTGGAGAATGATCCAGCGTTAAAGAATCGAATCGCATTGAATGACTTCGTCCACCGGGTGGTCATAAAAGATGATTTGCCTTGGCGGGGTGTCGAACGGGGTGAATATTGGTCCGATAGCGATGATGCCAGTTTACGAAATTACCTTTACTCTATTTACGGCATTAAAGGAGCGGGTGTTATTGCGGACGCTTGGAGTGAAGTGGCGGTGAAGTATGCCTTTCATCCTATTAAGGACTATTTAGACGGACTCGTTTGGGATGGAAAGGAGCGGATTGAAACCTTACTGGTAGATTATCTTGGTGCTGATGATAATGAGTGCGTCCGAACATTTACTCGAAAAATTATGCTTGCAGCAGTGACAAGGATTTATAGACCGGGTGCCAAGTTTGATTACTGTGTGGTACTTGTTGGCCCTCAAGGTGTGGGGAAAAGTTACATTATTAAGCTTATAGGTAAGGAATGGCACTCGGATTCCTTGATTACTGTGAAGGGCAAAGAAGCCTATGAACAGCTTCAGGGTGCATGGATTTTAGAAATGGCCGAGCTGACGGCAACAAAGAAAGCAGATACGGAAGCAGTAAAGCATTTTATTTCTAAGTCCGAGGATACCTTTAGAGTTGCTTATGGCAGACATAATGAAACGTTTAAACGGCAGTGCGTGTTTTTTGGGACAACCAATGATTATGATTTTTTAAATGATCCTACCGGGAACCGCCGCTTTTTACCCATAACAGTTAATGGTGGCGGTAGGAAAAACATGTGGGATAATTTGACGGAAGAGGAAGTTGACCAGATTTGGGCGGAGGCAAAGGTGCTGTATGAAAAGGGAGAGAGCCTGGCTTTGAGTAAGGATATTGAAGAAAAGGCTTATGAACTTCAGGCTGCTCATACTCAGGAAAATCCGATTGCGGAAAGCATTAGAAAGTATTTAGAAACCGCGGTTCCGTTGAATTGGTATGAACTAGATATTGGTACTAGGAGAACCTATTTGCATATGGATCAGGGTGAAAGCCAACCAGAAAAAACAATGAAGTTAAATAAGGTGTGTGCTCAAATGGTGTGGGAAGAGCTATTTCAAAAGGATATATCTATTATGACCAGATATGATGCCAAAGAAATCAATATGATTATTCAGCATACACCAGGCTGGAAAAGGGTGAGCTCTGTTCGTTTTGATAATAGTTATGGAACACAAAGAGGATTTAGAAGAGAGGGTTTGTAAACAGGTAAACTTTAAAAAACATTAATTGTTTACACCTCAAGCCCTTACTACATCTTACTTATATACTTTGTAAACATGATAAACATAACTATCTATATAAAGAAGAAATAGAGAATAACATATATAGCTTATACAGCCTAATAGCCATATATGTGTATGTTAACTGTTTTTATGTTTACTTGTTTACGAGAAAGCTGAAAGCCTATGAATACTGGGGGTTAGCTGTAAACATTTATTTTAGGGGTGATCGATAGATGAATGAAGCGAGTATAGAAAAAAGGCTAAAAATGAAAGTGAAGCAAGAAGGCGGGTTGGCTTTGAAACTCGTATCCCCCGGTTTTGCAGGGGTGCCAGATCGGTTGGTACTCTTTCATGGTTCAAAGGTTGCTTTTGTGGAATTAAAGGCACCAGCTAAGAGGCTACGAGCATTGCAGCTAAAAAGGAAGAAGCAGCTGGAATCGTTAGGATTTAAAGTTTTTAAGATTGATAGCTACGAGGCGGTCGATCGAATGCTGGAGGAGATGAACCCTTGAAATATAAACCGTATCATTACCAGGCTTATGCCACCCAATGGATTATTGATAAAAAGAAATCAGCTCTCTTCCTCGAAATGGGAATGACATAGTACGCTGTCACCAACCGAATAATCTTGTTTCACAAATATGTTTCACAACGGAGTTATCTTAGGATGGGCTCTTTTTTTATTTAATAAATGACAGTTGCAGTGAATTTTTTATTTTGTAAGTGCAATTGGTTAAAGACTATGGAGGTTAGCTTAAACATGTCTATATTAATAACCGGTGGATCTGGTTACATCGGATCCCATACAGTGAGGTACTTCTTGGACAATAAAGAAGATGTTGTTGTTGTCGATAATCTTCAAAATGGCCATAGAAATGCAGTTGATGTCAAGTATTTTTATGAAACCGATCTTAGGGATAAAGAAGCCCTTGATAACGTATTTAAGACACATGATATTGAAGCAGTCATTCATTTTGCTGCTAATTCCTTGGTTGGAGAAAGTATGGAGAAACCCTTTGATTACTATCATAACAATGTATACGGCATGATGTGTTTGTTAGATGTTATGAGAGAAAATCATGTTAATAAGATTGTATTTTCTTCAACAGCTGCTACATATGGAGAGCCTAAGAATATCCCTATTCTTGAGGAAGATGAAACCAATCCTAAAAATACTTATGGTGAGACAAAACTAGCAATGGAAAAAATGATGAAATGGTTTGACCAGGCATATGGAACTAAGTATATCTCATTAAGGTATTTTAATGCTGCAGGTGCACATGAAAGTGGAACGATTGGTGAAGACCATGATCCAGAAACCCATCTTATTCCATTAATTTTACAGGTGCCACTTGGCCAAAGAGAGAAGATTTATATGTTTGGCGACGACTATCCAACAGAAGACGGTACTTGTATTAGAGATTATATCCATGTAATGGACTTAGCATCAGCCCATTATCTAGCTTTAGAATACTTAAGAAAAGATAACCCTAGTGAAATTTTTAATCTTGGTAATGGAAATGGTTATTCTGTCAAAGAAGTCATCGAAGTGGCAAGACAAATAACAAATCATCCAATTCCGGCAGAAATAAAGGAAAGAAGAGTGGGTGATCCTGCAGTATTGATTGCATCGTCGGAAAAAGCACAGCGGATTTTGGGGTGGAAACCGGAGTTAGATTCTTTGGAGAAGATTATTGGGGATGCTTGGGAGTGGCATAGGAAGAATCCTAGCGGGTATTCATTGAAATAATAGAATACTATTTGTTTATATTGATATTGGTTTAGGTGCCAGTCACTGCCCCCTATATTGGCCAGAAATTGGCGGAACCCTTTGTCTGTTAACTGACGGGAATAATTTTCTAAATCATACATGGACATTATCATCGTCTAATTCTAGACAGGCAATACCGTCAACTTTTGGTCATTTGAGGATAGCGATAACACTGTTTTTTGACACTAAATTGGTCGGAAATTAATGAAATCATTTTTCCAAAAATAGATGAGTATGTTGCCGAATTAGGGAAATCTTAGAAATAACCGAGTTGATTGCTTTGCCAATGTATTACGGTGGTTTTGATTGCAAATAAAAAGGTGTCTCTTGAAAAAAATACAGGCGCTTTGTCCGGATTTATTATTAATAAGCTTTGTTGTAATTTAATTAACTAATTAAAAACAAACACCCATTTATCAAGGTTTTAAACAAAGAAAAAAGCTGATTATTCCCTGATTGAGAAGATAAACCAGCAATTTGTTACTGTTATATTCTTTTCTAATTTATTTGTATAATCTGCAGGTTCTACATCCTTTTAAAAGGAGTAGAACCCGCCGAGGTCTCATTAATTTTTGTTTTTAAACAATTTCTTTAACAGTATTTTTAGCAGTCGTTTTATATCTGGGTACAAGGGAGTTTTGGAAAATTGAAAAACTAATATTAATAATAGAAAAATCCATTCAATTGATTCTATTTTTATCGCCCCCCATGAGACAGGCGAGAACTGCTAACAAAATATTATATGTTAATTTTTGAGCATTGTGATAAAGAAATGACATTTTCTAAATAAGTATTCAAATGGAACATTAAGAGTTACAGTTGCCTGGCACCACCCAAAAAAATTTTGTTTCACAAAGATGCTTAGCAGCTGCTAATATAATTTCAAGGGATTGTATCTGTTTATTATTTTTTAAAATCCAAGCCTTCTTAAAAGAAGTTAACTTCCGATTGGATTTCAATGATTTCATGAATCTGGGTGCCATTCACCACCCGAATAATAGTTTAATATAATCACTCAACATTAGTATCTACATAATCCTTGGTATTTGTACAATAGGGGGAGAAAAGATGAATGTTGCATTATTAAATGATTACGAAATTGACATCGAAAGTTTGGGAATAGAACTAGAAGAACAGGGCTACGAACGAAATAAAGTCAAAAAACAGTTAAATGATCGTTATCGGCGATTTTCACAAAAAGGCGACTTTCGATGTGTATGTTGTGATGAGCGGGTAGAAATGGTTTTATCAGAAGATAAGGTGTTTTACTTTAGACATTATGATAAGGAAAAATGCTCCTATAGCGAAAATCATAAAATGTACAAAAGCCAAAAGGAACATTTAGAGGATGTACCGAAACATCGAGCCGGTAAAGCCATTTTACGAACTTACCTAGAAGGAACCTGTAAAATAAATAATATAAGGTTGATCGATGGAAATCGATTTAAGAGTACATTGTCTTTTGTTCCTGATTTTATCCTTGAATTTCCAGATGGCAAAAGATGGGCGATTGATTATTTAACAGGGCTAAAAAATGATAGAAAATATGCAAATAGCCTAAATAAGCGTAGACATGCATACATACAGCATCAATTCACCCCTATTTTTTTATTTGATAGTTATTGGTTAGCTTATGAACCTGAAATTAACCATGTTTCTCTCGTAGATGGAGAATTATTATGTGTTAGTCAAACCAAGCAAGATTACTTATGGACCGAATTTATAAGAGGATTGGAACCGAATCTGAAAGAGGCTTTACTTAATCATCGTCCTTTCAATCTTCAAGTAAAAAGCATGGTTTACTTTGTTCCCCATGAACGTGAAATTAATATTATCCGATTTTTACATGAACATGAAAACCTTAGAAAAACCAGAACAGTATACAAGCCAATAAAAGTACCATTGGAAAAAGCTTTAACAATTAATCATCAACAATCTGATTTTCTTTATACCAACGAGAACGAGGATGGGTATCGAGAAGATCTTAAAAGACAACTTGAGCAGCTCTATCAGCAACAAGAAGATATCCGAAAGCAACAAGAGTTAGAAAGAGCTAGAAAGAAAGAAGAGGAACGGAAACAAAGAGAGTTTGTCAGAGCTAGGGAAGAAGAACGAAAGAAAATAGCAGCTTAAAATTCAAGAGATTATTATGACAGCACATTGGATGTTCCTTTTACTGGACGAAGCCAGCAGCAAATGGATACAGACTTGAAAAGGGATATGGAATCCTTACAGAGGAACAATTTATCTACTAAGCCTTATTGGTACAAACAAGTGGTACAGCATATGTCGAAATATTATGGAGTAGATAGTGAGGTCGAGAAGGATCTACAGAGTATTGAAAACGCTCTAATAAATGAAACAGCGGGGGCTTCAGCTACTTTAGAAAATGACCAAACCAGGGAAGTAAAGAATAACATAACAACCAGACTTCCAAAATGGAAGGCTGATGAGATTTTAAATCATTATGTAAATGGTGAATCTTATTTTATTGGTGACCAAAGTAAATGGAAAGAAATAGTGTTAAATTCTTTCGAACTCATTTATCACAATAAGATATCAATGCCACAGTTGCTGCAGAAAATAAAAGAGCAAGGAATTGAGTTTAAACAATCTGAAAAAATCATGTCCTATCCAATAACATCGGGTGCCAGGCACCATCCAGAAGTATCGGAGAGAAACATCGGTGGCTTATAGATGAAGAAGAGGCAAAAGTCGTCCGTCGTATATATGCTGATATACAAGCCGGCAAAAATAATACGCAAATTATAACAGCGTTAACTCAGGACCGGATTCCTACCCCACAAGGAAGAGAGATTTGGAGCTTAAGTACTGTGAAGGAGATCCTAACAAATGTTGTCTATAAAGGCGACTACCTCTATCAAAAATACTTTATGCTAGATACTTTAGAAGAAAAGGCTGCTACGAACCGAGGAGAGTTACCTCAATATTATATTGAAGGCCATCATGAAGCGATCATTGATCCGGAAGAATGGGAGGCTGTACAAGCAATCATGAAGGAACGCTCGACGGCCTTTAAGACTCGTAACCACAAGAAATACTCGAAAAATAACAATAAAAATGAGGCTTTTATAGATAAATTTCAATGTGGAGAATGCGGAAATGGTTTTACTCATCAACGCTCTGTAGAACGACGTGGTGATGATGAAGGATACGAGGTTCACCGATGGGTATGTAGGCTAGCTCAGAAATATTTTGCTGTCTATGGCTGTTCCTCGCATCGCTTTCAACAAACCTATTTCGAACAGCACTTTATCAACATGTTAAAGGAACTTCATCAAAATGAGGTATTTCGGGAAAAAGTAAATAAGGCCATTTCTCAAACGGAGCTAAGTGCCCAGGAACTGAAACAAGAAGAAGAGGTTCAAAAAAGAATTGAGCAGTTGAATCAAGCGCTGTATGAAGCGGTAGATGAAGAGCTCCATCAAGACGGGCAAGATTCTAAAAGAGTAGATGATTTAAGTGGAGAGTTAGTAAATCTGCATAAGCAGCTAAAAGCATTCTCCGATCGTAAGAAGGTAGCGGAGAAATATAAACATGAAGTTAAAGAGCTAATGAAGCAAGTAAAAAAGGTGAATGAGGAACAACAGCATGTTTTTCCTGCAGAGCTTTACTCACAGTTTGTCGAGCAAGCTACGGTCTATAAGGACGGAAAGGTAGTTTACCATTTCAGTATGGGAATAGAGTGGTCTACGGTTGAAAGGTATGAAAGCTACCGACATCAGCTTTTAGAGGAAAAGAAAGCTAGGCGCCACGATAGGCGAAAGAAAAAACAAGCGGACTTTTTGAAAGGGCCGGAAGTGACGGCCTTACTGGAGTATTGTGAAGAACCACGGCTGTGGGGAGAAATCTTGGAGTTTATGAACACGTTGATGACGATATCACCTTCCTATTTCCGAAAAAGCATAGTATTACCACTAATCGAAGAGAGGAAGCTGCAGAAGAAATTCTTGCCGGAACGTCAAAGAAAGCATAAATATTATATAGTGAAGAAGTGATAAAGGTACCCACCGAGTTGATGTATAGGTTTCTATACGGATACTTGGTGGGTCTGTCTTTATATTATCAATGGCTACTTTCAAGAAATTTATCTACTGTTAAAAAGGCAGTACCTAACTTATTAACATCAATAAAGTAAGTATAGTGCTTATTTGGGCTGCTACTAGCTAATTCCAAATTTGCCCAACTTAGGTATTCCTTTATTGATTTGTCGAAATCCTTAGTGGGATCAAAATAAAAGTCCCAAGTGACTCTATCAATTACCTTAGATTGATCACTAGATAAAATTTCAATAAGGATTTTATATAGCTCTGGCTTTTCAGTGGGATTACAAGCTAATTTTATCTGATAATCTTTTAGGCGTAATTCTATTAGATATCTACTAGCTTTCAAAGAGGCAAATTTTAATTGTTGTGTACTTTGATTATGTGCAATTTCTTCAAGTGTTTTTATATATAAAGTATCATTTAATACTTGGTCCTTTGGGATAGATACCTTAAAACTTGCATCAAGCTTTTCTGTAGTCGCGGTTGTGATATGCTGCCAGTAACAAATTTGTGTTTTAGGGTGAACTACAACAATTAAGACAGGTAGTGCGTGGTTCAACCAGTAGTCATAATGTTTTAGTGACCCATAGAATATAATTTCTCTTTCATTTTCATCAGCTTGGTTTTCCCATCCATCTTTAAACCAACTAGATCCAGATTTAATTTGCAGTGCTATTAATCTACCAGTAGGCTTATCTCCCATTAGCATCTCAATGTGTGCATCAATTCCGTAATCATTTATTGGCTGTTCTCTAAAAGCCCATTTCATAACTGATTCTACAGATGCTCCTACAAAATGAATTCCAGAACGTTCAGTTCGTTGACTTTCGGTTGCTTTGATATATTCCTCTGCTATCTTTTGTTTACTAGTCATATAATCCCCCTATATAAAATATACTTAACATATTGATTATTTCACAATGCCATTAAGATGGTAAATAATAAATTTGGTATAATTTTGTAATAGAGAAGAACCTTGCTTTTTACACGTTTCTAAAAAGTAGTGTAAAACATATAAAAATATAATAGGGATAATAGAGTGAGTGTTACCAACAAGGAAGGGAGAATGATCAAGTTTGAAAGGTAAAATAATAGATAGGATTTACAAACCATGTAAAGCTTGCAAATTCAATTCTGACCGTGAGGTTTTATTTTATGATACAGAGCAAAATAAAGAGAACTTAAAGGTAATGATAATTTATGAGGAACCGGGTGGAACACCTGGTGGTGATGACAAATATATTGCCAATTATTCACCAATGGAAAAGGCTAAATATCATAGGAAACACTTCCCTGCTTGGCTGGCAAAATATTATACGTATCATTTACAGATTTTTAAGTTTTTAAGACGTGATGGTTATATTTCGAGGCATTTGAATTATTTTGAAACAGCCATGAAGGAAGTTTATTTCACTGACGCAATAAAATGTAGAGTAGAAGGAAATAAAGATAAAGGTGACTTAAGAACATGTAGCAATGAGTATCTGATTCAAGAAATAGATGAGCTACCTAATTTAGAGTTGATAATAGTTTGTGGTGCAATTGCACTAAATTCATTAAGGTGCATATGTGATACACCCTCACAGGTTGGTGTGCTGTCTCAAAATCCTTTAATGTCGTTTAATAATCGATACTTAGATAAAAGACATGGAGATGTATATGACTTTAAATTTAGAGGGAGAAAATGGATAAAGGTAATACACTTTGCACATCCTCGTTGGGTTTATGATTACTCAGGTATTCCAGCTGTGGACCGGGAACATGTAATTATTAAGAAAGCATGTAAATTTGCTTTTGATAGTGTAAAAGAATTGTCATAGATGATTTAGAAATAGAGGGAAATAAAGTACTAATCGTAGTTTTTTAGCGGATGTTGATTTTGAACTTATATAGTAAAAAAGTTATATCCATAAATAACCGAGCATATCCATAAAATAAAATCATATGGGGAGCTTGGTTATATTGCGTTATAAAACACACATCGTAAGCTCGTTAACAGCAGGTGCTGGTTTGGCAATTATGTTAAACTATCCTTTTCATATTGGATATGTAATTGGGATATGTTTTGGTAGCTTGCTGCCGGATATCGATGAACCGCGGTCGTTCATTGGTCGTAGATCCTTTGGTCTTTCTAAATATGTTAAACAAAGATATGGACATCGAGGAATTACACATAGTTTATTTGCATGGATGCTTGTATCAGTTGTTTTTTTAATCTACCCATCTTTCTTAACAGTTGGCCTTTCGTTAGGATACCTGTTTCATTTAATCGGAGACTTATTTTCAGTACGAAGCATTCCTATTCTTGCCCCATTTAAACCAGTCCGTCCGAATCTCCCCTTTACATACAAAACAGGTAGTTTTACAGAGGACATATTACTCTACATTTTTACTTTTCTATTATTCTATTTTGTGTTTGCATTCGGAAAGCTTTACCCCTATTTGATTCAATCAACAGTAGAGTTAGTTTCTTCAATTATTCATATATTAATGGATTACCTAAAGACAATATCTAAATGAGGAAGTGGTGAAGTGTATAGAAAACCATTGGTCATTCATCCTGACAGCAGGAATGTTTATTTGTTGGAAGGTTTAGATGAAAAAGGAGAAGTCGGTCAGGAATTAATTGAATTCGCAGATTTAATTAAGGCACCCGAGCAAGTTCATACATATGCTTTAACCCCATACGCGTTATGGACTGCAAAGGCAAAAGGGGTAGAAGTAGATTTTATTATTCGTTTCTTAGAGGAACAATCTCAAAATGTAGTACCAGATTCGTTAAAAGAGACTATTAAAAAGAATATGAACCATTTTGGAGCATTACAATTTTCCATGGATGATGATCGTTTGCAATTACAGGCAAGAACGGAAGAGTTAATAAGCGAAATTAAAGCCATTGAGGGAATTCAAAGTAAAATCGTAGGTCATCCGGATCCGAAGACTTTATTGTTTAAAGCTCGGTACAGAAAAGAGGTTAAGAAACTACTCTTTGAGCATGAATTATTTGCAAAAGATATTGTATATGAAGTTGGAGAGGAATTAGATATTACCAGCATAAACCTTCAACTATTGGATTACCAGTATGCTGCCGTTGAGTCGTATTTAACTTTTAACCACCAAGCTGGAGGTGGTGGCACGATAATTATGCCACCGAACTCAGGAAAGATCCTAGTCGGAATTAAAATTATTGAGGCATTAAAAATATCAACACTAATAATTGTCGAAGATAAACATAGGGCAGAGAAGTGGAAAAGTGAACTCATTAAAAAGACAGACCTATCTGAGAGCAATATTACAATCTTTAGTAAGGAAGACAAAAGCTTAAAACCAATTACAATTGGAACATATGAAATTCTTGCTGATCACGTAGAGGATTTGGTGGGCTTTGGTTTTGTGATATATGATGATGCTCATAAACTTCCAACGCCAACCCATGAAAAAACAGCAGATATTCAAGCAACAAACAAATTAGCTTTAGCCTCTACTCTTGCGAGATCTGATGGCAATGGCCATCTTGTTTTAGCATTAATTGGGCCAAGATGGTACGAAGTACTGCATCGAACCCTGGTAAACCGAGGATACCAAGTTCCAGTTAGGTGCGTAGAAATTAAAATCCCTTTACCTCCAGATGAGTGGCGTAAATATATAGCTAGAGATCATAATAAGAAAGTAAATCCGGACACTTTAAATTCTAACAAATATAAGGCGTTATCCATTTTATTAAAAAAAGAGAAAGCAAAAAGATTATTGGTTGTTTCTTATTTCAATGAGGTTACAACAGCATGTAGTGAACTAATTGAAATAGATACCTTGACGAATCAATTAGGTGAAGAAAAGCAAAAATACCTTATAAGTTCATTTAACAGTAGAGAGATTGATAAATTAATAACATCCTCAAAACTTATTGAAAATATGCCACTTTCCATGGTTGAAGTGATGATTGCCTTATCCCATCAGCAAGGGTCTGTAAGGGAAGAATATCTCCGGCTGGGGAAATTACTGCCGGCAGAAGAGTGGAAAGAAGATGCTGTATTGTACTCGCTCGTTTCATTAAATACGGATGAGGAAAGACATTATTCCAAAAGAAGACGAAGACTTATCAATTATGGATTTCATTATCGAATTCTTACATTTGAGGAGCTAGTGGATAGGGGTGAGTTTTTTGAATCATAGAGAAGCCCTATTGCAGTTAGGTGAAGAACATTTAGAGGATATCCTGAACAAATTAAAAATAGAACCTTTTAAAGATGCTACGAAATCATGGGTTGCTAAGGATATCGCAGCATTTTATCAAGATTCAAAAAAGTTTCATCGTGTAATACAAAGCTTTGGCGAACAGACAATAAATGATTTACTTCTTTTTGCACATATTCAAAAGCCAATTAATAATGAACAAGCACAGTTATTTAATGATTACGGAATACTTGTTGAGGGAGAGCTTCCAGATGATTTGAAAGATTGTTTAATCCAGTGGTCAAGATCGATGTTTGTTAAAACATTTTCATCAATTAGTGAAGGTACTAACCAAAGCTTTTTCTTAAAGTGTGTATTATTACTTAATTACTTTGAAAGAGAACAGAATGTGAAATTAACGCATAGAAAAAATGATCGTAATGTTCGTCTTTTGACAGAAGAGTTAATCATGGACAAGGAAACAGTTTGGAAAGTAATTAATACTTTAGTTAACTATGGATTTCTCAAGAAAACTAAACATCTATATGAACTTAATGTATCTGCTTATACAAAATGGAAAAAGCAAACAATAGACAAGGTTTTAGAAAATTTTTATGAGAATCAGGTTGGAAGTAGAGGTATTTTGTTTTTACAAAAAATCTCCAAATACCAACAGAACCCTGATGAATGGGTTGATATGACTGTTATTTCAGACACTGCTATGGAATTTGACCAAACAAGGCAATTAGGTTTAATACAGGTTCATAGGGAGTCAGGAAAAACATATGTTCAATTGATGCCTGAGGGCTGGTATCTTACTAAAAAGCAAGTTCATCCGTTATGGAATCAAGAAGCATTGTTAGTATCAGCTTCATTTGAAATTTTTGTACCTTATCATTACGATCCATTTATACTATTTGAACTTCTGCCAGTATGTAGATTGAAAGATTCACATTACTTTTTAGTATTTGATATTGAACTTGATCAGATAATGAAAAATAAAAAAATCACACAAGAATTTCATTACACTTTAACTGGATGCGCTTCAGCAATTCCAGATGTAGTAGATTATGAACTTAAGATAGCAATTAATAAATTAAAAGAAGAAGTATAAAGATATCAAAGGAACCCACCGAGTTGATGTATAGGATTCTATACGGATACTTGGTGGGTTATTTCTACTTGTTAGCTCCGGATATGCTGGCTAATGCTTTTTATCTTTTGGTGGGTTTGGGTCATTCCCGTAGCTGTCTGAATCTCGAAACTTACCATTTTTCCCTTGAATCCTTAATTCTGAACTGTTGCTTTTGGCCCGTTCTCTTCCGTAACTTATAGCATCCCTTTGAGTATCGAATGTTTTTGCTACCCTTGATTTGTTCTCACCACGAACAGCCCATTTATCTCCGTGTCTTACAACGTATTGATTATCTTTGTTTGCCATTATTACACCTCCCTCCTTTTTTACAAAATTCAACAAATTTATAAGAAACACCTTCTATTTACTGGGAATTTTGATAAACTAAATTTAATAGATGTCGGCAGTTTACATTGCTAGAGTGTGAAGAAACAGTATTAATTTCTAGGGGGTGTATAGTATGGAATGTGCTTTGTGTAAAAAAGGTACCACTTTAGAAGTAAGTCATATAATTCCGAAATTCGTTTATCGTAGCATGAAAAAGAACTCTCCTACTGGTAATATGCGATTAATGAGTGAACCAAATAGAAAAATACAAGATGGTGACAAGCAACAAATGCTATGTGGAGAATGTGAGGATTTGTTTAATCAAGATGAAACAACTTTTGCAAACACAATTTATCATAAATATCAGTCAGGGACGTTACAAGAATTCGAGTATGGTCCTTGGTTTAACCGATTTATAGCCTCTGTGAACTGGCGCAATTTGTATTTGGACATTATCGGATTTGTGTCAGAGCAGAACATTGATCCCTTCAGATTAGATGTGTTAATTCATGCTGAAAAAGTTATGCGGGGCTTTTTATTAGGAGAAAGTCAAGATTTAAGGGATATAGAAAATCATGTATTCTTTTTCAATCCTATAGAAACAGCTTCAGAAGATATGGCTGATTTAAACTTACATACTGTTTTTGGAGGTAGTGTTTTTGGTTATACATTTATCAGCCATGATCATGATTCATACTACGTTTTTATGAATCTTCAAGGGTTAGTCTTAGTTACTATTATTAAATCGGCTAAACAAGAATCCTGGAATAACACCTTAGTACATAAAAAGGGTAGATTTGACCCTAATAAACCTCAGCATATTACTTCACCATTATTTTCAGAATTTGAATATCTTGCTCAAGAACGTAAAAAATCAATGGAGCAAATGTCTGATAAGCAGCGAGAAAAAATTATTGAAGCCATAAAAAAAGACCCAGAAAAATTTAAAAACAGTAAAGCTTATGAACGTATGTTGAATGATCAACGACTTAGAAATAAGTAATAAAACCTTCAAAAATCATAAAAATCATCTGAGTCTGCTCATTACCTTAAAAGGTGATGGGCTTATTTTTTGTGCATTCTTAAATACATCTACACTGCATAGTAATCAAAACTACATTTTGATGACGAAAAGATACCGGATAGTAAAAGTAAAAGAAAATATCATATGGTGAAGAAGTAATGTAGGAACCCACTGATTTGGTTGATGAAGCCGCTTGGAGGGCTTTTTTTGTTGTTCTGAAATGTTTAATTATGAGACAAGCCTTTCTATTGATATGGTAAAATTATCAAAAAGGTCAGTTTTTATGAAGGGGAATAATAATGAGTGAAACTATCAAACTTACACCAGATGATATACAAGATATTAAAGCTGATATAGATGAAGTAACTAAACTAATTAAACATTATGCTATCCAATATAAAGGGCAAGAGCACTATGACCATCTAGGTGCCAGTTGTGTTATGTCAGCAACCAATACAGTTGATACAGTCATTGGTTCAGCTCAATATTTAGATGGTGCGTTTCTTATGCCGGATGAAATTCACGTTGAAAGGCTAGTTGACTGGTTTACACAGAATAGAGAATTTGAGTGTGATAGAGCCATTCTTACCTTTTACTTTGCAAACTATATTAAGCGAAAGATTAATGCCTTATATCGCTCTATCAATAAAGCTGAGTTTGCTACCACGCTAACTATTATGGGGGATAAAGCAGCAACTAATGAATTTAAAAAGCAATGCCGTAATCGTAAGAAGCTAGGTGTGAAAATAATCAGGCAGTAATATGAATTTATAAAATAGCAAGTGTTGTCTTAGAGGAGGTTATATAAAATGCATGTTTTTTTGGACTCAAATATTATATTTTCTGACCCATTTTTTAAAAGAAACTTTTCAAGAAAATTCTTAGAGATGTTAAAGGAAGTTGAAGGTAAATTATATATATCGAGTATCGTTCATGAAGAATCCCTAAATAATTACCGGAGGGAAGTTAGAAAGAGAAGGAAAGAGTTCGGGAAAGAAATGAATAATTTAAACAAGCTAATTAGGACTGAAATTGAAACCAGTAATATTAGCGATGAACTTTTTCTTAACGAATTCAATGATTTTTATCAGGAACTAATTGATGATGGAATAGTAAAGATAATTTCACATGAAGAGTTTGATATGTTTAATGAGATCGTGAGAAGGTCATTGCTACCTCAAAAACCTTTTGAACATGGTAAAGAAGAATTTAAGGATACTGTAATTTGGTTGACTTATGCTAAGTATGTTGAAAAATATGACTTATGCCAAAGTTATTTTATATCGAATAATACAAAGGACTTCTATGCTAAAGACAAAAAATCGCTTCATTCTGACTTACTTCAGGACACAAACAGACTTTTACCGTTTAAATCAATTGAAGAGTTTATGAAAGAAGAATCAGAGTTAATTGATGAGTTACAAAGAAAATATGAGGAAATGAGAGTTGAAAGTAATAATTTAGACAAGCTTATTAGTTGGTCTGAAGAAAATTTGAATCACAGGCTTATACAGGAAATAATCGCGGACACGTTTGTGGATATTTTAGATTCTGAGGTATACGATTACGTTAATAATTTATCACCTCATGAGTTAAGTCTTATAACCGGAGAGGATTTTGAACTAGCAGAGTCAAACGGTATTTTAAAAGTAGTTTTGACTACATTTGAAAGAGAGATTTATCCCGAGGAAATTATAGTTTATGGCTCCCTTAATGTACTGAATGATGTCTCACTTTATCTATGGAATTCGTTTCATGAAAAAGGTGATGATCCATATATCTATAATGGTTCAACAACAATCCAGCACACAATAGAGTTCACTTTCTCGATTGACGATTCTGGAGAGGCCAGTAATTTTGAAGTTAAGGATGTTGAAACAACAAAAGAAGAACAACCCTACTCTGGTAATGTTGATCCTACAGAACTTTTTTAACATTTTTTACTCAGGATATAATATTTTAGGTAACTAAATTAGCGGAGGGACTTAACATTAATATATTCATTAATTCTCCAACTGATTGGCGTGATAAGTAGGCAGCATATTTAAAGGTTTAGGCCATGAGGTTTTTATAGAAAAGGATATACAAACAGTGCGGGGAACGGTCAATGTAGACGTTTTTGCAAAGGATGAGGAAATTGTCCCATCATCTGTTTTTATATGTGAATGTAAACTTTGGAATTATAGAGTGCCAAAAAGTGTAGTACATGCTTTTCGCACAGTTATTACAGACTTTGGTGCGAATTTCGGTTATATAATTTCAAAGTCTGGATTTCAAGAAGGAGCCTTTCAAGCCGTAGAAAATAGTAATATCAAACTTCTCACATGGGATGAATTCCTAAGTTTATTTGAAAAGAAGTGGCTGGAAGCGATGATTATAAATTTACATAATGAGGGGCTGCCATTAAGAGAATACACAGATTTACTTTCTGAACAATACTTCAAACAAGTTAACCATAATCAAAAAGAAAGATTTAATGCTCGTTGTAAAGAATTAAGTAATATAGCACTCTATACGTCCAAACTGCTGTACGACCCGCCTAAAGGTATTAATTTCAAAGATCATATTGATAGTGTTATTCATTCATTTATAGGTTATCATCAATTGAAAGATATACATTCTTATAGTGATTTCTTTGAATATATGATTTCCTTTAGCAGAAAGTCAATTGGAAATTTAGAATCAGAATTTGGTTTAGTTCTACAATAATATTATAGAAGAAACTCGTTATAAGTAGCCTACTACCTTAATTGGTGGTGGGCCATTTATGCGTTAAATGAAGTGAAATCCGCTATAAATACGAGGTGACAAGTTATCAATGAGTGCTGGGGGAGAAGGAGTTAATATAACGCAATATATAATAGTAGAAACCCGAATTCTTTCAATTTATATCTTTAAAATTTTTATCCATCCGTCTCCACGGCGATGCTTCGGCAGCCATTAGAAACTGGAATGGTAACCATCAGCAGGGTGCATTCCACCGTAACTTATCCATCTGCATTTATCCTGGTTGGTGCAATGAATCCATGTCCATGCGGATACTTAGGATCAAATCAGCATTATTGTACCTGCACACCCAAGCAGATTCACGCCTATCAAAATCGATTATCGGGCCCTGTGTATGATCGTATTGATATATTACTAACCTTACGATCAGTTAAATTGGACCCGTCATTTAAAAGTCATGAGTCTTCGGAAGAGATCCGTAATCGCGTAGGAGCAGCACGTAGACGTCAATATAAGCGCTATCAAATGGAAATCACGAATGCCAAAGTGCCATTTGAAATGCTGACCGACAGCAGCCCATTAACAGATTCCCAGCAGAGAATCCTAACAAACTTAACCGTCAAGCAAAAATGGAGTAACCGAGTCCAGATTAAAATCATCCGGCTGGCAAGAACCATCTCAGACTTAGCGGGTGAGCCCAACATCACAGACCAAGCCATTTGGGAAGCAGCAACCTTAAGAAGAAAAGCTAGCAAACCGGCTTCAAATCTAGTCCTAGCGAGGGAAACATAATGGGACGCAAACCAAGGATATGGATCCCCAATAGATTTTATCATGTGGTTTGCAGGGGAAACCGGCGTGACCCGCTTTTTCGCTGCAGAACAGACTTCGAGGCATATCTATACAACCTGGAGAAAATCCACGAAAAGTTCCCAATAGAAATCGCTTCCTATTGTCTTATGACAAATCACTACCACTTGCAAATCCGTTCAAGGGAAGTTCCTCTTTCGAAAATTATGTCCCTAATCAATAAACGCTACGCTAACTACTACAACACCCGCTATAAAATCACCGGACACGTGTTTGAAAAAAGATATTATGACAAAATCATCGAGGACAAACAAGGTATGCTCGAAGTTAGCCGATATATCCACCTAAATCCAGTCGAAGCTAAAATGGCCAAACGGCCTGAATACTATCCATGGAGCAGCTACTACCTGTATAAATATGACAAAATTAAACCAGCTAATTTTATGAATATTGGGAGCATCCTTGACCATTATTTAGGAACTGATGAGGAGAAGAGAAAGAAATATTGTGAATCATTGTGAAAGTGTGATTGGTTCTTGTATTCTTTTTTTGAAGCAAGTGGGAACGGAAGAACCGTCCCCCTGTTCACTTTTTCTTATTTCAATGCTTGCGTTAAATCCTCAATTAAATCCTCTGCATCTTCTAGGCCAACGGAGATACGAACTAGACCTTCTGTAATGCCAAGCTCTGCACGGCGTTCAGCAGGGATGGAGGCATGAGTCATTTTAGCTGGAAGTGAGATGAGGCTTTCGACTGCACCTAAGCTCTCAGCGAGTGTAAAGAATTTCGTACGACGCAAGAGGTCTTCCGCTTTTTCTGTACTGCCGACATCAAAGGAGATCATGCCGCCAAAGCCTCTGGCTTGTTTTTTATGAATATCATGACCATTATGTTCGACGAGTCCAGGATAATATACTTTAGAAACAGCTTCCTGCTTCTGTAAAAATTCAACAATGCGCCTTGTGTTTTCTTCAATTTCTTCCATGCGTACACCTAAAGTTCTAATTCCTCTTATTAGCAGCCACGAATCCTGTGGACCAAGAATGCCGCCAACAGAGTTTTGGATAAAGTGGAGCTGCTGACCAAGCTCTTCGGAATCAACTACTACTAATCCGGCAACAACGTCACTGTGCCCACCAAGATATTTGGTCGCACTATGAAGGACAATATTTGCTCCAAGCTCAATCGGATTTTGCCAGTAAGGTGTGCTAAATGTGTTGTCCGCGATAAATAAAAGTTCGTGTGCTTTAGCTAATGCAGCAACAGCTTCGATATCTGTAATTTTTAATAATGGATTGGTTGGTGTTTCAACATAAATCGCTTTTGTATTCGGTTGTATTGCTTTGTCAACTTCTTCAATGGAGCTGGTATCAACGAATGTATATTCAATATTAAAGCGTGCTAATACTTTTGACATCACACGGAAAGTGCCGCCGTATACATCGTCTGTAATGATGACATGATCACCTGCAGATAAAAGCATCATAACAGAAGTGACCGCAGCCATTCCGGAACCAAAAGCAAAGCCGCGATAGCCGCCCTCAATATCGCGAATTAAAGCTTCAACCGCTTCACGGGTTGGATTTCCGGTTCTTGCATATTCATATACGAAGTTTCCTACACCTTCTTGTTTAAACGTGCTTGAATGATAAATGGGTATTGACACTGCTCCTGTATGTTTGTCACTAGCTATACCGCCATGAATGAGTTGTGTTTTTTTACGCATGTTTTTCACTCCAAATTATTGTTTTTTATAAATACCTGAGCTTAAATAACGTTCACTGCTGTCCGGGAAAATCGTAACAATATTTGTGCCCGGTTCTGCTGCTTGTGCTTCACGCAAGCTTGCTTCAAATGCCGATCCTGATGAACTCCCTACTAATAGACCACATTTTTGCGATAGTTCACGAACGCGTGTAAAAGCAGCATTGTCACTAATCGTATGGATCGCATCAAAAAGATCTGTGTCCACAAAAGGCGGGATAAACTCCATGCCAATTCCTTCTGTTCGATGTGACCTTGACTCACCGCCGTTTAGGATAGAGCCCTCTGGCTCAACAATTACGGTTTTTATAGCCGGATTTTGTTCTTTTAAATAGTTTGCTGTGCCTGTGAAGGTACCACCTGACCCAGCTCCTGCAACAAAGACGTTAACCTGACCGTCTAATGCATGCCAAATTTCTGGACCTAATGTTTCAAAATAGGTTTCCGGATTTGCCGGATTTTCAAATTGCTGTGGGCAATAAGAATGAGGGATTTCATTTAAAAGTTCCTTTGTTTTAGCGATTGCTCCTGTCATGCCATCTTTTGTCGGCGTATTGACCACAGTTGCTCCTAAAGCACGCATAAGCTCCTGCTTTTCAACGCTGAACTTTTCAGGAACAACAAACATGACGTTAATCCCTGTACCAACAGCTGCTAGTGCAAGCCCAATTCCGGTATTACCAGCTGTAGGTTCAATAAGTGTACCCCCAGCGGAAATATAGCCTTTTTCAAGGGCTGTTTGTAGAAGTTTTTTACCTAGTCGATCTTTTACGCTCCCGCCTGGATTTAAAAATTCAAGCTTTGCAAAAAGGCGGACACCATCAGGCAGTTCAAATTGTGTTATTTCAACTAATGGGGTATTCCCTATTAGTTCATGTACATGTTTATAATATTTCAATTTAAGCACCCCAATAATTTTGGAAAGTTTCAATTTAAAGTGATGTTTTCATAGTGGAATAGTTGGTTTTAACGGGTAATATTAGCGTTGTCTTTATGGTGACAACGCAAAAAAGTGACAATGGGTCAAGGATTCTGACCTCGTCTCCCGCCTTAAGAAAACACTTCTGTCCATTCATCTTTCTTTGCTAGCATTTTTTTAGCAATTTCTTTAGCACCTTCTAAGCTGTGGCTTGCAGCCCATCCACATTGAATTTCATTGCAAGCAGGTACCTCGGTTGCATTTAAAACATCATTTAATGTTTTTTCTAATACATCTAGAATTTCTTCATAATTTGTATGGTTGATTACTTGAAGAAAAAAACCAGTTTGGCATCCCATAGGTCCAATATCCAAAACGCAATCAATGTGATTACGAATAAATTCGGCCATCATATGCTCTAAAGAGTGAAGAGAAGGCATCTCCAAGTGCTCTGTGTTAGGCTGGCAAAAACGAATATCATACTTGTATACTTTATCGCCATTTACACCTTCAGTTGTTCTGACTAAACGTACGTATGGTGCTTTTACTTTTGTGTGATCAAGGTTGAAGCTTTCAACATTCATTTTTTGCATTTAAAAACAGACCTCCAGCTTATTGTTTTTCGGCCTCTATTAACCAAACGAATTTGTTTAATTGTTTGAAAGTTACATAGAAACCGTGCTCGGCAAATTGTTTACGGAGTATATCTATCGTTGTATAATATTCCCGATTTAAGTCCTCAGCTAAATTCTTAAAGCCTTTTTGTTCCGCATCCTCTATTACAGAACGTTTTGCATCTGGGTTTTCATAGACAGTATCTGCAAATACAACTTTTCCGCCTTTTTCAAGTAATTGGCTATATTTTTCGATCGCCACATTTTTTTCTTCATCAGTAAGGTGGTGGAAAGCCCAAGTACTTACAAACGCATCAATGTTAACATTTAATTCTGGCAAGTTTAAGAAGTCACCGTCAAGCAGGGAAAGAGCAGGCACTTTCTGCTGTGCTATTATTCGCATTTCTTTAGAAGGCTCGATACCCAATACATTATAGCCTTTTTCAAGCAGTTTTTTAGACAAGTTGCCTGTCCCAACTCCAAATTCAACGACCGTTCCATTCACTTTAGAAGCAACCTCTTCTAAAATTTCATCGTATCCTTCAAATACTTCTTTATATTCTTTATCATGACCTACTACTGTATTGTCATAGGTTTCAGCCCATTTATCAAATAATTTGATAAATTCACGCCCCATAATTACACTCCCCCTAAATTGAGCAAAAGCATATAATTCCTATCGATATACTATGCTTAATTACAGTTAATGTCACTTTACCACGATTATCACTGAAAGACAACATTGGGTGCCAGGTACCATCAAGGTACTTGATCTAGCGTGAATTGCCGATGGATCAAACAACAATCCCCGCACTCCACCACGTCAATAACGAGTAGTTCAATCTTGGGAGAACCAAATCATCCTATATCTCATATTCTATGAATAGTAGGACAAACACGATATGATCAATACCTCTACAGATGATCATATACTTCTTTTGAGAGGGGATAACTATTGACTACAATAAAGCCATTGGCGTACAGAGTTTCTGATAACCTCACGAAGGAGCTAAGTATCTTTATTGGCGGAGATACTTTGTTAGGTGATGCGGCACAGAAAATATTGGACAAAGAAGGGTATGTCTATCCATTTAAATACCTAGATCAAATATACAAATCAGCGGATGTGCGGTCATTTAACCTTGAGTCCCCGGTCAGTCAAAATGCAAAAAAGCTCGAAGTGGAAAAAGATTATATTTATAATATGCCGCCTCAAGTGCTTGATGTATTTAAACAAAAAGGGTTCAACGTTTTTTATTTGGCCAATAATCACATGACCGATTACGGACATGAAGGTTTATTGGAAACCATAACACATTTGAATAAAAATTCGATGCTAGCGATCGGTGCAGGAAGAAATAAAAATGAAGCAAGAAGAGCGCTCGTAATAAGGAAAGGAAATATTAAGGTCGCACTATTAAATTATATGAGCTTCAGGAAAAGCTATCATGAGAAATATCAACACTTTGCATCTAAAAATCACAGTGGTGTAGCTGCTTTGTCTAGAACAGCCGTACAGAATGACATTAAGGCTTTAAGAAAAATAGGGATAAACACTATTATCGTGTCCATCCATTGGGGAACAAATTATGAACCCGTATCAGAAAAGCAATTATTAGAGGCAAAAATGGTTGTGAAGGCTGGTGCTGATATTATTGTAGGACATGGATCACACCAATATCAGCCAATAAGCATCTTGGATGGAGTCCCTGTTTTTTTTAGTGTCGGAAACTTTATTTTCAATACACCCGGACGCTCCCCCCTCACCTATGGATTTCCAATTACTTTACACTTTAACAAAAGTGGATTAATAAGGGCAGATATTTGGCCAATCCACACAAATAATAAAATTGTTAAGTTCCAGCCTCGGCACTTATCTGGTAAAGAAGCGTATGAGGCCATCCATGAGTTATATACGAACTCCAATTTAAATGGAGTTAAAAAAGAAATCGACTTTAATAAAGGCGTTTTATTTTTTTAATTGGCTGTGTTAAAGCTTAATATTAATTTTATCCGCTTAGTTGATTGGAGTGGAAGGCGCGTAGACTCCTGGGGGATCAGCATTGAAGTGAGACCCCGCAGGAGCGCAAGCGACGAGGAGGCTCACAAAATGCCCCCCGGAAAGCGAAGCGCCTGGAGCGGAAGTCAACGGACAAATTTAACATAGCCTTTTAATTAAAAGACGCTTGCTGATGAAAATTTTAATAGTCAATTTCTGATAGGGGCAGCACAGCAAATCGCCTATATCTTTACTCGTGGATAGAAAGCCTTTGCCTATCAAAATTTTATTCCATATTGGTGGCACCCCTAAATGGTTAATTAGAAGGATCCCTGGTCTGGGTAGGATTGGGGGTCTTTTTGTGTATTGTCCTTCTTTTGTACCCGGACAATAGTCGAGCAGGTATTGAAATTGGTTCTCTAGAATCTATTACAACCGGGTTCAACCATGTAGTCTAGTATTGTATAACACTTTTAAAAGATTGAATGAAGATATTAGGAGCCTTAATGATTTGTGTAAAAAGATAGGCAGGAAATTGGGAGGTATGTTTATGTTTGAATTTGAGGGATATTTTGACCAAAATGCAAAAATTAAAGTAATCGGAGTTGGCGGTGGGGGAAACAACGCTGTAAACCGCATGATTGAAGATGGCGTAGAGGGTGTAGAGTTTATTGCTGTTAATACAGATGCTCAGGCTCTTAAACAATCAAGGGCAGCGAACACAATGCAAATTGGCGCTGAATTGACAAGAGGTTTAGGGGCGGGGGCAAACCCAGAAGTAGGCAGACGGGCCGTTATGGAAAGTAAAAAGGAGCTTGAAAAATTATTGCAAGGAGCAGATATGGTTTTCGTTACGGCCGGAATGGGCGGTGGCACTGGAACAGGGGCTGCGCCAGCTATTGCTGAAATGGCTCATGCGCTTGGTGCCCTGACGATCGGGGTGGTTACACGTCCGTTTAAATTTGAGGGACGCAAACGTGCAGCTAATGCAGCAAGTGGCATTGAATTCATGAAGAAAGCTGTAGACACATTAATTGTTATTCCCAATGATCGCCTGTTGGAGATAGTTGATAAAAGAACACCTATGGTTGAAGCGTTCCGTGAAGCAGATAATGTCCTTCGCCAAGGGGTTCAAGGGATTTCAGATTTAATTGCTTTGCCGGGGATGATCAACCTTGATTTTGCAGATGTGAAAACAATTATGTCCAACCAAGGAACAGCCTTAATGGGGATTGGTGTTGCTAAGGGGAAAGATCGTGCAGTTGAAGCCGCAAGAGCAGCCATTTCAAGTCCTTTACTCGAAACGTCCATCACGGGAGCCCAAGGAGTATTGATGAATATTACAGGCGGCAGCGATTTAAGCCTATTTGAAGTCCAAGAGGCCGCAAGTATCGTTGCTTCTGCTTCAGACGATGAATTAAACATGATCTTTGGTTCGGTGATTAACGAGAATCTAAATAATCATGTTTTAGTAACAGTGATTGCGACGGGTTTTAAAGAACAAGAAACTCCGTCACCAAAACCGGCCCCTATTAAAGAAGAAAGATTGGAACCGTATGTAGAATTACATCATGGCCATCATCATCGGGCCGAGCGTGATGAATTGCCTCGAAGTGAAAGGATGCGCACACAACCAACTCCCGAATCACTAGATACCCCTGCTTTTTTGCGTAATCGGAGACAACGATAACGGTTAGATTAGAGGGTATTTACCCTAAATTAGGTGCCTGTGCATTACCCGCATAATCTTGTTTCACAAAGATATTTCACATGGTTCTGATGAAAATTTGAAATTTGAGGGGGAGGATTAGCCTGTACAAAATAGCAGTTGCGGGAATAGGGTATGTCGGCTTATTGGGATAAGTCTCTTATTAAGAAAAACACATTGAATTCTCAAATTAAAGTGTTCGGTTTTAGGATGCACGACAGTAAAAAGACATAACAAATGGCATACGCATTGACGTATGCCATTTTTGTTGTTTCATCAAGCTTCCTGATATGATTCAGCAAGGGTTCGACCGTTACGTTCCTGTACTTGTTCAACTACATGTTGGATTGCTTCAATAACATATTCGGGTCGTGGCATTTGCAGACTGTGTCCCTTTCGATCACTAGTCTTATGGATATGGTTGGTTGACCGGGAGGAAAGTTCTTTTTGCATCACGGTCCAATGGTCGCCAAATCCTGGGTTGTTGATAACAGCGATCGGAAGGTCACCAAACTGTGGTTTTTCCATACAGTTATTTAATTGATTTGTGGCAACCTCCAGATGTGCCCATGCACCTTTAAATTCGGCTCCAGCTGCCTTTCCGGCAAAAATACTGTAAACTGTATTTTTCCATTGCCTGTATTCTTCGGCGCTAAGCTGCTGCTTGTAATATGAAAGTTCATTACCATACATTGGAATAATACCTAGAACATTACCAAGGAAACGTGGTATACCAAATGGAGACATGAGTCTTAGTATCTTCAGCATAATGCCGATCATAGCAAAGCCCTGCTTAAACTTGACATCATCCTTGAGAAACTCATGCGTTGAATCTAAGAAAACTAAGCCAGCCACCTGATTAGGATATTTCAAAGCATAGAGTCGGGCAATCAGTCCCCCCAAGGAATGACCCACAAGCACATAGGGTCCAGGGGCACCAGTCTTATCTAGCAGGTTGTTTAGTTCTTTGATGGTATTTTCGGGAGTTGGCTCGGGACCGGGATCACTCGAGCCCATACCTGCACGGTCATATGTAATAACTCTAGTAAACTTAGATAATTCTTTGCGAATATGTATCCACGAATAAGAGGAATCACCCGCGCCATGTATCAGGACGACCGTGGTTCCCCCTTGACCAGTATCCGTTAGATGGAGGCGATAACCGCCAACATCAATCATTTCACCGGTATGGGGTATTCCCGCACCCCTTCGCCGTAAAACTTGTTCGTATACCAATCCAAGTAAAAGTAAACCTGCCAATACGACTAATCCAATTAACATCTATCCCCCTGCTTTCCCCAATGGTTTCGCCTTAAAAAATAAATCCCTATTTAAAATATAACAACCAAAGGTTCTATCCACAACATACAAGTGGGCTTTATTATCGGCAAATAATTGTGCGATGAACAGGCACCCTATCAAGGCAGCTTAAACATTTTACATCTTATGAAATGATCGTTTCTTTTATAACCAAAGAAATGATAGTGAACAAAAGCATTCTCGTGCTCCATTCCTAATTATTACATGAGCTGTGTACATAGATTTTCGTATATTTATGGAAAAATGAGGCAAAAGAACCGCCCCTAGCTTCGTAATATGGGAACTTATGACTCTCTCATTATTTTGAATATTTGGTAAAATGAATTTATACTTGTTTAATAGGGGAGGAGAAAAGCTTGAGGAGTTCTTGGAAATCTTGGTTAGCGGTTTTATTTAGTATTCTTTTGATTGTGGGGACGCTTCCTTTTAGCGTGGAGGCTAAAGGGAAGGAGGTTGATTATGGAAAGTACAGTCAGGTTGCGGTTGGAAAAGATGGTATGGTTGCTACTGCCCATCCGTTAGCATCTGAAATTGGGGCTGAAGTATTAAGGACAGGCGGAAATGCCATTGATGCTGCTGTGGCCATTCAGTTTGCTTTAAATGTTGTTGAACCGATGATGTCTGGGATCGGTGGCGGCGGCTTTATGATGGTGTATGATGGAAAAACAAAAGACACCACCATCATTAATAGCCGAGAGCGTGCACCAGAAGGGGCAACTCCGGATATGTTTTTAGACAAAAACGGAAAAGCGATTCCCTTTGCTGAACGTGTTGAGAGCGGTACAGCGGTTGGTGTACCAGGAACATTAAAAGGGCTTGAAACTGCACTGGAGAAATGGGGTACACGCCCAATGCAGCAGCTGATTGGTCCAGCGATTAAGCTTGCTGATAAAGGCTTCCCAATTGATTCGGTGCTGGCAAGTGCAATCGAGGATAGCAAGGAAAAGCTATCAAAATCAGCAGCAAGTGATGTCTTTCTTCCGAATGGAAAGCCGTTAGAAGAAGGGGATACTCTTGTTCAAAAGGATTTAGCCAATACCTTTAAAATGATTCGCTCTAATGGTGCCGATGCTTTTTATAAAGGATCAATTGCTGAAGCGATTGCGGACACTGTACAGCAATACGGCGGTTCGATGACTACAAAGGATTTAAATAAGTATGATGTGACGATTGACCAGCCAATTTGGGGAGATTACCAAGGCTACCAGATTGCCAGTATGCCGCCGCCAAGCTCGGGAGGCGTATTCCTTTTACAAATGTTAAAGACTTTGGACAATTTTAATCTTTCTCAATATGATGTGAAATCATGGGAAAAATATCATCTGCTTGCGGAAACGATGCATCTAGCCTATGCTGACCGTGCGGCCTACGCAGGTGACCCTGAATTCGTCAACGTACCGTTAAAAGGGCTTTTGCATTCGGAGTATATTAAGGAACGCCAGGAGCTTATTAGCTTAGATAGCGTAAACCAAAATCCAACAGCGGGCGATCCTTGGAAATACGAATCTGCTTCAGCAAATTATAAGGCTACTAAACAGCCGACAGACCGAAAGTATGGCGAAACAACTCATTTCACGGTAGCGGATCGATGGGGAAATGTTGTTTCTTATACAACTACCATTGAACAAGTGTTTGGAACGGGTATCATGGTTCCGGGATACGGCTTTATGTTAAATAACGAGTTAACAGATTTTGATGCTGTTCCTGGCGGTGCCAATGAGGTACAGCCAAATAAACGCCCATTGAGCAGCATGACACCAACGATTGTGTTCCAGGATGGCAAGCCGGTATTAACCGTTGGATCACCAGGAGGGCCGACTATCATTACTTCTGTATTACAGACCATTCTGTATGCGATTGAGTACGATATGGAGCTAAAGGCAGCGGTTGAAGAGCCAAGAATTTATACGAATAATCTAAGCTCTTATCGTTTTGAAGAAGGGATTTCCCAAGAGGTCCTGACTCAGCTTAATAAGATGGGGCACAAATTTGGAACAGGTCCCGTAGAAATAGGAAATGTACAAAGCATTTTAATCGACACCGAAAATGGCACGTTTAAAGGAGTGGCTGATTCCAGCCGTAACGGAGCTGCCATTGGCGTTGATTTTAAAGGAAATAGATAATACACAGGGACGGTTTTCCTGCTTCGTGAAATGAAGCGGGAGAACCGTTTTCTTGCTTCAGGAAGTTGCAATTCACTTCCCGAATAATCTTGTTTTACAATAATGTTTCACGAGAGATTAGTATAATATAAGAAAAGGAGAGTATCTTGAGTGGCTCTCCTCTATTTAGATTGTAACCAATTATTTCTAGAGCCATGCTTAAATCCAACATTGTTCGATTGATGCCTGGTGTACAGTTTCTGTGTTATAATATAACAAACTTATTAGAGGTGATGGATGATGAAGAACGAATTAAAGGAATTATTACGTTCCGTTTTAAAAGAAGAATTATTAGAACCAATCAATAAACGTTTGGATGTTATTGAAAAAGATGTGAAAGTGATTAAAACTGGACAAGAACAACTTCAAAAAAACATTATCGAGAGTCTTGGACAATACACTGAGAAAATCGCTGACCATGTTGACAATAAAACAGCAGCATTGAATAAACGTGTTTATGATGTAGAAACAGAGATTCAAAGGTTAACCAGACAATAACACTCTAAGAGCATCCGAGATAGATCGAGATATATAGAACAAATAGAGAGTTAACGTTATTCTATGTGTTGATTTTGAATTTGAAAGTTATATGAACTGGAATCTCTATCCGGCTAATTTTATATTTTTCCTCTCATTTATTTAGATCCATATGCAGGATTTTTTTATAACATATATGGAATATACAAACTATGATAGTATAGTAACAACCCAATCCGATCCAATTCTGTACATTTAACTCTTCTGTATGATCCACATAACGAAAATATTGTAAGCCCCATTTTATTTTCCCTTTTCTAAAATCAATCGTTTCACCACCCGAATAATCTTGTTTCACAATAATGTTTCACAACAAGTGAACAGGATGACAAAGTAAACTACTAGTAGTTTACTTGTTTTTTAGTTGCTTGGAAATAAAATTACATTCTGGATTTTGGGGGGAGGTTAATCTCTGCAAAATAGCAGTTGCGGGAACGGGATATGTTGGCTCAGTGGAATAACCCTATTATAAAGAAAAACACATTGAATTGGGAAATTCAATGTGTTTTTCAGTATTATTTAGGCTTAACAGCAATAAATTCGTCAATCGTTTCAGGGGTATGTTTCCCTTCTTTTCCTGAGAAAAGGTCGATATTAACGGTCACATCCATACAGCCAAGGTAGTTTCCATTTTCATCACGTACAGCCATGAACTTTTGGTAAATTTGGCCGGTTTCTTCACCAGAGCGTTTTGGGAACCAAAATTCCCAATCGTCGCGTGCTCCTGAACGGAAATCATTCAACAATTTTTCCACATGATGAGCCATTCTTGGGTGAAGCTCTAGCACATGGCGGCCAATCGCTTCTTTGCGGCGACCATGCACGCGATCTGGATTATTTGAATACCAGCGGAAAATATCGTTGGCATCGCAAAAGCCCATTTCAAATGGCAAAAGCTTGATGATTGAATCCAACGTGCTTGCTTTAATCGCACCAGTATCAAAATTAATAACAGCTTCAGGACTAATTAATTCAGACAATTTATTCTCAGACATTTTTAACTCCCCTTTATACAATCTCTCTTTTGCGAAGAATATAATAGTACAAATATTAGTGAGAAAAAACCTGCTTGTTTTTAGGTGATTATTATCTCTTACTACATTAATAATGATAGCATTAATAATCTCAGTGAAATGTGATTTATCTCACAAAAATAGGTAATGAATTGTAATTGATGCGGACAGGGGGACAGGCACCATGTCCATCCATTATCTTACAGAATATATTCTTGTATTCATTGAGATCTTTAATGGTTCAATTTTTGATGTGTTGAACAATTAACTTGTCACCAGCAGAATGGGGGTGTAATCTCCTGCTGTTCAGAGAAGGACAAGGGGGTGGTGCCTTTCACCGCCCTATAATCTTGTTTCACATAGATAGGGTGGCCTAATAGTAAAAGTACCTTTTCTCGCCGTATCTGAATTTATGTTAAAATAAACGCATAAATAAAAAGGTGGACTTGAACCAGCTATCAGTAGTTTTTATATGTTTACTATGAGGGAACAGGTCCCATCTTTAATAGAATAGGTCGAGGGATAAAAATGATTTATTTAAAAAACACCCCAAATTATGCTGGCGTGACAGTGTATGGAGATTATTTAGATTTTGACCAGCTATATGAAGCGCTCTATACGATTTTGCGAGAGGATGAAGAAGAAGGGAGTCCGTATGAAGGGGCCCGTTTAAGAATACTTGGTGTATGTTATGACATACGCCATGCGCTTATGGGTAATCGGGAAGTTGAATTTGTTGATAATGGCCTAGACCGTGATAAAATGAGGCATCTATCGATTGTTGGCAGTGATAAGAACCTTTATCTGACCTTCCAGGTACTGTGGCCTGAGCTACTGTTTGTAACGATTGCCCTGAATGAATTTGTAAAGCAGTATGCAACAAATCAAGCAAAAAGCAGCTACAAACCGATGGAAGATTTCCGGAATATTTGGGATCCTTCGATTGCCCATGTAAAGGGATTTCAGGCTGCCATTGCCAAGTGTATTGAGGAAACAATACCGGCTACTTCTTATAGCAGAATTATGAGATTAATGAACACCAATTACTTTAATTTGTACAATTATGCGACACAGTACCTAGACGAACTGAATTGTAAATTTATCGATATGGATAAGACCAAACGTCAGAAGAATATTACGATTATGGCTAAGCGAATCGCTGAGCAAGGCCAAAAATATCAGAAGGTTAAAAGGGATGTTATGGAGGCTGCCAGAGAGTATCATTGTTCAATGACAAATATTAACCCACTTGTAGAGTATCCGGAAGTCATTGATTGGTAAAATGATATGCTGGGTGGTTAAGTTAGAGGTGTACACCCAGTATAATAAAGGCTAAGGTGAAAATAGAAAAATAAACATTGTTCATTTAAAGAAGTTTAAATTTATTTATAAATATCCCCGCGAGGGCCTATGTCTAATACGATTATTATAAGAGTATCGTTATGTATGCGATAAGTAAACGAAGGGTTCCAATACGAATTCTATAAACATCATGATTGGAGCCCTCTATGGGTTTTACGTTTGGAATGGCGTATGGATTTTCCCGAAGCTGATTTATAACTTCTTTGACTTTTTCCTTTAGCTTAGGAGGCAGTTTCTCATAATATTTTGCAGCAGGTTTTCTTAATTTAATTATATATTTAGACATTTAGGTCATCCCAATCGATGAGATCATCATTTTCTATATCATGTTCAGCTTGTTTCAGTATTTCTTTTTCCTCTTTGCTTAAAGGTGAATTATCAGCCTCTACAATCATTTCTTTTTCATTGTTCTTTTCAATAACAACACTGATAAGATCATACACAAGTTCTGCATCTTGTTCCCTTACGAGATCCACAAGTAAATGAAGGTCTTCCCGGCGAACACTCATAACTTCACCCCTTAAAAAGAGTAATTAAATTAATATTAAGTATAGCTCAAATTAACTTTGCGGTAAACTCAGGGGTGAAGCCTGTTTCAGGATGGTCTGGGTGCACTATCACACCCAAAATATCTTGTTTCACCAATAGCGCAGCAAATCGTATCCATCCGCCTCAAGGATGAAGTAGCTTATAATATTAGCGGTAACCGTGGGTTAAAGCTTGTTGAAAATAGAACGATAGTCATTAGCACTCAAAAACCGACTGAAGAAGTCCATTGATTCTGTGACTGCAAGGAGTCCATTTTAATTTTTGTCTAATAAAAATAACTGGCCCATTCTGGCGGACAGAAAGGGCCGTTACTTTTATTATTTTAGTGTGTTTGCTGAGAAATATTACTTAGCGCTTCACCGGCTTCATTGACGAAAATATTAATTCTAGAAAGATCCCCAATCGCACAAATTCCTACTAATTCTCCGTTTTGAACGACTGGAATCCGGCGAATTTGATGATCAGCCATCATGCGTGCACACTCGTGTACATCTGTGTCCGGAGAACAAGTAACCACATCAGTTGTCATACAATCATGGCAATGAGCGCTATTCGTGTCTTTTCCGTCTGCTACAACATTTAACACAATGTCACGGTCTGTGATCATCCCAACCACTTTTTTTCCTTCACAAACTGGAACCGTCCCGCAATTTACGTCACGCATAATCCATGCCGCGGCAGTTACAGGGTCATGTGGCGCACATACTTTTACATCCTTTGTCATAATGTCCTGAACTGTTTTCACTAGAAATTCACCCTTTATTGAGATTTGTACTGCATTGATAGTGTCTCTAATTTTTAAGAAATTATTAGGGAGGAAGGTAATCTTGAGATTGCGTGCTTACCCGGAATTTTCTGAACGAAAGTTCTTGATAAAGTGCCTATGGAATATTGCTGGTAGGAAGAAAAAAAAGGATCCTAGCAACAGCAAAACTGAAATCTGTCTGAGTCGTAGTTACCTCTAAAAAGTAACTGAGCTAATAACAGCACCAGAGAGTTTGTTAGGGATGTTACTATTTCGAAAAAGCCAGTTAATCAAATGAGGGTCTGTATAAAATTCTTCAATAATAACTTTACCCTCTATCATCATCATGGCAAAGTTTGTTTCTATCTTTATTAAATTTTTGTTCCTATCTTCTACAAACAGTTCTTCGTACTTAATCGGATATTTATCTATATCTGTGCCATAGAGTTTTTGATAGGCATCAAAATCTTCATTGTATTTAGGTCCACATATTTTTCGAAGGACATTGAAAAAATCTGTAATGTTATCAGCAAAGACTTTCATTTTTATTTCACCATGAATCTTTGTTTCATTAATGGTTATATTGAAGAGATCAAAATCAATACGTTCATTCAAAATTTCCTTCCATTGATCAATTGAAAGAATTTCTTTTGATGAGGCACAAAACACATTAATCACACCAATCGTATAATAAGTTCCCACCCGATAAGCCCCCCAAGGTATTATTTTCCCCTACTTAAAAATGTCTTCAGCTTGAAAATAGTTTATAAAATTGGGATAGAAAAAACAAATTCTTGGGAGCATTGGATTGCTCACATATCTGTATTAAAATTAAGAAAAAGATTATTAGAAAGTGTGACGCAATAATTTGGCAAAGAAAAATAAAAAGGGAAATCTGGGTCCAAAACGAAAAAGGATGTCTCGGAGCTCAAGATTACAGAGTTTAAAGGTTAAAGAATGGGTAAACAAATATAATGGGAAAAATATCATTAAAAGTTATTCAAAATGGTATGGAGTTGATCTGGTTTGTGCAATGAAAGAACTAGAAATGCTAGGCTATTCAATTTCAGAGGGCACAAAGGAAAAAACGAGAATGGCAGTGAGAGATCGGGCTTATCAAAAAAAGCTGAGAGAAAAGAGAAAACAGAAAAAAGAAATGTCATTAGATGTATTTGAGTCTGATGAAACCTTTGCGTTTATTGTTGGTTATACTGCGGGAGGCGCTCCTTATGGGGTAACCCACGAAGAAATGGAAGAATTAGTGAACCAAGAAGAAATACATAAAAAGCATAGGTTTGAGGATGATTCGATTTGCGAAGATAAATGGCTTGAGGCGGAGTGGAATGATTTATGTGAAGATGCTGGGTACGAACTCACAAATGAGGAAATTAACGAGCTTTTATTATATATAGATGACCATTTTATCCTAGATGCTGATGCAAAAAGTGTATCGAAAAGAGAAAATAGCAGAAACCAAGCTGCAATGAAAAAAGTTCTTTATATTGAAAATGACGAAATACCATTCTAAAAATCACCTATATTAAATTTCTTATTTGACCATCTGTTATAAAGGGGTTGTTAGTCATGGATGAAAAGATAAAAGAGCTTACTCTTTTACTGCTGTACTTAACATCCTGGGAAGAAAAAGAGTTTTTCGGGGAATGGAGAAGGAGTTGGAAGGGCTATCCTTTTGAGATCTTAGATGAACTTTCTGAAAAGGATTATATTCGAGGAAGCCACCGATCCAAATCCGTTTATTTAACCGAAGCCGGTATCAAAGAGGCTAAGTCTTTAGCAGAAAAATATTTGGGGAATGTGTAAAAGGTTGGGGTATCTTATATGAATATTTTAAATTTCGAAAACTATATAAACAAAACAATTTTAGATAGAGGGCATAGCTATTTTCTTGAAGGAAATGTTGTTAAAGTATACGAAAAGAGTGAAAACGAATATATTTTTCACATTGAGGGAAGCGATCATTACGAAGTGGTTGTTGAACTTGAAGAAGAAGGAGAGATAAAATTTTCCGAGTGTGATTGCCCTTATGATTTTGGGCCGGTTTGTAAACATGAGGTTGCAGCGTATTTTCAGCTTTTTGAAATGATAAGCCCTGGGTCTGGTAAGGAACTGCCAACTAAAAAACCTTATAAGCGGCCTAAGCTTCAAGAGGTACTATCTAATCTTCCGAAAGAAGAATTAATCAAGGTTATTAAAGATATCGCTCAAAATGATAAAACGTTGGAAAACAGACTTATCGTTAAATACTCAAACGGCGACGAACACCAGGAGCTTGCGGCATGTGTGGATTTAATCAAAACGATTGTGAGAAAACATACTGGCAGAGAGGGATTTATTAAATACTACGGGACAAGTGATTTTGTCAACGAACTGGGTGCTGTTCTTGAAAAGGCAAAAAGTACGAAGGATATACTGCTAGCCACAGATATTGCCTTGCTGTTGCTTAAGGAAGCAATCGGGGCTTTTCAATATGCTGATGATTCTGGCGGAGATATTGGTGATCTTGTCGCAGAAACATTTGAGGCAATAGAGGAAATTGCCAATAAGAGTATAGAGAATGGTCATCAAAGAGAAGTATTTGAAAAACTTTTAGCCTATACCGAAAATGAGATTTTTGATGGGTGGGAAGACTTCCAGGTTGATTTACTAAACATTTGCTTAAAGTTTTCAGGTGATAAGAGGCTTAGAGACCAGCTGAGAACAAAAATTGAATCCATGCTAGATAGAAAAACAAACGGTCGAAAATATTGGAATGAAAGCCTGTCCCAAATATTGTTACAGTTAATTGTGCAAAATGGTGATCTAGAGGAAGCGGAACAATTCATATACAGCCACCTTCATTTTTCATCATTTAGGGAAAAATTGCTGAATAAGTATATTCAAGAGAAAGAGTATCACAAGGTAATAGAATTATCTAAAGAGGGAGAAAAGCAGGATCAGCAATATCGTGGATTAGTGACTTGGTGGAAAAAATATAGATACACTGCCTATAAATCCCTCTCATTAATAGAAGAACAGAAAACGCTGGCAAAGGAACTTTTGCTTCATGATGGTGACTTAGTTTATTACGAGGATTTAAAAGAACTAGCCGCAGAAAATCATGAAGAGTTTTATCAAAACTTGAAACATGAATTGAAGCTGCGAAAAGGATGGAATGCGAATCAACTATACCTTAAGCTGATAGATAAAGAGAATGACCTTGCAGAAATATTAGCATTTGTCAAAGACGATCCTAGCTATATAGAAAGCTATGCTGAGAAATTAGCAGAGCATTTTAAAGACGAAACCATAGAAATTTATAAAGAATATATAAAATCCGCGGCAGATACTTCATCCAACCGGAAAAATTATCAAGCCGTTTGTTACAAAATCAAAAAGTATAAAAAACTTGCAGGCAAACCTAAGGTATTGGAATTGATAAATGAACTAATGAGCGAATATAGAAAAAGGCCAGCGTTTGTAGATGAATTAGAGAAAATAAAATAGCAAAAGGGGTGGTGCACTGTCACCACCTCCTGCCTAATATTTCAACCTAAAATATCCCCTAAGTTTTCCACATCAATAATTTTCATTAAATCATTATTTTCCCTTAAATGGTTAACATAACTGTATCAAAAAAAGCTTCGAAGGGAATTGGCATGCACCTTGTTCTGGCGATAATCAGTATTTTAGCTGTCTGTATCAGAAAAGATTATCGGGTATGGAAAACCTATTACCCCACCATGCAAAAGGACAGGGGGACAGGCACCATGTCCATCCATTATCTGACAATACAATTCGATCTCTCATTAAGATTCTCTTTAATATTAATTTTTTCAGGGAAAATAAGATTATTGACGATGTTAGGATATGTAATTGAACCTATGTAATTGGAGCTTTGTTGATACCCCATATTTTTTGATAAGAACAAATCTGTCCCTGTGTTCTTTAAGATGTGCCTATCTGCAATTAAAAAGAGATGAAAAAGCAGCTGGCACATTTGAAATGCCAAGAGTTGAAAATATATACATCAGGTATTTTCATACCTGTCGTCACACTAGACTAATGGGGAGATGTAATTGAAAAAACAAATGCAGAAAACCTTTTTAAGGCTATATTTCCTCCATACTGGATACGATTGTTATAAAAAAGGGATATATTAGATACCCGATTAATTTATTTAAGTTTTTTAATATCAGTGTTTTATTTAGCTACCTTTTATACCCTTTGGCATGTGTATATTTTAATCAGGTTACTAAAAACTCAAATATAATTGGAATACTTATAAAGGTTTTATTTTTTAGCGTCCCCATGACCATTGCTGAGTTCCTCTTAGAGAGGAAAACAAACCTAATTAAATATTGCAAGGGCTGGAATTCAATTGTAAGTTTTATAACACTCACACTTACCTTTTTACTTGTAAGAGGATTTATGGCTGCAGTTCGTATGCTTAATAAAGAGGTGGTGCCTGTGTCATCACCCGAATAATCTTGGTTTTACTATACAAATGAAACAAGCATGGCCAGCATCCTATCTATGAGGTTGCTGGCCATTTTCATTAGTTATGGTAAGAGCCACTACATTTGGTTTACCAAGGTAAAACTTGTATGTTCGATTCTAACCAAGTCCCTTGGAGTGACAATTCCAATTGGCTTTTGCTTAAGTTCTCCATGCTCGGTGATTAGAATGGCTTCTAATTTTTCATTCTTGCTGATGCTTTCTTTAAATGCATCTTCTAAGTCGTAAATGGTGTTGCTTTTGCTTAGAAACTTGACGCTATGTTTTTTTTCTAATGGGAGGATGTCACAAACACACACCTCGTCAATGGAAATATAGTGTTTTTTAAGGGAGTTTTGCGAAAGCCATTTTGCAATTCCGCCTTCTGTCACCATTCCAGCAAATTCTTTTTTATTGTAAATAGGGAACTGAGAATAACCCTTTTCATCAATTTTTTGCAGGATTTCCTTTAATGGTGTTTCAGGTGAATAGCTGGTCACAGGCTGAGAGGCAATGCTTAGAGCAGGTGTTGGTTTTAATAGAACCTCACTGATTCTTTCTATTTCTTCAATCACCCAGTCATGTGGCTCTGCTATATAAAAGTCTTTATCCATTTTTTGATGAACAATCGCATTGCGCAGGTTCCCAAATTGTCTTAAATGATCATAATGATTTCGAACGATGGAATGTAACTTTTTTGCCTTAGATAGAACATCTCCATAGGGGGCATGGGGCCTTGGGTCTTTTACCATGTTCCTCAGCTTAACGTGGATGCGATTAAATGCTGCTTCAAAGCGGATAATTTTCTCACTTGTTTGTTGAATGGTATTCATGGCAACCTCCCTTTGCAAGCTTAAGTACCATTAAAAATCCGAATTTATTACTATATATACTATTGAAACATTAATAACGTAAAAATGGAAGTAGGACAGGGGGACAGGCACCTTGTCCATCCATTATCTGACAGAATATATTCTTGTATTCATTGAGTTCTTCTCCAGCAGCTCAGATCCTTCTTTTTTTACAATTTTATATTCTGGTTTAACATTGCCATTCGACTGGGAGTTATTACGCGTCCGGTCTTTTTTATTTTTGCAAAAGACGCTGTGAGATCCCGTTAAATTAATCCTTGACGCAATAATGAAGCGGTAGTACCATTATTCTGACTTATTAATCATATAAGAATAGTAGGGATTCGGGGATATGGTTATAAGTTGAAGGACAAGGGGACAGGCACTCTGTCCAATGTCTAGTTTTTTTTAGAGGGAGTGGTGTTAGCCGAGGAGCCGTTTGGATTGAATGCTTAGAAAAAAGAGAGGGGATAGTTCATATGCTAAGAAGAGAAAGATTGCTGAAGGCCTTTAATAATGAAGAGGTAGATCGACCACCAGTAGGTTTTTGGTTCCATTTTGTTCAAGAGGAGGATTTTAGTAAGGGCTTACAAAATCCAGATTTGCTGAACCAAAATTTAGCGGGGCATCAACAATTTATTGAGGAAATACAGCCGGATTTTGTAAAGATTATGAGTGATGGTTATTTTTTCTATCCTCGTGAGGAGTATAACCATATAGATGAAGCGAAAGATTTAAAAAATATAAAGCCGTTGCCCAAAGATCATGTTTGGTTTAAGGATCAGGTGAAAATAGTAAAAACTGTTATCGGGTACTTGAATGGTACATGCGGATTTTATAATGTGTTTTCACCGGCAAAATCGCTGCAATTGGCTATTTCCGGTGAAAAATTCATAGAGTTTTTTAAAGAAGATAAAGAAGCTGTTTCCTATGCACTTGATGTCATCGCTCAAGATTTAATAAACTTGGTAGAATTAATTATTCAAGAAGCGGGTGCGGATGGGATCTATTTAAGTGTGCAAAATCCTAAAAATGGATCGTTGTCGTACGAGGAATACCGAAACTATATTACGCCAAGCGAAAAATCTGTGCTAGAACATGCGAATAAGCTTTCAGAGAATAATATTCTTCATTGCTGCGGTTATGAAGGAAATAGAAATAATCTGGAAGTTTGGAAGGATTATCAGGCAAAAGCAGTTAACTGGGCCATGCACATCGAAAACGTCAACCTCAAGGAAGGAAAAGAATTTTTTGGAGGCAAGGCAGTGATTGGCGGTTTCGATAACCGCCCAGGGAAGCTCTTGCATGCAGGAACGAAGCAAGAGATAGAAGAGTATACAGAAAAATTAATTGCTCAATCCGGTTCCAAAGGTGTCATCCTCGGTGCTGATTGTACCGTACCAAGCGACATCGACAGGGATCGAATAAGATGGGTCAGAGATAAAGTGGCTTCGATGATGTAAGGACGGGGGGACAGGCACCGTGTCCACCCTTTACCCTTAATTTGGGTGAAGGACAAAGTGCCTGTCCCTGTGTCCTTTTTGTTTGGCCTTCTATACAATAATAGATTTTTGCAATTACTTGTGAATCTATTATTATATAGAAGGTTTTTTTCGTGTTTGGGGAATGGAAGCGGGACGAAGGTCATTACCTGCCTTGTAATTTAAGATAAAACATTCATTTAGCTCCTTTTCCTAACAATTGTGAACTGTTCATGTTATTATCAATTATTTCACTTAGTAACATGATTTAAAAATCATTCATTCACTGGATATTCTATAGATCTGCGACATCTCACTTCCACTTATACTTGTTCCTCTAATTCATGCGCAATATTTAAAAATTTCAGAATTTTGTTGACAATAGAAAATCGGTATGATAAATTTTATATACAAAAGTTTGTTTTTTACAGATAAAAACAATAGAATGCGTCTCAACTGGAAAAAATCAAAGGAAAGGAGAATTGGTAAAAAAGAAGAGAACATAATATCCACCTAATACTGTAACCGTTTACTTTTTGGTTTATAAAATTTGTGAGGGGGAGAAGAATGAAATTCCAAAGGATTTACAAATTAATATTAATAATTGGTTTAATAATGGTTTTTTTAATTGGCTGTAGCGAACAATCTGATAATAAAGTTACTGGGGAATCAAAGGAAGGAGAAAGCAATAAACCATTTGCAGCAGCATTTAGTACAGGAAGCGCGGGTGGATTATACAATATTATCGGTGGTGGAATGACAAAAGTTATTAATGAAAAGTCAGGCTATATAAATCTTAATGCCACAACTCCTTCGTCTGTTAGTCAAGTACCACAAATGGTTAATGATGGTCAGGCTGCTTTTGGTATAGGTATGGCTGATATGATGAAAAGAGCAATGGAAGGAGAAGGAGAATTTGAAACAGCATTTGATAAGTTACAGCCGGTATTAGCAATGTACGATAATGTAATGTCCACTATAGTCTTGAAAGATTCTCCAATCAATAATGTAAAGGAAATTAAAGGGAAAAAAGTAGGGGTTCCTTCGGCTTCAACTCAGAGTGCAGTAATAAAGATTTTTGAGGAAGCTGGAATAAAGGAGAATGACGTTGAGTGGGTTTTCCTATCCTATAATGAACAAGCAGAAGCTATTAAAGATGGAAACATCGATGTAGGAGTTTTTACAGCATATCCTAAGAGTGGTCTTTTAGAAGAATTGGCATCAACCAAAGGCATAAAATTTTTACAGGTAGATCAAGATGTGAGAAACAGTTTCGATGAGAAATATCCATTATGGTCGACAAATAAAATTCCTGGAGGTACATACCCAGGCATTGATGAAGATAATTTCTTCTACACGGTATATACGGTACTTTATACAAACAAAGATGTACCAGAAAATGTTGTATATGATGTTACCAAATTAATTTTAGAGAACAATCCTGAGATTTCAACAATTCACCCTGCAGGAAAGGATATAACTCCTGAAAAAACAAAAGAATATATTGATAGAAAAATTATTGATCCAAATTTATTTCATCCGGGAGCTAAAAAGTATTTTGAGGAAAAGGGGATAATTCAGTAAATTTAGATTCAAGTGATTTGGTAATAGGGGATATAACCTAGTCTACCTATTACCAAATCCTTGGGTAAAGAATGAGGTGATCACTTGTTATCAGAAAAAAAATTTCAAACGACAATTACTGTAATTGCTGTATTGTGGTCGTGTTTTCAACTGTTTACCGCATATAACGGGGTCCTCCCAGCTTTACAACAACGGTCCATTCACTTAATGTTCGCCTTATTAGTCTTATTTATGATCTATCCGTTTTCTAATAATGAATTACTCAAAAATAAATTTACACTTGGAAAATTGTTTTTTTGTTTAATTAGCGCATGGGCAATTAGCTATATTGCTATAAACCACGTTGAATTGTGGACACAAACTAGTGGAATAACAACTTATCAAACGATTATTGGCTTTATAGTCCTTTTCCTTGTTTTGGAGTCAACACGTAGAGTGACGGGATGGGCACTTCCAATAATTTCAATATGTTTCTTAATTTATTCATATTTTGGAAACCTTTTTCCTGGATTGCTCCAGCACAAAGGGTATAGTCTTGTGGAAATTATTCGTTACCAAGCAATGGGGTTAGAGGGGATTTTTGGGGTTGCACTGGGGGTAGCATCTACCTTTGTCTTTTTATTTATTTTTTATGCAGCAGTCCTCCAAGTATCTGGAGGGGGAGAAATATTTATTGATTTGGCCAAAGGATTGGTAGGAAAAGTGCGTGGTGGCCCCGCTAAAATAGCAATATTAGCTAGTTGTATGTTTGGCTCAATTTCGGGCAGTGCAGTAGCTAATGTTGCGGGAACTGGTGCATTTACTATTCCTTTAATGAAAAGAACTGGGTATTCAGCAAGATTCGCAGGGGCGGTTGAGGCTGTAGCCTCATCGGGCGGCCAACTAATGCCGCCAATTATGGGTTCAGCGGCCTTCCTTATTGCTGAAGTATTGCAAATACCGTTTTGGGAAGTGGCAATTGCTGCATTTGTTCCTGCTATATTATATTATGCGGCTGTATTTTTTATGGTTGATTTGGAGGCAGCAAAAAACGGAATTAGGGGCTTAAGTTCAAGCGAAATTCCAAGTAAAAGAGAAACTTTAGCTAAAGGATGGCATTTATTATTATCTCCATTGGTACTAGTATATTTATTATTATTTTTACAATGGTCCCCAATGAAATCAGCCTTTTTTGCCATTTTAGTAACTGTGTTATCTACTTTTATTAATCCGAAAAATAGACTTACATTAAAGAAAATCGTTGAGTGTATGAGGATTGGGTCAATAGGTGCTATTGAAACTACTGCTGCATGTGCATGTGTAGGTATTGTTGTTGGCGTCATAATGCAAACGGGAATGGGTTTTAAATTATCATCAGTACTAGTTTCAGTCGCAGATGGAAATTTATTATTATTATTGTTACTCACTATGATTGTTTCGCTTATTCTTGGAATGGGTTTACCTACTGTTGCGGCATATCTCGTTTTAGGGGTTATGGTTGCACCTACATTAATTAGTATTGGTGTTAATCCATTAGCTGCACATTTGTTCATCTTTTATTTCGGTATCATCTCAGCAATCACTCCTCCAGTTGCGTTGGCATCCTTAGTTGCAGCCGGAATTTCCGGTGACAAACCATTCGGAACAAGCCTTGTTTCATTACGCCTTGGTCTCTCAGCCTTTATTTTGCCATTCATGTTTGTTTACGGTCCGACTTTACTTTTGCAAGGTGAGGTTATTGATATTGTTGTTAGCATCGTTACAGCTTTAATTGGTATCTATGCACTCTCAATAGGCTTACAAAGATACTTTATCCGTAATTTAAATATAGTGGAAAGTTTCCTCTTTGCAGGCGTATCCTTACTACTCATTCATCCTGGTTTTATAACAGACTTAATAGGAATAGTGATTTTAATGATCTTATTTTCAATAGTTAAATTAACTAAGAAAAAAAGTGCAGAGAATAAAGTTATCGAGAAAATAGAGGCATAATTCATAAAATTGACATTTTAATCATTTTGATGTTATTTTATATATAAAAATATATTTTTTATATATAAAAGAAAAGGTGAAACTAAATGAAAAATGAAAAGTATGTAGTGCCGGCTATTGATAACGCAGCAAAGATAATTGAATACCTAGCAAGAGAAGTTCCACAAGGGAAATCCCTGTCGGAAATCTCTGATGCCTCTGGGTTAAATCCCAGTACATGCTTTAGACTATTACACGCCTTACAGAAATATAACGTTGTCTCATATCATGAAAGTGATAAAACGTTTACACTAGGATTTTATTTAAAAATTCTAGGCCAAAAAGTGGGTGGATCTATTAATTTAGAAAAAGCTCAGCGTTTTCTTGAAAAAGCTTCTTTAACAACAAAACAAACATGCGTTCTTTCTCAAAGATTTAGTGAAGATAAAGTTATCTATATAGCTAAACAAGAAAGCAACAATGACTTTAGAATTAATGTGAACTTAGGCCAAACTCGAAATATTCACACAACATCAACAGGTAAATGCTTTTTAGCTTATTTAGATGAGGAAGAGGTGAAAAAAATTATTGATTACATGGGAGGTGTTAAAAAGCTAACAAAGTACTCGGTGAAGAACGAGACGGAATTATGGGAGCAAATAAAAAGAATACAAGAATTCGGATACTCTATATCAGAGCAAGAAACAATAATAGGTGTTTGTGGAGTCGCAGCTCCGGTATTTGATAATAAAAACCACATTCGCTTTGTTCTGTCTGTCCATTGTTTTTGTTCCCAGGTAAATAAGGACCTGCTTCATTCTTATGGGAAAACTTTGAAAGATATTGCTAGTCAGATGTCATCAAGTATATTTCCAACAGATTAAAAAAATATGTGATGGGAGATGTTTAGAACGTGAAAGAATACACTTTTGATGAATTGTCCCTAGGGCAAAGATTCCGAACTCAGTTTGATCTTAAAGAATCTATAGCTAAAGATTTTTTAAAGTCCTTAAATATTGAAAATATTGAAGGCCAACCTTTACCAGTGGCAGTTTTTTCAACTCTTACTCCAATTTATAAAGCTATCGGAGCTAGGTTTCCTCAAGGAACCATTCATTTAAAACAGAAAATGGAGCATTATGGTAATCCATATATAGGAGATATATTCGATATTGAGGTACTCATAGCTAGTAAATATGAAAAAAAGGGAAGACAATATTTAGTATTTGAAACTTCTTTTATAAAAGATAACAAATTAATTTGTAAGCAGGAGTCCACTCAATTGATGGCTTTTGCATAAAAGATAGGAGGAAGGAAACATGATAGTTAAAGAGCACCTTAGTAATAAATTTATTATTGAACAAGATAAACTTAATCTCTTTTCAGAAGCAAGTGGTGGTATAGGGAAAATCCATACTGACCCAGACTATGCAAGTCAAACTGCATTTGGAGGAACTTTAGTTCATGGGATATTACTAGTTGCCTTGATTGAAAAGGAACTAGAATCAAAGATTGATGGATGGGCAGAAAAGGGGCGCTTAGAGGTAACCTTTATTAAACCCGTATTGTCTGGTAAAGAATTTTTTATAAAATTGGAAAGAAACCAGGATACTGACATTATAGTTACAGTTTTGTGTGAAGAGGAAGTAGTTTCTACTGGCAAAGCCATGCTTTCGGAAGCTTTGGCGGAAAAAAATAAATAGGAGGCCTATAAATGCAAACAATTAATGAAATAAATGGGCTTCAACCTTTGTTAGAACCCCAAAATATTGCAATTATTGGAGCTTCAAATGACCCAAATAAAATTGGTGGAAGACCCATCGATTATCTGAAAAAGTACGGCTATAAAGGAGACATCTTTCCGATAAACCCTAAATACTCTAGTATTCAGTCTATTACCTGTTATCCTTCCATACTGCAGGTTCAAAAGGAAATTGATTTGGCTATAATTGCTGTTCCGGGTAGTATGGTCATTGATACCTTGCATATGTGCGGAGAAAAAAAGGTAAAATCAGCTGTTATTTTCAGTTCAGGTTTTGCTGAGATTGGAGAGGAAGGGAGAAAGGCTCAAGAACAGATAAAGCAAATCGCTAAAACTTATAAAATGAGGATTATGGGGCCGAATTGTCAAGGCGTAGGAAACTTTAAGACTGGAAGCATTGCAACATTTACTACGTCTTTGGCCGACGGTAAGAAAATTGCAGGATCAGGAGCTATTATAAGTCAAAGTGGGGCAGTAGCTGCAATGTTATATAACATTTTAAAACAGTACGGCAGAGGTGTTAAATATTGGATTGGTACAGGTAATGAGGCTGACATAAATGTTTCAGAATTAATTAACTACATGATTGATGACCCTGAAGTGAATGTTCTGCAAGTATATATAGAAGATGTCAAAGATAGTGTTTCGTTAATAAAAGCAGCAGAGAAGTCAAAAAAGATGAAAAAACCAATTTTAGCCTTAAAATCAGGAAGAACTTTGGAAGGAAGCAAAGCAGCTAGTTCACATACAGGGGCCTTGGCTTCGGAGGATATAGTATTTGATGCTGTATTTAGTAATTATGGTATTGTACGTGTAGATAGCGTGGTTGAGTTAGGATTATTTTCCCAGGTGTTTGAATTAAGAAAAGTGCCAAAAGGAAAAAAAGTAGCTATCATATCAAACTCAGGAGGACTAGGGGTGATGATGATTGATAAGTGTAAAGAAATGGGGTTAGATTTAGCTTCCTTTTCAAACACTACAATTCAAAAATTATCAGAAGTCCTACCTGTTTTTGTGACACCTCAAAATCCAATAGATGTTGCAACACAGTTACTCAATGATAAGGATTTACTAGAAAAAATTATGACTGTTTTAAAAGATGACCAAAATGTTGATATTATTCTTATTGGTTTAGGTATTATTGGTCAGGGTTATGATGTTCCTAAAATGATTGAGCATGTTTCTGCAGCACAAAAAGATAGTGACGCGATTATTGCTTTAACAGGAGTGGGCTGCCAAAAAGAAATCCTAGAAACCTTTAGCAGAAGAGGGGTTCCGTCTTTTGAAGATCCGAATTTATGTATAAAGGCTGTAGCAAGCTATGTAAAATATCATAAAGATCTGCAAAACGAATTTGATAATGATTCTTTCGAACCTTTAGTTAGTAGTAATATGATTCAATTGGATAGAAAAGGATATTTAAATGAATTTGAAAGTAAAGCACTCTTAAAACAGTGGAATTTACCAACAACCCGTGAAATTTTGTGTACATCAGCTGAGGAAGCTAAACAAGCAGCCGAAACAATAGGATTCCCAATTGTAATGAAAGTATCATCAAAAGATATTCAGCATAAAACTGAAATCGGTGGAATTATGCTAAATATCCAAAATGAAGAACAAATTAAAGAAGCATTTAATAAGATTATGTCGAACGCAACACAACATGTTAATGAGGAAAAAATAGACGGAATATTAGTACAAGAAATGATTTTGGATAAAGGGTTTGAAATTTCACTTGGAGTTAAAAGAGATAGGGTATTTGGTCCAATTATTATGATTGCTTCAGGTGGAATCTACATTGAGGTTCTTAAGGATTTTAAATTATTAGTGCCTCCTTTAAACTATTCAAAAGTAAAAGATGCTGTCAATTCACTAGTTATGGCTCCACTATTAAAAGGAGCAAGGGGGAAAAAACCTCTTGATTTACCAGCATTATACGAAACCATTATTTCATTCTCAAAATTTGTAACACAGATAGAGTCAATCGAAGAAGTAGATTTGAATCCTGTTATTGTGTTAGAGGAGGGAAAAGGTGTAAGGATTGTAGATTCAATTATTAAATTTAAAGAATAATTGTGAGGTGTATATACTTGGAACTATCAAATTTACTGGTAAATGACCAAGAAGGTATTCGGACCATTACACTTAATCGCCCAAATGCACTGAATGCAATAAATTACGATGTACTAGATGAATTTGAAATGGTTATTTCTGATAGTAAAAATAATGACAATGTACGAGTGATTGTTATAAATGGGAATGGAAAGGCATTTTGTGCAGGTGATGATTTAAAGGGAATGGGTACAATCAGAACACCTCTACCTGAGGATTCACCCTTAAAGCGTTCAGAATTGGGCTATACACGTATTATTTTAGAATTAAGAAATATTAATAAACCAGTTATTGCTCAGGTGCACGGCTTTGCTTTAGGTGCTGGGTGTGATCTTGCTCTTTCATGCGATATGATTATTGCTGCGAAGGATACAAAATTTGGGCTAGTGTTTGCTAAAAGAGGGTTATTAGGTGGCACAGCGCTATTACCTCAAATGGTAGGATACCAAAAAGCTTGTGAAATTTTATTTACTGGTGATATGTTCTCAGCTGAAGAGGCTCATAAAATGGGGATTGTTAACTATGTAACAAACATAGAGGATCTTGACAAGGCTGTAAGGGATTGGGCAGTTCGATTTTCGAAGGCTGCTACCGGACAATTAGGTATGATGAAAAAGGCAATTAACCAAAGTATTGGTTCTTCTTTAGAGAGATCAATAGATTATCAGCGATATATTACAGCTATAATGTACAATACTTTTGACCATGATGAGGGCAAAAAGGCCTTTATTGAGAAACGGGAACCAAGCTTTATAGGTAAATAAAAATATTGAACCATTATGGAAGGAGATACCTAATTGTGAAAGCTGAAGATATTCGGAATATAGCTGTTATTGGTGCTGGAGAAATGGGCCACGGAATTGCACAAGCAGCTTTAATGGCAGGTATTCCAGTAAATCTCTATGATACAAAAGAGGAGTATCTTGATAGAGGTGTTCAACGAATTTACAACAGCTTAGATAAATTTTTGATGAAAAACAAAATAACTAATCAAACCTATGAATTTTGTAAAACTTCTCTAAATCCTACAACAAACTTAGAAAATGCAGTAAGAAATGTACAGTTTGTAATTGAAGCTGTGCCTGAAGTTTTTGAAATAAAAAAAGATGTATTTAAAAAACTAGCAAAAAGTACCTCATCAAATACGATTTTAGCTTCTAATACTTCTAATATGAGTATTTCAGAAATTGCTAAGGAGATTGAGTTTTCTAACAGAATAGTAGGTGTACATTTTTTTAATCCCGTTGTATTAATGAAACTGGTTGAGGTAATAAGGGGAGAACAGTCTTCAGACGAAGCCATGGAGATTTCCTATGACTTATGTAAAAGATTGGATAAAGTTCCGGTTCGTGTGGAAAAAGATTCTCCTGGGTTTATTGTTAACAGAATAAATGCCCCTGCACGAGTTTACCTAGGTTCAATTGTTGATAATGGATATTCAACTCCGGAGGAAATAGACTCCTATTTCAAAAAACAGGGCGATCCTATGGGGCCTTTTGAATTAATTGATTATGTTGGAGCAGACACAGTTTATTATTCCTCAATTTATCGGGCAGATCATCTTCATCCAGATTTTGGACCTTTTAAGAGCCTTGAAGAAAAAATAAAAAACGGAGAATTGGGTAAAAAAACTGGCAAAGGATTTTATGATTGGTCACAGGGTAGACCAACAATAGATTTGACTAAAAATACAGATCAAATAGACAGGTATGATATCCAATATATTAAGTTAAATGAAGGCTGTAAATTAATAGAAGAAGGTATAGCCACAGCAAAAGATATTGATACTGCTATGGTTTTAGGGACATCTGATAAAAAAGGGCCATTCGAAACATGTAAAGACTTTGACGCTGATATAATTATTAATCGATTAAATCATTTGGCTGATAAATATAATAAAGAAATATTTAGACCAACAAAGCTTTTAGAAAATAATTTTAAATCCATTATAAATGTAACATGATATTTTAGCAAGCTGATTTCTTTATATAGGGGAGGAAAAAGTATTGAATTATAATAATATCCTACTAGAGATTAAAGATAATATTGGCATAATAAGTATAAATAGACCAGAAGTACGGAATGCTCTTGACCTTGATACGGTAAATGAAATTAAACAAGCTCTTGAAGAGTTAGGGAAAATAACTGATGTAAAAGTTGTCATTTTTACCGGTTCGGGGGAAAAGTCTTTTGCCGCAGGCGCTGATATTGCTGCATTAAGGGATAGGGACTTCCTTGAAATATTGGAGCCGGGTATGTCCGGATTATACTATCAAATCGAAAATTACGAAAAGCCTACTATTGCTGCTATAAATGGGTATGCTCTTGGAGGCGGCTGTGAATTAGCAATGGCATGTGATATACGAATAGCTTCAGAGAACGCTAAAATGGGATTGCCAGAACTAAATTTAGCAATTATCCCTGGTGCCGGAGGAACACAGAGATTATCAAGATTAGTAGGCAAAGGAAAAGCAAAGGAATTAATATTTACAGGGGATATATTAACAGCTGAATGTGCCGAAAAAATTGGATTAGTCAATAAGGTTGTTCCACCAAGTCAATTATTAGATTCAGCTATTGAAATGGCTATGAAAATAACAAAAAAGGGCCCACTATCCTTAAGGTTAGCGAAGGTAGCTATTAATGTGGGAGCCGACACCAATATGGAAACTGCTCTAGTTTTAGAAAAATTTGCACAAAGCATACTTTTCACAACTCAAGATAAATATGAAGGTGCCTCAGCATTTTTGGAGAAAAGGAAACCTGTCTTTAAAGGTAGATAATCATGTATTTATAAATACTGTATTTTCATCTAGTCAATCCCAAATGGTTATGTAGTATTAGGATTGGCTGAGTTTTTCTATGTTGAATTTATCCCTTACCTCTCTCCTATGAATAACTTGATACCTATTAAACAGGAGTTGTTTTCATGAAAGAACAGTTTAAAGCGTTAATAGTAAACAAGACTGATAATAGCTTTTCCGTTAATATTCAAAATCTCTCACTAAATGACCTTCCGAATGAGGGCGTATTGATAAAAGTTGAGTATTCTGGGATTAATTATAAAGATGGACTAACAAGTATTCCTGATGGGAAAATAGTGAAATCATATCCCTTTATTCCAGGAATTGATTTAGCAGGAACTGTGGTTTCTTCTGATGATTCCCGTTACAAGGAAGGGGATCCAGTGATTGCGACAAGCTATGAAATTGGGGTTTCACATTTTGGTGGATACAGTGAATATGCACGTATCCCTGGGGATTGGATTGTTCCTTTACCAGCTGGAATGACCTTAAAAGAAGCTATGATTTTTGGTACAGCTGGCTTTACAGCAGCTCTTTCAATAGATAGCTTGGAAGAACACGGTTTAGCTCCAGACAAAGGCAAGGTACTTGTTACGGGTGCAACTGGTGGAGTAGGAAGCATGGCTGTTTCGATGCTTGCAAAAAAAGGGTATTTTGTTGTCGCTAGTACCGGAAAACGTGAACAACATGATTATTTATATCAATTAGGTGCAAATGAGATTATTTCACGTGAAGATGTAAATAACGGGAAAATAAGAGCGTTGGATAAACAGCTGTGGGCCGGAGCCATAGACCCTGTTGGCGGTGAAACCCTTGCAGCAATCTTAAGTAAAATAAGTTACAACGGTTCTGTTGCAGTTAGTGGGTTAACGGGCGGGACCAGTGTTCCTGCCACTGTATTTCCATTCATTTTACGAGGTATTAATTTACTTGGTATTGACTCTGTCTATTGTCCAATGGAAACCCGTAAGAATATTTGGAGTCGAATGGCAACTGACTTAAAACCAGCCAACCTTTCAGATACAGTTCAATCGGAAATTACACTTGAAGAACTCCCAGAGTATTTACCACGAATTTTAAAAGGACAATCAAAAGGCCGGGTTATAGTACGAATTTAAAAAATATTAAAAGGCTGTGTGAATAAAGCACAGTCTTTTTGCAAAGCCGCCAATTATGAGCTGGGTGATTTTTAGTAAGGTAAGCGGCGCTCTTGAAGGGAGAAGTACCCAACCATTTCTGATATGATAAGCTTTTATCTATAAGGACGGGGGGACAGGCACCGTGTCCATCCTTTACCCTTTATTTGGGTGAAGGACAAAGTGCCTGTCCCTGTGTCCTTAAATTAACCGCCCATTAAACTTGGCAGAAATGTTATGATCCATGGGAATGCGATAAATAGTGCGATCATCACTAGATCTACAAAAATAAATGGCATACATCCCTGTACTATTTCTTTATAGTCACTATTTTCTTGGGTTCCTTTAATAATAAAAAGGCTTATTCCAAAGGGCGGGGTGACTAGGGCTACTTCTGCTAAGAATACAAGCAGAACACCAAACCATACTAAATCAAAACCTAATGCCTCTATAGCTGGCAGAATAATCGGTAACGTGAGAAACATTGCCGCCAGCATATCAATGAACATTCCCAAAATGAGATACATGATGACTATTCCAATTAATATAATTATTGGGGGTACTGGGAGTTCTGTTAAGAAGGTTGAAATGTGTGTAGGTAAGCGAGTAATTCCTAGAAAGTTCCCGAAAAGGAATGCACTGGCTACAATGAAAAATACCATACTTGTAGTTTTGACCGTCTCTATAATAGAGTCTCTTAGCGCCGCCCTAGTTAACTTTTTCTGAAAAAGCAGCATGAGAAAAGCTACAAAAGCGCCAACTGCTCCGGCTTCTGTTGGTGTAAATATCCCAGTATAAATGCCCACGATAATAATGATTCCAAGAAATAGAAACCCTTTAAGCCCGTTTAACGAGGATATTCTTTCCCCCCATGAGGCTCTCTTAACCGGTTGTGCAAGTGATGGATTTATTTTTACTCGAATGTAAACCATCATCATATAGGCCAATGCTGTTAAAACACCTGGTAATATTCCTCCAATTAATAGTGCGCCAACTGGCTGTTCAGCAATGATTGCATACATGACCATCATGATACTTGGCGGGATCATTTGAGCAAGTGGCCCCGCGGATGCCACTACTCCATAGGCAAGTTTTCGGTCCACTCCTCCCTTAACCATTTCGGGGATGGTAACTCTCGCTAAAGTAGCAGTTGAAGCAATTCCAGAACCTGAAACTGCTCCGAATCCTGCACCGCCAGCAATCGTTGCCAGTGCCAATCCTCCTGGAATATGTCCGATTCCTTTTCTTGCAGCTGAAAACAGGTTGGTGATCATTCCTGTATGGAATGCAAAATACCCCATGATTAAAAAGAGAGGAACAACGCTAAAGCTGTAAGAAGCAATTGTAGAATAAAAAGTCATTCCCGTAATACTCATCGCCTGACTAAGGCCGCTAATCAACCAATAGCCAATAAACCCAACAAAAGCCAAAACATATGCAATTGGTATTTTTAAAAACAACAGGATTAATAGCCCGATTACTCCTATAGATCCAATTAACTCCGGTGAGAGTTCCATCTTTACACCACCTTCTTTGTTGGTTCAATTTCTTCTTTCGGACTTACTAAATGTAAATTTAAAATTTTACTGATGATATCAACAATTAAACGGAACCATAAAACAAAAGCCCCTATTGGGATTACACTTTTTGAAGGCCATAATGGATATTGGATAATCCCCATACTATAATCACCTGAAACGAAGGATCGCCATGCTTCTACTCCTGTCTGGTAAACAATAATGCTTACGATAAATATGGCAATGATATAGCCAATTATATCCAGTAACTTAAGTAGTTTTGGTGACATCCACTTCGTACCAATATCAATCTGGATATGACCTTTAACTCCTTGAACATAGGAAATACCAAAGAATACTACCCCTATAAATAAGAATTGGATTAATTCAAAGCCGCCTTTTAAGGGGCTATTAAATACATATCGCAGTAGAACATCAATAGAAATTAATGTCATCATAAATAGAATGATAGCTCCGGATATCCAGACCAAGACTAGTTCTAACTTTCTTAATCCTGCATCCGTTTTCATAATAAAATTTTTCAATTTAGAATCACCCCTTTGTTGACCACTAGATAATTTTGAAGTGAACACTTTAACTTCAGTAATAAAGTGTTCACTTCTTTATGACAGACCTTCGTTAAAATTTCAGCATGATTACTTATTTATAAGGGTTTTCTTGTTCAAATTTGTTTATGCTTTCGGTAAATGCATCAAATACCTTTTGTCCAGGAAGGCCTTTAGACTCTGCATCCTTCACCCATTCAGACCATATTTCATTCCTAGCAATTTCTTTTAATTTGTTTAAATCCTCTTCGCTAGCTTCTGTAATGGTAGCGCCTGCATCGATGAATTTTTGTAATGCTTCCTCATCTCCCTGAATCTGATAGATTTCATGGAATTTATTTGGATGAACCTCTGTTCCAATTTCCATGATCTTATCCTGAAGATCTTTTGGAATTGAATTCCATGTGTTTATGTTAAAGCCGATAATTCCGGCGGAACCCCCAACAGGAAGCTTCCAAACATACTTTGCAGACTGTTCCAAGCCGTATGTTGCTGCAGATGTTACACCATAAAATACTGCGTCAACGGTGCCGCGTTCCATTGCTTCAAAGGATTCGGTAATTGGAATTCCTACAGGGGCAGCCCCTAAATGCTGGGCTAGAACACCTAACTGGCCAGTAGCTATGACTTTTAATCCTTTTACATCTTCTAGACTATTAACGGGTTTATTAGAAATAATGTAATAAGTTGGTGTGGCGTATTGACTGACGAATTTTACATTTTGACCTTCTAATTCTTTTTGGAGTTCAGGAACTGTGTGGTATATTTCATTGTAAGCTTTTGAACCAACCCAAGAATCAGCCCATAGAGCAGGATTAGAGGAGACAGTTGCTAATGGTATTTTACCTGGTGTATAGGTAGGAACAAACATGGAAATATCAGCAATTCCAGTTGATAGAGCATTTAATTGGTCCGCTGCTTTTGCTAAGGTTTCAGAATAATATCTTTCAAATTTTATTTGACCATCACTAATCTTTTCCACTTCATCTAAAAAGGCATCAAAGCCTCGAGATAAATGGGCTTTTGGCGGGGATTGAATACTTGATTTTAATGTGATTGTCTTAGTTTCAGCTTTGTTTTGGTCACTTGTTTCACTTGGTTTACTTTGCTCATTTTGAGTACTTGTTTGTTCATTGCTGCTGGAACATCCAACCAGCATGAATATACCAACTAGAATAATTGATAGCGCAGACATCCATTTTTTCATCGCTATTCCTCCTTAAAAGGTTTTTATTTTTTAGTGAAAACTTGGTTTTTCAGTACTCCTAAATGTTCTATTTCTAATTCGATGATGTCTCCGTCTTTTAGTTGTTTGCCCAATTCTAATCCACAGCCATTTCCTACGGTGCCGGAGCCAAATATATCCCCGGCTGATATATTTTCATCCTGGGAGGCGTAGGCAATCATATCGGTGAACTTACGATACATGGAATTGGAGTTGCCATCAGACCATAGCTCCCCGTTTATTTTTGCTGTCATTCTTAAATGATAGGGATCAGGCAGTTCATCCTTTGTGATGATATATGGCCCGAAAGCCGTTGCAAAGTCCTTGCCTTTGGCTGGCCCAAGTCCGCCTTCAGTCTCTTTAAATTGCATATCACGGGCACTGAAGTCATTCATAATTGTGTATCCGAAAATATGATCCTCAGCTTCTTCTTTACTAATATTCTTTCCGCTTTTTCCGATGATACAGGCCATTTCTAACTCGTAATCCATGAAATTAGAATAAGAAGGCCATTCAATCGCATCTTCCGGTCCTACAATGGAAGATACATTTCCTTTGTAATAAATCGGTATTTCATACCAAACAGAAGGAACTTCCTTTCCCCGGCGGGCTCTTGCATTTTTTAAATGTAATTCAAATGATAAGAAGTCTCTTAAACTATAAGATTTTTCAATTGGGGATAATAACCGCACGTCCTCCTCTAGAAAAGTTGTTTTTTCCCCTAATACATTGGTTTCACCCTCTTCTTTAATAAATTGTAATGCGTTGTGAGCTGCCTCCATGGAGAGGGGGCCGTTTTCGATGAATTCCAGCATTTTTCCAGGCAGCAGGGTATCGGCCAGGCGATAGGCACCTTCTTTCGAACTTAAAGTCCTTGCGTATAAATAAGCCCGAAAGCTCGCGGCAAGGTCAACCACTATATTTTTTTGCAAAACACCAATACGTGGTGGTATACCTAAACATTTTGGAATAAATCGAACTAGTTTCATTTCTTCTCCCCCTAAAATATTTGATTACAGTGATAATATATGATGGCTAAAAATATATATTAACTGGGAAGTATATTATTTTTAAATTTTCGTTACTTAGGTAGTAGGAGTGAGGAAATGGCAAGGTCTACAAAAACAGATAGGGTTTATGCTCAGCTGGCTGATGAGATTATAGAAGGGGGGATAAAACCAGGAACAAAACTGATCATTTCCCATTTGGCAAAGCAATTCGAAGTTAGTGAGATTCCGATTAGGGAGGCGATACAGCGGCTAGCTCAAGACGGATTAGTCATACTCAAGGCTAATTCTGGTTCGGTTGTTAGCAGTTTATCAAGAGAGGATATCCTAAATATTTCCGAAATAAGAATTAATTTAGAAGGCTTAGCAACAAAGCTGGCAATTGATAATTTATCAAATAATCATTTTAAAGAACTAAGGAACATACTAAATAGTTCAATAGCTTGTTATAAAGAGGGGAATCAGCATGAATATCCCTATTGGAATCGCTTGTTTCACGAATCCATTTATCAGCATTCTAATAATGCCAGACTGATCACAATGATTAGTGATTTATGGAATCTTTCGAAAAGATATCCCAATATGTTTGTTGACAAAGAGAGTATGAAGCTTTCTATAAAAGAACATGAACAAATTTTGGAAGCGCTTATGTCTGGTGATTCGGATTTGGCTGAAAAGCTAATGATCCAGCATAAAAAGCGGGGCTTTCAGCAAGTCATTGAATTAGCCAAAGAGTTAAATGAAGATAAGATGGGGATAGAGGAGGAAGAAATGATATGAACGCTAAAATTATTGATTTAAGTGTGCCGTTAGATTCAAGAACACAGGACCCTACGCCACCAGACATTAAGTATTCAAACCATGATCAAACAGTGGAACGTGCGGCTCAACTGTTTGGAATTTCTCCGAGTGAATGGCCAGAACAAAGGGCATGGGCAACTGAAACGGTGACCCTTACGACACATACGGGAACCCATGTAGATGCCCCCTACCATTATTGGGATAAAACCGGTGAGAATAAATCTAAAACGATTGATGAGTGTCCATTAGAATGGTTTTATGGACCAGGTGTTCTATTAAATTTCACATGGAAAAAAGCGGGGGAACAAATCTCAAAAGAGGATATCATCAACGAGTTAAATAGAATTGGTCATGTCCTATCTCCTGGTGAAATTGTTCTTATTCGCACTGACTGTGATAAGAAAATTTTTGAACCAGGATATGGGGATATCCATCCCGGAGCTAGTGCAGAAGCAACACGCTATCTCATTGAACAGGGGATAAAGGTTATGGGAACTGATGGTTACGGTTGGGACGTCCCTTTTAAAGTATCTGCACAAATGTATAAAGAAACCGGAGACCCTAGTATCATCTGGGAGTCCCACTATGTAGGAAAGAAACTTGAATATTGCCAAATTGAAAAGCTGGCAAATCTTGATCAGCTTCCTAATCCAACAGGATTTAAGGTCATTACTTTCCCGATTAAGATTGCTGGTGCAAGTGGAGGCTGGGCTCGTACCGTGGCTATTATTGAATAGTCTGTTAAATATTTTTTAAATGAGGCGGTTACATGGATATAATCGGGAAACGTACATTACCGGAGTTGTTGCTCGAATTAACGGCTGAACATCCTGAGAAGCACTTGTTATTTTTCGAAGATATTAACGAACATTTAACTTCATACACCTATTCTGAATTTACTGCTAAAGTGATTCAAATGGGTATTGTTTTTAAAGAAAAGGGTGTGGGGAAGGGGGATGCCGTTACACTTCATCTAACGAATGGTCCGGAGTTTTTAATAGCGTGGTTTGCCCTTTCCTATATAGGAGCCATTATGGTACCCACGAACCCGCAATCACCTGAAAAAGAAATGGAATATATCATAGAGCATTCCAACTCGGTTTTGGTGGTAACCGAAGAAATTCATCTTAGAAAGTTTCAAAGCATCAGACCAAACCTTTCAAAGCTTCGAGACATCCTGTTAGTCCATTGCCAGTCCAAAGAAAATGAAGAAATAAATCTAGAAAAATTGATGGCACAGGTAAATTCACATATCCCTTTTGAAAAAATGGATGGAGAAGACGTCGCAGCCATGTTGTATACCTCCGGAACCACTTCTCTTCCCAAAGCTTGTATGATTACCCATGCAAATTATTTATTTGCAGGTGAAGTAATGTCCAAGTCTATTAGATTGTCACCTGAGGATAGACAATTTATTTCTCTTCCATTGTTTCATGGGAATGCACAATATTACTCAACCATGTCGGCTCTAACAGTTGGCGGGAGTATTGCGTTGGTTGAACGATTTAGTGCATCAAGATATTTCAAACAAGCCAAACGTTTAGACGCTACAGTAGGCTCCCTATTTGCAGCACCGCTTCGCATGATTTTGGCAAAGGAATACGATCCGCTGGATAGGGAGAATCCATTACGTTTAATCATGTTCGCACAAACGTTAACGAAAGACCAGGTGTCCCTATTAGAGGATAGATATAAAACAAAACTGATACAACTGTATGGAATGACGGAAACCATAGGAACTCCTTTGATCAATCCGATCGATGGAAAAAGGAAAAATCAAGGGATTGGAAAACCTGCCTTAGGATATGAAGTTAAGGTTATAGATGAATATGGAATCGAAGTATTACCTGGACAAACGGGGCAATTGATTGTTAAAGGAATTCCTGGGCGTACCATCATGAAGGGTTATTTCCAAAATGAAAAAGCCACGAATGAAACCATTAAAGATGGATGGCTTTTTACAGGAGATAATGTGTCTTTTGATGAAGAGGGATATTTTTTCTTTGAGGACCGATTAAAAGATATGATTAAGCGTTCCGGAGAGAATGTAGCAACACGAGAGGTCGAAGATACGATAAAGGAGCACACTGGAGTTTTTGATTGTGCAGTCATCGGTGTCCCAGATGAATTACGGGATGAAGCCATAAAAGCATTTGTGATTCGAAAAGAGAGCCATCAGCACATTACCCAAAATGACATAATCACATTTTGCGAAGAAAGGCTTTCCAAATTTAAAGTCCCACAATTCATTGAATTTGTCCCAGACTTCCCGCGTACCTCAGTGGGAAAAATCCAAAAACATAAACTTCGTAAATAGCATGGACGGGGGGACAGGCACCGTGTCCATCCTTTCCCCTCTATTTGGGTGAAGGACAAAGTGCCTGTCCCTGTGTCCTTTTTGCAATTACTTGTAAATCTATTATTATATAGAAGGTTTTTTTCGTGTTTGGTGAATGGAAGCGGGATGAGGTCGTTACCTGCCTTGTAATTTCTGATATGATTAGTTTATATCATAAATTTTTGGAGGAAGAAGTATGGTTGGTGTAAAATCGATCATCATCGACGGGGAAACGATCTACACATTTAAAAGTGCCATCTATATTTTTGAATCCCCTTCCGGAAGCACTTTGGAAGTGGATATGATTGTAAGCGAGGTTACGTTAAAAAAATATAGAGATCGGGAAAGTCTGATAGCAGAGATAGAGTTGGGGGATGGAAGAGTTATTAATTCCTTTATGTTTCTAAAATCGGTGCCGGGAAAGCTGCCCCGGATTACTTTATTTTGTGAGCTGGATGAGGAAGAAAGCTATGAGGGCATCCATTGTGTAAGTGAAGATAATCTATCATTTCCGGATATTGAAGAGGGCATTACATTAGAGGATATCAGGAAAGTAGAAATGCCTAATGAAAAAATTACACTTAAATTAAACTTGCCCATTGACCAGGTGGAATGGCTGAAGGAGCAGAAAAGCAAAGACTTAAATTTGCTTTTTAAGGAGATTTTAGGAAGGTATCTTAATTAATGGCTTAAATACGGGGGCGGTTCGAGGTTTTAAAACTGGGGAAACGTCTCCGTGTATTAGCGGGCCCTGGGAGCATTTAATTTTTATCCAGAGAATAAGTTGAATTCCTTTGTAAAACTTTTTCAATGAAAAAAAAAGGGAAAGAACACCCCTCCACATAAGCACTTAATCCCTTAAGCCATTTTCTTGCCAAAACCTATTTTACGAGTTTGATAAATATCCTAATCTAGTCTCCGAAGGAAAACATAGTTTTCAGAATACATTTTATATTTTACAATTTTCTGAATTCTACATTGACAAGCTATGAAATATTCAATTATAATTGGTTAAAATCGTACATAAAGCTCTTTTTGTATAATTATAGTATGAAGATACTAAAATACTTTAGTTTATTCGGTAATAAGCAGTCAAACAGATTCGATTTTACTGTTGAGTTAATTGATAACTATTGAAAAAGGTGAATGGACATTAAGTGAGATTTTTAATGAAAATTGATGTCCAAGCCCACCGTCTACAGCCTTCTATCTTCCTAAAAGTATAACAATTGTTAAGAAAAATAGGCACTCACAACAAGACGTAAGATACGTTAAAACTATTTTATTTCTATACGTGGTGTATATTTTCTCCTCCATGATTAGATAACAAGTGAAAAAACACCTTCCAACTGAGATGAAGTCAATTCATTAAAACCACTATTTTTTATAGCCAAAATTTATAGAGATTAAATAAGCAATATTGTTTCGCTTACCTTTTAATAAGTTCCTTAAACTTCCAAAAACGTGTTGAGGGTAGACTTATCTCTAAGGCGCTATAACTTCTTCAGTATGATCTTTGATAGATGAGAACATGCCCTTTATGTCAAAGAAGTTTCCCCAATACTTTATTGAGAAATCTTGAATTTGGGTTTTTTAGTGCATTTCGCGAGCATTTCTTTTCTGCCAAAGTATTCACTTATAAACGATTTCAAAAAACTATGGCAGAATTTTTTTCTGTTTATTTTCTAAGGGATTGAGTTCTAGAAATATATAGGTACAAATATTCCCTATAGAAGATAAGTTTAATAAAGGCTTGGTCTGCTTATAAATTATTACACATTACAAAGGAGGGGTGAAGATAAACCTATGATGCCGAAAGAATTCATAATATTTAGATAATAAACCATTTTAAGTTCAAGGAGGGTAAAAATGGAAAAGATAAGCTATGGCTTAGAACTTGAAAATGTTACAAAGTTTTATAAAGACTTTAAAGCCTTAAAAAGTATTAACCTTAAGGTTGTAAAAGGGGAATTTTTAACAATCTTAGGACCAAGCGGTTCCGGGAAAACAACTCTATTAAAACTTATAGCAGGCTTTGAAAAGTTAAGTAATGGAAATATTCAAATAGATAATCAAAATGTTTCCAGAAAGAAGCCAAATGAAAGAAATATTGGGATGCTATTTCAGAATTACGCCCTTTTCCCACATATGACTGTGTTCAATAATATCGCCTACCCCTTAAAAAATAGGAAAATTAAAAAGGAACAAATCAATCATCAAGTAGATCAAATATTAGAATTAGTTGATTTGAAGGGATATAGGGATAGATTCCCCAAGCAACTATCGGGTGGACAACAACAAAGGGTAGCGTTAGCAAGGGCTATTGTTTTTAATCCTCCTTTTTTGCTATTAGACGAACCACTATCAGCACTCGATAAAAATTTAAGAAAACAAATGCAACAAGAGATGATAAGAATACATAGGTATGTGGGAGCGACAACGATTGCTGTCACACATGATCAAGAAGAAGCGCTCACAATGTCTAGCAGAATTTGTGTCATGAAGGACGGTGAAATTGTACAGATTGATACACCAACAAATTTATATCGGTACCCAAATAGCCTATTTGTCGCCTCATTTCTAGGTGAAAACAACATATTTGAAGGCCACCTCTTAGAAATGGATACTAATATATCTCGTGTAAGGATAGGTGATAACCATATTATTGGGGCAAAAGCAACTGAGTTTTCATTGGAACAATATAGAAGAGAAAAAAAGAACGAAGTATTTGTTGCTGTCCGTCCAGAAAATATTAAGTTATCTGGAGGAGATAATCAATTAGATTCACTAATAAATGTTGAGGTAATTGAAAAGGTATATCTTGGGGAAGCAATCAAAATTAAGGCGGACTTCCAGGGGTTAGAATTAAACATAAAGTTGTCAGTTGCTGAAGGAGAATCCCTGTCACTTGGAGACAAGATCACGGTAGGTTGGAGTACAGATGATGCCATCCTAATATATGAAAAAAATAATAAGAGTACGGGGGATGAATTGTGAGAAAAAAAAGTTTAGTAATTATGTTGATATTTATGTTGTTGTTGGTTACTGCATGTAGCGGAAATAAAGAAACAAGTTCACAATCGGGTGGGGATACTAAGGCAGAAAAAAAGGAGCAATTGGTTATTGTTGATTGGGGTGGTGAGGGAATAAAAAATCGTTTAAAAGCCTACATAGAACCTTTTGAAAAAGAATATGGAGTAGATGTAGTAACGGAATCACCTACTGATTATGGGAAATTAAAAGCAATGGTTGAAAGTGGTAATGTTGAATGGGATGTTGTTGCAGCAGAAACTGAATTTGTGGATCGGGGAGCAGCAGAGGGCCTTTTAGAGAAAATTGATTATAACGTGGTTGATAAAAGTAATATGGAACCATGGTTAGCCCATGAATATGGCGTTGGTGCAGAGATTTATTCAGTATCGATTGCCTACAATAAAGATATGATGCCAAACGGAGAGCATCCAGAAACCTGGGCTGAATTTTGGGATACAGAAAAATATCCTGGTAAACGCACAATGTGGAATTATCCAGTCGGGTTGCTGGAAATTGCCTTACTTGCAGATGGGGTAAAGAAGGACGAAATTTATCCTATTGATATAGACCGGGCATTTAATAGTTTAGATAAGATTAAGGATAACATAATTTGGTGGTCAGCTGGTGAAGAAGCGATACAGTTACTTGCGAGTGGTGAGGTTCCCCTTGGTAATGCTTGGAATGGCAGAGTAGTTGTAGCAAAAGAAGATGGGGCTCCGATTGATATTGAATATAAGGAAAGTATTGTTGTTGGAGACTCCTGGGTAATTCCAAAAGGAACCAAGAACAAGGAATTAGCTATGAAATTCCTTGATTTTGTAACAAGTGCTGAATCTATTGCGAATTGGGCGACTTTAATGCCTTATTTACCAATTAATCCAAAAGCAAAGGACTTAATTGAGGATAAAGACGCGCTAAAAGAGATTGAAAATTTTGAAAGTCAGTCTGACTCCCAATTAACAGTTGATACCGGTTGGTGGTTTGAGAATTTTGATAAAGTAAATGAAAGATTTCAACAGTGGCTAATTAAATAAAAATTGCCGATTGGCAGGGATAGATATTTTCTATCCCCTTGTCCAATTAGGCATATATATTCATGAAGAATTAATAAAAGGTGGTGGTCCATATAATTGAAACGAATGTTAAAGAAAAACAAAAGTCTATGATTAGAATGGGCGACAGAGCAACCTCGTTAAAAGTTAATCAGTTGCTATCCATGGAATGGCTTTTACTTATCATTCCATTAATCTATATCATATTATTGCTTGGTATTCCGCTTATTGGATTGTTAAAATTAAGCATTTATGATGAAACGGGTTTTACTTTTCAATATTTTACAAGGTTTTTTACGCAAGATGTTTATCAGACAGTTCTTTTACAAACATTTAAGATTAGTCTCTATGTTACATTGATGTGTTTGTTCCTAGGCTATCCTGTCGCATATTTGATGACAAAAATGAAATCTAGAAGATTAAAAGACTTAATTTTCGGGATTATATTTTTATCATTTTGGATTAGTCTGCTTGTTCGTACATTTTCATGGATGATTGTTCTTCGTTCCAATGGGTTCATTAATCAAATATTAATGGGACTGGGATTTATCGACGAACCAATAACAATGTTGCATAACACCATTGGTGTTGTAATTGGTATGACACATATTCTATTACCCTATATGATACTAGTTGCCTATTCTGGAATGGATAAAATTGATTTTAGATTAATACAAGCTGCTCAAGGGCTGGGCTCAAGTTCAATAAAGGCTTTTTGGAATGTCTTTTTGCCACTCTCATTGCCTGGGGTAATATCTGGATCCTTTATTGTTTTCGTAATGTCTCTTGGCTACTATATTACACCAGCACTTTTGGGAGGATCCGGCGATACAATGATAGGAAAGTTAATTGCCGATCAAGTAAATGTAGTTTTAAATTGGAACTTTGCTGCGGCAATATCTGTTGTTTTATTACTTTCAACCATCATAATACTGGGTATTTCATCATTATTTGCGAAAAACATATTCAGTAAAGGAGGGAATTAATATGTGGCTATATATAGTAGTGGGGCTCATCATGCTATTTTTAGTTTTGCCAATTTTAATAATTATCCCATTATCTTTTAGCGCATCCCGCTTTTTTGTGTTCCCTCCTAAGGAATTTTCATTAGAGTGGTTTTATAACCTATTTTCAAATTCAGTGTGGATTGACTCAATTTTAAGGAGTTTAGAAATTGCCCTTTACTCTATGATTCTGGCTCTAATTATTGGAGTAATGGCTTCATTAGCATGTTATCGTATGAATTTCAAAGGGAAAGCAATATTTATGTCTATAATGGTTTCACCAATGATGGTCCCTTTAATAGTTGTGGGTATCGCTTTATATCGATTCTATTCGGATATAAATATTGTTGGAAGTACATTGGCTTTAGTTATGAGTCATGGTCTGTTAGCAATTCCTCTTGTTTTTGTTACTGTTTTAACAAGTCTTAATAATTTTGATCGAAACCTCGAACTGGCAGCACAAAATTTAGGATCCACCCCATTGGGTGTTTTTTTTAAGATTATTCTTCCAAATATATACCCTGGAGTAATTGCAGGTGCGTTGTTTGCATTCATAACATCAATGGATGAAGTGGTTGTGACAATATTTATTGCTGGATCAGGAAATCCAACACTTCCTAAAGTAATGTGGGAACAAATGCGAACCACAATTGATCCGACACTCGCAGCAACATCCACTCTCCTTATTTTATTTACAGCTATTGTGTTTATAATCCAATCATTGCTAGGAAATAGGAAAAGTAAGGAACAAATTTAAGAAATTAAAAAGTATATAAAAAATAGGTAGTACACTACTAGGAATAACAAGGGGGATCCATATGCATTTTCCAGAGTTAAATGTGAAGGGGAAAGTAGCGGTAGTTACTGGTGGCACCAAAGGCTTAGGGTTAATTATGGCAAAAGCACTTGCCTATTATGGTGCCGAGGTTGTTATTACTGGCAGAAATGAAGAGGATGGGATTAAAGCTGTTGATGAAATTAAAATGCTGGGGTCAAAGGCATTATTTATTCAATCAGACGTTACAGATACTGTGCAAGTAAAACAAATGGTTGAACAAGCGATTGATGAATTCTCAAAAATAGATATTCTAGTAAACAATGCTGGTATGGTTGTTCGTGAATATTTAGTAAATCTTGAAACTGATGATTGGGATAAGGTAATCTCGACAAATTTAAAGGGTGTATTTTTGGTTGGCAGGGAAATTGCCAAGCAAATGATTAAACAGAAGTCAGGCAGGATCATTAATGTGTCCTCCACTTTAGGAACAGTTGGGATGCCTCGTCAAACAAGTTATGCAGCTAGTAAGGGGGGCGTTGACCAGATGACAAAAGTATGGGCGGCTGAATTAGCACCACATAATATTACGGTTAATGCAATTGCACCCGCCTATTTTGAGACCCCCATGACAAAAGAATGGTTGTCAGATAAAACCAGGCGTAAGGAAATGGAGGACTTGACTTTAATAGGGAGGATTGGAAAACCAGAGGATTTGGTTGGTCCTATTGTGTTTCTAGCCTCTGACTCATCTGCTTATGTAACAGGACATATATTATATGTTGACGGAGGAGAGGTAGCCAAATAAAGTGGGGTGGTTTATTAGAGAGGAGGTACGTTAGTGAATAATCTAAATATACAGGGAAGAAACCTGATTGAAGCTGTGGTTATTCCACCAAGTACGGGGAAAGCTTTTGAACTAAATAAAGGGGATCTGATACGGATAACGGCAGCTGAGGGAAAACAAGTTGGTGATTTCGTCTGTTTTAATCGAAAGTTACTAAAAGAAAAATTATCTACTTCTAGAACTATTGTCGAAAATAAAAGGAATTTTCGAATAACTACTGGAGATTACCTATATTCGAATTCTTGGAATAAAATGTTTAAGATTGTTGATGACACATGCGGTTATCATGATTTAATTTTTGCACCTTGTAGCACATACATTTTTGAACAAAGGCTAGGAGAAGGCCCTCATACTGGATGCTATGAGCATTTATATGAGGCATTGAAGCCGTTTGGAATAGATCAATTGGATATCCCCGACCCCTTTAACGTATTTATGCGCAGTGAAATTGATAGTGATCAGTCCATAGAAATAAAACAACCTTCTGTCAAGATGAATGATTATATAGAACTTATCGCTGAAATGGATAGTTTGATAGGATTAAGCACATGTGCAGTTCGAACAGGTGATGTTAATGCTGGGAAATGCAAATCCTTGGGTGTTGAAATATACAGATGAATCACACCGTTCTAATTTAATCATTTAATAAAAATATGGAGATTTTATTACTGTAATATACTAGGAGGCATACCATGATTGGTAAAGTTCAAAATCAAAACCAAAAAACTAGTGAATTGGTAGAACTTGATAAAAACCACTACCTACACCCAACGACTTCACCAAAAGTACAAGTTGAGCAAGGCTCTAGCATTATTTTTTCTGAAGGTAATGGCGTTAAAGTTAAAAATACGAATGGTGATACCTATATCGACGGGATGTCTATGCTTTGGAATGTGAACTTAGGTCATGGTCGAAAAGAGCTTGCCGAAGTTGCAAAGGAACAAATGTCAAAAATGGCATTTTCCTCTTCTTTTCAGGGATTCTCCAATGAACCTGCCATTCAACTTGCTAATAAACTAGCATCTATTGCTCCAGGTGATTTAAATGCTGTTTTTTATACTTCTGGCGGTTCTGAATCAAATGATACTGCCATCAAGTTGTCTCGGTTTTATTGGAGTTTAAGAGGACAGCCTAATAAAACCAAAATTATAGCATTAGAAAATGCCTATCATGGTGTGACTGTTGCTGCGCAAACGGCAACAGCTATCCCATCCTTTCATAATTTTTCAGGTTCAAATATAGACGGTGTGCTTCGTGCAAAGTCTCATTTAACTAATTGTGAATTGGGAGATAAGAGTGACCCGAATTATGAGGGCTCTATTAGGGGTATTGTTGAACAAGAAGGTTCGGATACGATTGCTGCCGTCATTATTGAACCTGTACAAGGAGCAGGAGGAGTTCATATCCCTCCAGATGGGTATTTACAAGCTGTACGAAAGCTTTGTGATGAATACGATATATTATTTATTGCCGATGAGGTTATCTGTGGGTTCGGACGTACTGGAAAAATGTTCGGTGTAGAGAATTGGGATGTTGTTCCTGACCTCATGTGTATTGCGAAGGGGATTACAAGCGGCTATTCCCAGCTGGGTGGAGTTATGATGAACGAAAAAATTCGGAATACGATCGTGGAATATGATGGTGTTCTTGCCCACGGTTTCACATATAGCGGACATCCCACAGCCTGTGCGGTCGGATTGAAAAATATCGAAATTCTTGAAAGGGAAGGTATTCTCAACCATGTAAAAGACATGGAACATGAGTTAAAGGCAGGATTAAGGTATTTAGAGAACCATCATTGGAGTGTTACGCGCGCAAGGGGGATAGGTCTATTAGCAGCTTTTGATCTATACAAGGATAGAGACAACAACAAACTTTTTGATGACTCTATTCAGCCCGGTACTGCCGTAGTCAATGAATGCTTTGAACGTAAACTGATCCTTAGGGGTGGACTTGGCTCTAATCGCGAAATTGTTGCAATTGCCCCACCACTTGTCATCAATAAGCAAGAGATCGAAGAAATGATTAATATCATTGATGATTCGATCACTTCCTTTGAAAAGAAGTTCGGTTGATCTTATTGCTGCAGGTTTCAGGACAGATGTAACGATTGTCGATCTTGAATGACCTCTGAATCGTCAAGATGATAATTAACATATAAAAAGCATGGTGTACCCCACAATGTTATGCAAATATGCGGGGAGCAGTGTCACGTCATTTACCATCTGTCTTACCGTTGTGACTGTTCCCTGCACATTTAAAATTGCAAATGGTGGATTTGTATTACCCTACAGGAAATGATAAGGCAATTAAAAAATGGTGAATACAGCATAAGACAGCTTCCAAAGTAGGAGAGGATTTAGAGAAGCGCGATAAATAAATGGAGTACGAGGTGAATTGATATGAAGTATCGTCCGCCTAGTGAATCACTAATGGTACCAAGGTTTAGTGGGATATCAACCTTTATGAACTTACCGAGTGTCCAAACAATAGAAGATGTTGATTTCATTGTTGCAGGTATTCCTTTTGATAGTGGTCAGACTTTTCGATCAGGTGCACGTTTTGGACCGAGGGCTATCAGAGAATCCTCGGCACTCATACGTACAGCTTCGCAGTATCACAATATAGGAGTATTCGATTACTTATCTGGTATAGATTATGGTGACATACCTACGACCCCAGGTTTTATACATGAAACATATGATTCAATAGAGAAAGAGTTAACACCTATTTTTGAAAAAGGAATTATTCCAATTATTATGGGCGGCGACCATTCTATTACACTTGGAGAACTAAGAGCAGCGTCTAAAAAATACGGAAAAGTAGCTTTGCTACAGTTTGATTCACACAGCGATACATGGGATACAACATTCGGCCAAAAATATACCCATGCTACACCTTTCCGAAGAGCTGTAGAAGAAGGATTAATCGACACATTTCATTCGATTCAAGTTGGCATGAGAGGCTCTATCTCAGGCACTAATGATTTAGAGAAAGCAAAAGAACTTGGGTTTGATGTTGTGACAACAGAAGAAATCATTCAGATCGGATTTGAAAAACTAGTTCAACAAATTAAAAATCGAATAAAGAATAAGCCTGTATTTATATCGTTTGATATTGATTTTATAGACCCTGCATTCGCTCCAGGAACAGGTACCCCAGAAGTAGGCGGTATTTTAAGCAGGGAAGCCATTTGGATATTACGTCAACTAGCGGGATTGAATATAATAGGCGCTGATTTAGTTGAGGTACTACCTGCATATGATAGCGGACAAATAACAGCTTCTTTAGCAGCTAATTTAATGTTTGAGATGATTTCTTTAATAGCTGTTAAAAAAGCTGGTGAGTTAACTATTTAAATATAATTCGGATATCTTGGTTAACTTTAAGATTTAAATGGTCATTTGTTAGAAAAAGAGGGAGATGAATCCGGTGTATATTAATGGTGAGTGGATACAAACGAATAATCATCTAGATGTGTACAACCCTGCTACTGGTGAATTAGTGGATAAAGTATTTTTAGTAGATAAACAACAAACAGAAGATGCCATTAAGGCAGCAAAAAATGCTTTTTCAACTTGGGCTGCAACTACAGCAGAGGAGCGTGCAAAGTATTTGAATCTAGTTGCTGATAAGCTTAGTGATAGAAAAAATCATTTTGCTCAAATCATCACAATGGAAATGGGAAAATCTATTCACAATGCTTTATATGAAGTACAATCTGCCATTAACTTTTTTCGTTGGTTTGCGGAAGAGGGAAGAAGAACATATGGAAATACGATTCCAACTTCAGACCCCCAAAAACGTATTTCAACGATTAAGCAACCAATCGGAGTAGTTGCTGCTATCACCCCTTGGAACTTTCCATTATCTATGACAGCAAGAAAGTTTGCACCTGCTCTTGCGGCTGGCTGTACACTTATCTTAAAACCGGCTCCCGAGGCCCCGTTATCATCTGTTGAATTATTCAAAGTATTTGAAGAGGTGGGAATTCCTCGGGGAGTTGTGAATTTAGTTTTAGGTGAAGCGACTGAAATCGCAAGTGCCTTTATGGAAAGTCATGATGTTAGGAAGATTACTTTTACAGGATCTACTGAAGTTGGAAAAATCCTTATCCGTCAATCCGCAGATACAGTAAAAAAGGTTTCCATGGAATTAGGTGGACATGCTCCTTTTATCATTTTTCCAGATGCTGATTTAGATCTTGCGGTGGAAGGTTTAGTTAAAAGTAAATTTGCTTCTACAGGACAACAATGTGTCTGCCCGAATAGAATCTTTGTACATGACTCAATATATGAAGTATTTGCAGAGCGCCTAAAAAAACGAGTTTCTTCATTAAAAGTAGGAAATGGAATAAATGAGGATATGGATATTGGAGCTATGGTTAGTGAAGAGGGTATTAATAAAACACATGATCACGTAACAGATGCCATTAATAAAGGGGCAAAGATTGTTTGTGGAGGAAGTAGATTAGTAGATGGAGAGTATGCTAATGGGTACTTTTATGCCCCAACTATTCTGACAGAAACTAAAGAAGGAATGAAAGTTTTATCCGAAGAAACATTTGGTCCTGTAATCCCTCTAATCAGGTTTACTGAAGAAGATGAAGTGATTAAAAAAGCAAATGATACTAACTATGGACTTGCATCCTATTTCTATACAAAGGATCTTGGTCGTATGCATAGGGTTTCAGAAAAATTAGAGTTTGGAATTGTTGGTGTCAACGATTCGGCTCCTTTTGTTGTTCAAGGTCCTTTTGGGGGAGTAAAAGAAAGTGGTATAGGCAGAGAAGGTGGCTTCCAAGGGATAGAAGAGTATTTGGAAACAAAGTTTATTTCCGTTTTAATTAACTACAATAATTAAACGAAGGTATTAGTCTAATTATCAGAGTTTTACAAGGATGTCATCGATAAAATGCGAAAATATACGCAAAGCAAATTTCGACATGAAAATAGCCGCTTCTCACTACTCTAAGGAAACATTGGCTTTATGTATAGGGTTTACATAAGAAACTAGGAGGGCCTGTAATGATTATAGGTATACCCAAGGAAATAAAAAATAATGAAAATCGTGTAGCTATAACACCAGCTGGGGTTACTTCGTTTATAAAAAACGGTCACAGAGTGTTAGTTGAGAAGGATGCTGGGATCGGCAGTGGATTCATTAACGAGGATTATTTAAATGCAGGAGCTGAAATCATAGATAACGCTGCGGACGTATGGGACCAGTCGGAAATGATCTTAAAGGTAAAAGAACCTTTAGAAAGCGAATACCAATTTTTTCGTGAAGGTTTAATTCTGTTTACCTATCTGCATTTAGCAGCTGAACCTGAATTAGCAAAAGCCTTGAAGGAAAAACGTGTGACTGCCCTAGCTTACGAAACAATAGCTGTTGGACGTACACTCCCACTCCTGACTCCAATGAGTGAAGTTGCGGGACGAATGGCTGCGCAAATAGGTGCTCAATTTCTCCAAAAAACGAATGGAGGCCAGGGGATTCTTCTTGCGGGTGTCCCAGGTGTAAGCTGCGGAAAAGTAACGATTATAGGTGGCGGAATTGTAGGAACTAATGCTGCCAAAATGGCTATTGGATTAGGTGCCGATGTGACCATTATCGATTTAAGTGCAGATCGCTTACGTCAATTGGATGATATATTTGGAAACCAGATTAAGACTTTAATGTCTAATCCTTTCAATATAGCAGAGGCCGTGAAAGAAGCAGATCTTTTAATTGGCGCTGTATTAATTCCGGGATCTAAAGCTCCAAAGCTTGTAACAGAAGAGATGGTTAAAACAATGAAGCCTGGATCTGTTATCGTTGATGTTGCTATTGACCAAGGCGGTGTTGTTGAGACAAGTGACCATGTAACCACTCATGATAACCCAACATTCGTAAAGCATGGAGTTGTTCACTATTCCGTTGCCAACATGCCTGGAGCTGTTCCGAGGACATCAACAATTGCGCTAACAAATGTAACCATCCCTTATGCTTTACAGATTGCTAATAAAGGAATCTGTAAAGCTATAATTGATAACAATGCGTTAAAACTTGGCGTTAATACAGCAAATGGGGAAATTACTTATGAAGCTGTAGCTAGGGACCTTGGGTATGAATATATCCCTGTTGAGAAGGCACTTGAAAAAGAGCTAATGATTAAATAACAATGAATGTTTAACTCCTGTAACCCTCAAGAATTATTTTCTTGGGGGTTTTATTATGCCGATTTATGAAGTTATGACGTTTTAATCAATCCCATTGACCAGGTGGAATGGCTGCAGAAGCAGAAAAATAAAGATTTAAATTTGCTTTTTAAGGAGATTTTGGGTAAGTATCTTAATTAGTGGCTTCAACACGGGGGCGGTTCGCGTTTTTAAAACAGGGGAACCGTCCGTGTATTGTCGGCCCTGGGAACATTTAATTTTTATCCAGAGAAGATGTAGAACTCTTGTGTAAAACTTTTTCAATGAAACAGAAAAAGACAACAAGGGAAATCCCGATGAGATCAGCAACAATATCATAAGCATCAGCCCCTCGACCAAAAAAGGGCTGCAGCAACTCTGTCATGATTGCAAAAGACAAGGCAATAATGAAAGCTGTAGTTAATCTTTGAACATTTATAAATAATAAATAGGTTAAGATAGTAAACATTAGGGAATGACCGATCATCTCAAAAACACTAGCCTGTGCGAGGGGGTAAACTGGAAAATATATATCGGAAGAAGGACTAGGATTCATGTCAAAAGAAATATGTCCTTCTAACAGTAATGCATGAACGTCCTTCGTAAATACCCCAATACACATAACCGTTACCCAAGCCATTAAAAATATCCTTCGCATTCCTCTTCCGTCAACTCCTGATCTGTCCTTTATGGTTACCCATTATTGACAGGATCAGAAGGATGTAGACGTAGCAGGACAGGGGGACAGGCACCTTGTCCATCCATTATCTGTTATTTCCGCAAAGGACAAAGTGCCTGTGTCCATATTATAAAAACTCTAACGTATCCCCAACCTTTATTTTCCCTTCGGTAAGAATTTCTGCATTAAGACCGGCGCGATGAACCAACGGTTTAAAAACCTTTTTTCCAGTAAGCTTTGTTATGTAATCACAAGGAAAACTGAGGCGTACACCTCGAAGTACCACTTCTCCAATTTTGAATTCCCTGCCAACCAAATGGTTTAAAGCTACATTTTCTGTGATAATATTGCGTCTGCTCTCTCTAGGCTCGAACTCTATTCCAAAATCTCGGCGTATGGCTTCAAAGGTTTCACTTTCAATAAGGGTTACCTGCCGATCAGCTCCTTGTTTATGCGAGTAATATCCAGTCCCATTAAAATATCGATCCCCAACAAGTCCTTTTCCTGGAACAGCATGTACCTCTTCCTTAGGCTCCATCGGATTTCCAGCCTCAGGACAAGTGAAAATACCTATAATTCTTCTTTCATACATGTTTAATTGCTGCCTCCGTTCTTCTAATAGTTTCCCTTATTATAACATTTCTGAATATTTGTGAAAATACAAAGGAGGACAGAGGGACAGGCACCGTGTCCATCCTTTATCCGTTATTTAGGTGAAGGACAAAGTGCCTGTCCCCGTGTCTATTAACAGGTATCTTTTGATAAATGTAGAATATATTTGTGGAGTATTTAAGTGAGGAGGATGAATATGTTTCAAACATTAGATGGCTTTTTTACGTTATGGAATTTTGAAGCTGATGCTACTCAGAAGATTCTTGATCAGCTTACAGATGAATCCTTAACCCAAGAGGTAACACCTGATAATTGGACATTGGGAAGAATCGCTTGGCATACAGTAACAGCAATTGGTGTTATCACATCTCGAACAGGTCTTTCCTTTGACGCTCCTAATCAAGATTATCCTGTTCCAACTTCAGCCAAGTTCATCTCTGAGAGCTATGAAAAGGCAAGAAGTGCTTTGGCTCAAGCTATAGAAAATCAATGGACTGATAAAAATCTTGGTGAAGCCAGGGATTTCTTTGGACAAAGGATGTCAAATTCCGAACTTTTATTTTTTATGATCCAGCATCAAATTCACCATCGAGGACAAATGACCATTCTTATGCGTCAAGCAGGATTAACCGTTCCAGGTCTATACGGTCCATCCAAAGAAGAATGGGCTAAGATTGGTATGGAAGCTCCAAAAATGTAAGGACAAGGTGCCTGTCCCTGTGTCCTCTCCTCAAATTTAGAAAAAAGAGGATTACGAAAGAAGGTCGTCCACACGATTCTTATATGTGCTAAAATAATCAATGTAATTATTTTTGCAGAAATTTATTAAAGAACAAAGGAGGATGCCTCAAATATCTGGCATCCCATTTTTTATGAAAGGTGGTGCAGATCAACGTGAATCTGTATCAAAAGATTTTCAAGGAGTATTGGAATCCTTATATGGCGATTAGTCTTGCAGGACTTATCAGTGCCTTGTACTTTAGTGTGACCGGAACTGTTTGGGCTGTTACCGGAGAGTTTACTAGATTTGGAGGACATATTCTCCAGTGGTTTGGAGTAGATGTGTCAAATTGGGCTTATTTTGGTCTCGTACATATTGAGGGGACCCCGATCAGCCGTTCAGATGGATGGATTGTTATCGGAATGCTTGTTGGAGCACTGATGATGATTCTTCTTAGCAACAGCTTTAAAATTCGTACGCCAAGACAAAAACGCCGCTATGTGCAGGGCTTTGCTGGAGGCATTATTGCTGGATTTGGAGCACGGTTAGCTCTTGGCTGTAACTTGGCTGCTTTTTTCACAGGAGTTCCACAATTTTCTTTCCATGCTTGGATCTTCATGGTGATGACAGCCATTGGAACATACTTGGGCGTCAAAGTGGTGAATACGAAATGGTGGCTCGGAAAACCTACTCTCACGAAGGGTGCAAAACGAGTCGTGAATTCAAAAAAGAAAAGCACTAAAGTCCAGCCAATCATAGGAGCACTTGTCGCTTGTGCTTATATAGGCATTGTGGTTTACTTATTTGCAGCAGGCAAGCCGATGCTCGGAGCGGGTGCAATTGCTGGTGCTCTGTTTGGGATTTTAATTGAACGCGGACAAATTTGCTTTACTTCAGCTTTTCGCGACATGTGGATCAGCGGACGTGCCGTTATGTCAAAAGCCATAGCTGTCGGTATGATCGTCAGTGTGGTTGTCACGTTTTTTTATATTCAAACTGGTGCTGCTCAGATCATTAAAATCGCAGCTCCAAGTACGGTCATTGGCGGTCTGTTATTTGGATTTGGCATTGTTCTTGCCGGCGGCTGTGAAACAGGCATGATGTACCGTGCCATGGAAGGGCAGGTCCTTTTCTGGGTGGTAGGAGCAGGTAATATTGTAGGTGCCACTATTCTTGCCTATGGCTGGGATCACTTCGGCATCTTTAACGCACTTGGTGAAGGATGGCCAGCTGTGAATTTAATTGAAGTCTGGGGACCAACAGGTGCACTTATTGGTACGCTTATCATGCTGGTTGCTTGGCTATTACTCTCCCACTGGTGGGAAAAACGATTCCGTTATGGCAGCGGAATCAAAAGAGAAAAAGCGCCTCAATTGACAACAAAGGAGGTATAATTAATGTCACAAGAACTTGAAATTGACTATACATTAGACATTCGCGGTGAGCCTTGACCATACCCAGTCATTTATGCGCTGGATGCGCTAAAAAATATGAGAATCGGTGAAGTGCTGGAAGTCATTGCGGATTGTCCGCAATCCTTCCGAAGTGTACCTGAAGAAGCTGTTAAACACGGGTACGAGCTAGTAACGGATCCGGAAAAAGACGGTCAGGATATTTATTTTTATATTAAAGTGGTTTAAGGAAGTACACGGGAACACCGTGTGCTTCTTTCCTTTTTCTAGGTATATAGGATTCTAGTATTGATTTGTGATTGATAGCTAGTGTAAATTATTTTTATTAAATAGAGAACGTGTGTTCTTGTTTGTCGGGTAGAATAGTAAGAATTGTGATACTATTAGATTGCAACTTCATAAAGCGATGGGCGGTTGGCACTCCCTGTGTTAGAAAGGGGGTGTTTTACATGGTGACATTCGAAGCAATTAACATGCTATTTCAATTTGGCATTTTCTTGGCTACGGCATTAACAGGAGTTTTAGCCATTATCGCACTTGTCACCAACAGAAAAAAGAAGTAATCGCCCTCCGCTCCGACCAAAGAGTAGGGTAGATTACTTCTTTTTTAAATCTTCATATTCTTCCGGTCAACCGTTCTTCATGCGGTATGACGTTGCAAGTCGACTGGGCGTTTTGGGCGTCCAGTCTTTTTTATTATACATTCATTATACCTAAATTTATTCTTAATTAAAAGGCGTAGGAGACATTCGATTGAGGAAGAACAAGGGACTATTTGGGATATTTAATGGCGAATTATCAGGTGAAAGGATATAAGGCGCGCATTTGTAGCTATTTTTTGAAGCAATGTTGAAGGACTAAGTGCCAGTCCCTTCGGGGAGTGACAGCACCTTTTACGTGATGAGATTATATTTTTAAAATAAAATGAACGCTTTTACCCATTTAAACGTCCTATAACTGACAGCAAAAAGGAGGTGGGCATGTAAATGGATATAGACACAGAACAAGAACTAATTAACAAAGCGAAACATGGTGATGATACAGCCTTTTCTTTACTGTATCAGCAATATTATCCGTTCTTATATAAATACTTGCTGAAATTGACCCTGCAAGAAGAATTAAGTAAAGATCTTGCTCAAGATACGATGTTAAAATGCTATAACCATTTGCATGCCTTTAAAGGGGAAAGTAAATTTTCTTCTTGGATGATCTCCATTGCCTCCAGGTTATACATTGATTCGTTGCGCAGGAAGAAACGCGAAAACAAGTGGGTTAAACAAGTGAAAGCGTCGCTGTCCAGGCAATTAGATTGGGTCGCTCGATCAAAAGGAATCGAATGGAGTGATCATTTTACGGATTTTAACAATCTTGACGCGGACGTACGAATTCCTATTTTACTGCGGCATTATTACGGATATTCGTATGAGGAAATCGGTACGATGCTTGGCGTAAAGGCAGGAACGATAAAATCTCGGGTTCATAATGGGTTGAAGTACATACGAAAGGAGTGGAAAGAGGATGGACAATCACGATAAAGAGAGTGAAATGGTGAAGATGCTGAAAGGGGATTGGGAAAGTATCGATGCTATTGCTGGAACCCCCCAGATGAAGCAGCATGACATTCAAGAGCAGCTTCATTTATATAAACTCCATCGAAAAAGAGCCTTTCAAAAAGAGTTATCTCTTTTTATTTTGACAGCGGTTTTCATCTTAGGTCTATTCGTTACAGCGATGTTAAAAAGTGTGCAAACGATCCTGTACATCCAGGTGTGTGCTGCTCTAATGGGGCCTGTTATTTATGTTTTCCTCAGCAGGCGTGAAGGGAAGGGATGGCAATGACTAATCAGGAATTACTGGTACTCATTCTTCTCTCGCCAATTTTGTTAACGCAAAGCATTCTTCTTTTTATTGATGCAAAAAAGCGCAATAGCTATGCCTGGTTCTGGGGAATTTGGGGATTGATTCAATTTCCGCTTCCGGCAATTTTTTATTGGTTTTTTGTTATAAGGCGTCATCACAAACGAAACAGAAAGGATTGAATTTGATGGGGGAATTCCTGCAACTGAACTGGGCAATTATTGCACCAATCATCGTACTGCAGCTGATCTTAATGGTTACGGCGATCATAAGTTGTTTGCGCCAAGAGGAAACAAACGGACCCAAGTGGCTGTGGTTTTTAATCATTATTTTTATCAATATTTTAGGTCCGATTCTTTACTTTGTCATTGGAAGAAAAAATGATTAAGGAGAATGTTTCATGCTTTTGCAGATAAATGAACTTGAAAAGAAGTATAAAAGCCATATTGCTGTAAAAAAAATCTCTTTTCAAATTGAGGAAGGCCAATGTATTGCTTTACTAGGTCCAAATGGTGCTGGTAAAACAACGACTCTCCAGATGCTAGCTGGTCTCCTTACACCGTCAAGCGGTTCGATACAGTTTAAACAATTTAATGAAAAAGACTACAGGTCAAAAATTGGTTTCTTACCGCAGCATCCTTCCTCTTTTAACTGGATGTCACCGGTTCAATTTTTACAGTTTTCGGGCGAATTGTCTCATATCCCCAAACAGCAGCTAAAAGAGAAAATCGATGAGGTCTTACAGTTTGTTAGCTTATCAGCTGTAAGAAAGAAACGAATTGGCGGTTTTTCAGGAGGAATGAAACAGCGGTTAGGATTAGCACAAGCCTTATTAAACGACCCTGAACTGCTGATATTAGATGAACCAGTGTCTGCATTAGATCCCGCTGGCAGGCGTGATGTCCTACAATTAATAACCAAATTAAAGGATAAAATGACCATCCTTTTCTCCACTCATGTTTTGCATGATGCCGAGCAGGTTTGTGATAAAGTCATTATGCTAAAAGACGGAGAAATTAAATGGGATAATACGCTAGAAGAATTAAGAAAAGCCTTTATTACCTCTGCTGTAAAGGTGCACACGGAGGAACCGATTGAGGATAAACTTTCTGACCTTCCCCATGTTGAAAAAATGGAGTTTGTTACAGATAGCAGTATGATCCTATTTGTTAGTGAAGGAAACTCCCATTCGAATGAACTTTTGTCTGCCATTATGGAAAAAGGTCTAACAATAAAACGATTTGAAAAACTTCAGGACTCTTTAGAAGATGCCTATATGAAGGTGATGGAACAATGAGAACCTTGTACGTATTATGGAAAAAAGAAATGATGGAGAGCGGCAAAAACGGGAAGTGGATCTGGCTCCCAATTGTCTTTATGATTATTGGTATTACCCAACCCATTACAAGCTATTACATGCCAGAAATTATTGAACATGCTGGTAATCTACCAGAAGGGGCAACGATTTCCATTCCTACTCCAACCGGATCGGAAGTTTTGGCAGGTACTCTATCTCAATATGGGACCATCGGGACACTTCTCATCGTCTTAGCAACGATGGGGGTCATTTCGAATGAAAAGTCGAACGGCACAGTAACACTAGTCATGGTACGTCCAGTCTCAGCATTACAATACGTTTCAAGTAAATGGTTAGGCCAATTGATCATTGCCATCCTATCCTTGTTTGCGAGCTATTTTCTGACGTGGTATTATACAAATTTATTGTTTTCATCTGTTGATTGGCTCATCGTTCTGCAAAGCTTCCTTATATATAGTCTGTGGATTGTTCTCATCGTGTCTTTTACCATTTTGATGGGGACCATCTTTAAAGGGAATGGAGCCATCGCGGGATTCAGTATTTTATTTTTAGGGGCATTATCGCTAGTAACGAATCTGCTGCCAAAGTTTATGAAATGGAGCCCGGCCAATTTAAGTGAACACGCAACCATTCTACTAACGGGTCAACCAGCACAAGACCATCTATTATTAACGCTATCCTTTACCATCATCTTATGTATCATCTTTTTTGGATTAGCCGTATTTAGTTTTAAAAGAACGGAGCAATACTGAAAACACGGTGATAGGACACGGGGACAGTGAACTATAACCCGAATAATGGACACCCTTAAAAAAGGGACGTTATTCGGGTTTTGTTATGTCTTTAATTAAAGAA